>NZ_LSFI01000032.1 GCF_001642325.1 Thermodesulfatator autotrophicus | reverse complement strand
TATCAATCTCCTCTATCTCCTTCAACAAAAAACGCTCCGCCGCCTTAAATATATTTGACTTTTAATGTATTTCTGTATATTATGCTGTACAATGTTGAACATATGAAGGAGGCGATACAAATGAGCGGACGAAAATGGAAATTGAACCAAGAGGAAGGAGAGAAGGTAAAAGAATATTTGTTGCAGCAAGGGGGAGAAGAAAAGGAAGTAAAAAATGCCTCCGAAAGATGGAGAATAAAATTTTCCGATAGCACATTTACTTTTTATACAAGTGGCACTCTTTACAGTACTCCTTCAAATTCCCAAGATCCGGCTGTGGAAGAGGTGTGGGATTATATTGACTCTCTAGTTGGTTCGGTTTTTGTTCAGCCTACAAGAGAATTTTTAATAGGATTAGATGAGACTGGAAAAGGTGAACTTGTTGGACACACTCATCTTGTAGGTGTAATTATTCCCAGCCATCTTTTTTCGCAGTTGGAGAAGATAGTTTCTACAGCAGATATACAAAGAAAGCACACTCCTTTGAGTATTGGGATAATATTTTCAGACAAATTTCCCAATTTATCAGCGACGGTTTAGAGTTCGTAGAAGAAAAGATACCGCCCTGGCATGTGGACAGGTATAACCTTAACAAAATTATGGATGTTGTTTATCAGCGTATTCTGGCTTCATTTTTCAGGAAAGCTGATATTGGAAAGTGCAGAATAGTGATTGACGATTATGGTATAGGACCTACACTTAAGCGATTTCTTAACTTTTTGGAAAAACAAGGAGCTGAAATCATTATTGCACGAAAATCTGATGATACATATTTAGAGGCAAGAGTAGCTTCTATAATTGCTAAAAGAAATAGAGAAGCGGTAATAAAAGCTATAAACGAAAATGATGATTATAAGATAGATGGAATTTCAATAGGCTCTGGAAATGCGGGGAATAAACAAACTTTAGAATGGCTCAAAAAATGGTATAGTTCAGGGAAACCATGGCCATGGTTTATAAAACGGTCGTTCTCGACTATTAGAAAAATTGAGGGGCTTAAAGGCAAAGTCAAGAAAATCATTCCTCCAATTAGGGATAATCTTCTGTCAGAAGACTTTAAAAAAGAGTTAGACTCAGGAAGGTTGAATATAAGAGCTTTATCAGTAGTTTGTCCTTCATGTGGGACAACCTCTAAAGCAGTTCTTTTCACATCCGGAGGGAAAGGATTTACGGCGAGATGCCCGAGTTGCAGAGGACCTATTGAAGATTTGAATTTTACTTTACGATACTATTGCAGTTTTATTGTGCCAGATAGCAATGTGATTAATAGAGGCTTGCTGGGGAAGGACTTAGAAAAAAGTAAATTCTTTGAAGATTTCACCATTCTAATCCCCGCAGTTGTTAGATATGAGTGTGACACCAAAGGCGGTAAAAAGGAATTTGAAAGACTCGGAAAATTTGCATCTATTGGGAGAATTAAGCTAAAAGAAGTGGGGGAATTTAATCCTTCTAAATTCGAAAAAATGACTACTCAGGAGAGAGATGATTTAATTATGAAAACATGCATTGAGGAAAATGCTATTCTTTTATCAGCCGACAATCAGGTTAAAGGGCTTGCTGTGTCATGGGGTATTTTCACCATTTTTGTACCATGAGAGACGGTTGTAAAATGCTTTGGGTAGTAGAAGAAGTAGCAAGTTAGGTGATATGTTCAACAACACTTTTAGGAGGTACAGAGGTGAGAAAAAAAATAGACTCTGACAAAATAACTTTAAACAAACTCTTTGAGGACTTTTGGTTTTTGATCCCAGAATATCAAAGACCGTATGTGTGGACATCAGATAATATCAACGATTTATTAGAGGATTTATGGTTTGCTTATGAGAATAACCTAGAGGATGAGTACTTCGTTGGTTCATTGGTTTTGAAAAAAGTTGTTCAAAGTTCATTTAACGAATATGAAGTATTAGATGGTCAGCAAAGACTAACTACTTTTGCACTTATGCTTCGTATTCTTAAGGATAAAACAAGTGAGAAGGATACAAAAGAAGCAATTGAGCAAAGTTTATTTCAAAAGGCTATTCGTGTAAAAAGAATACCAGAAATGCCGAGAATAGTCTATAAAATAAGAGGTGATTCTGATAAATTTTTAAGAGGATTCGTTTTAGAAAATAAAATAGTTCAAAGCAATAAAGACATATCTGTTAGAAATATGAGAGATGCTGTTCAAACAATTGATAAGTTCTTTAGTGATAAAGAAGATAAAATAGAAGGATTTATCGATTTTATTTTCAATAATGTCGTTTTTATATATGTTGCAACTGAAGATTTTGATGATGCGTTTAGATTATTTACAATTCTTAATACCAGAGGGATACCTTTGACGAATGCTGATATCTTAAAAGCCATAAATATTGGGGAAATTGAAAAATCTGAAAGTAAGGAAATGGCAGAAAAGTATGCTAAGAAGTGGGAAGATATACAAAATGAATTAGGAGAGGATTTCGATAGATTTTTAGGATTTATTAGAACAATATTACTTAAAGAGAAGGCCAGGAAAAGTTTACTGGAGGAGTTCGAAGAAAAAATATATAAGGAGAAAAAATTAACTAAGGGAAAAGAAACTGTAGATATATTGGAAGAGTATTATACCATATATACGAAAATTATAGATTTCTCGCCAAATAATGAACCATTATCTGAAAAATCTGCTCAGGAAAACAATGCATATAAAAACTTAATAACAATAATGAAAATAGCCTTACCATCCACTGATTGGATCCCACCATTGCTTCACTTTTATAAAAAGTTTGGTGATGAGTTGTTGTTGGAGTTTTTGAAAAAGTTAGAATTTAAATTTAGCAGTGATTGGATTTTATATTTTACTCCAACTCAAAGAATTGAAAATATGAATAGAATCATAAAGAAAATAGATAAAACAGATACTCCTAAGGAGGTATTAGAAGATCTAGATGTATTCAAGATAGAAGTAAGCGAGTTAAAAAATACTTTATCGGGAAATGGTTATGGAAAAAGATTCGTAAAATATGTTCTTTTAAAGTATGAATATTTGATGCAAGATAATTCTCAATTTATTGGTAACTATTCGCGAATCAGCATAGAGCACATACTACCGCAGAATCCGCCCAAAAGCAGTAAATGGAGAGAATGGTTTTCGGAAGAAGAAATAGAGGAATATAAACACAAATTAGGAAATCTGGTTTTATTAAATCGTAGAAAAAATTCTTCTTTATCAAACCTCGATTTTGACCTAAAGAAGGAAAGATATTTTAAAGGTAGTATTTCTACATTTCCAAGTATAAATCACATAATGCGCAAAACAGAATGGAGAAAAGAAGATATAGAAAATCGGACTAAAGATATGATTGAAAAATTGACTGGTTTATTAAGATGACTTTATAAATGAAAGTTAAGAACTAAGGATATTGACCGATGGCTCGAAAAGTAATCAACAAAAGAGCTGGACAGACCAATGAATGAGGACAGAAGATGCGGGCTATACATAAGAGTTTCCACCGAAAGGCAGGTTGCAGAAGGGGAATCCCTTGACGAGCAGGAAGAAAGGCTAAGGGAGTTTTGCAAGGTTAGAAACTGGAAGGTAGTAAAAGTCTATAAGGAAGAAGGAAAATCCGCTAAGGATACAAACAGGCCAGCATTTAAGGAGCTTTTAAGGGATGTAGAAAACGGTTTAATAGATACGCTCGTCGTTAAAAAGCTTGATAGACTCTCCCGCTCAATCGTTGACTTTGAGAAGATTTACAACTTCCTGCAAAACCATCATGTTGATCTTGTTTCTCTGCACGAAAACTTTGACACCACAACTGCAATCGGTAGAGCTGTAGTCAGGATAGTTATGGTATTCGCTCAGCTTGAAAGGGAGCAGACGGCGGAGAGAACCCTTGATGTGATGGAGCACAGGGCAAGGGAAGGCTTGTGGAACGGTGGCTACCCTCCGTTAGGCTACGATTTAAAAGATGGAAAACTGATTGTTAACCCAGAAGAAGCCAAAGTCGTTAAACTTATTTTTGAGAAATACCTTGAGTTCGCATCATATACCAAAGTTGCTAAGTGGCTGAATGAACACGGTTACAAAACAAAAGAGTTTATCAGCCGTAGAGGTAAAAAGCAGGGTGGAAGCGATTTTACTGATACCTATATAGCAAGAGTCTTAAAACATCCGGTTTACATAGGCAAAATCAAGTACAAGGGGAAGCTATACGAGGGACAGCATACCCCGATAATTGACGAAAAAACCTTCAACTTGGTTCAGGAAATTATCAAAAGTAATTACAAAAGAACCAGTAGCGTCAAAAGGCAAATTAAACACAACTTCTTGCTTGAGGGACTTTTAAAGTGTGGATTTTGTGGTGCTTTTATGACGCCGACATGGGCTAAATCGAAGGGGAGAAGGTATTTTTATTACGAATGCACTACTAATCAGCACAAAGGAAGGGGAACCTGTGAAGGCGGAAGCATCAGAGCTGACCTTATGGAGAATTTAGTTTTGGAAAAGATGAGGGAAATTTCCCAAAATGAAATTCTGCTTTACAGATTGGTTCACAATGCCTCAGCGGAAGCAAAAGCAAAGGTTAATAAGCTGGAAGAAAAAAGGATTATCCTGAAGCTCCGAATAAAAGAGCTTGAGGATAAAGGAAGGAAATATACAAGGCAGTTAGTGGAAATCAAAGGGAAGGCGGCGGAGCGGTTTTTGTTGAAGGAGATAGAGGAGATTGATAAGCAGTTGAAGGAGCTGGAAAGGGAGCTTGAAACCGTAGAGACCGAAATTCAAAGGTGGAAAGAGTATATCCTGAATACCGAACTTATAAAGGAATCTTTCAAATACTTCTCAAAAATCTTTCCTCAATTAAGCCCACCAGAGCAGAAGGGACTTTTAAAGATGTTGATTAAAGAGATAGTCTTCACTCCCTCCCAAATCAACATTTATTTCTTTGAAATGCCAGAGGAAGAAATAAGGTTGAATCTGCCGAAGGCGGTTGGTTTCGAAGAAAACTTCAAATGGCTCCCCGGGCAGGACTCGAACCTGCAACCTATGGGTTAACAGCCCACCGCTCTGCCGATTGAGCTACCGGGGAACTGCTCTAAAAATTAGCCTTCTCCTTTTCTCCTGTCAAGACTCTAAGAGACCTTTGCAAAATATCTTCTTGAGACTGCTTCGCCTGTCCCGAGCAAAGCGAAGGGATCTCCTCGCATTGACAGACCGGGGCTGTCATTGCGAGCGAAGTAATCTGATAATTCCTGAGACTGCTTCGTCGCGCTTGCGCACTCCTCGCAGTGACAGGTAAAGATGTCATTGCGAGCCACGTTCCCCTTCTCGTCATTGCGAGCCACGAAGTGGCGAAGCAATCTTCCCTTAAAGTAAAAAAATATTTTTATAGTTTTGCAAAGGTCTCTCTAAATGTAACCCCTCCCTCTAATCATAACTTGACTTTTCCTCTAACAATTGACAGTTTGAAAGAAAAAACGGAGGTGGACCATGGCCAAGGTTGCTATTTTACTGGCTCCTGGATACGAAGAACTTGAAGCTGTAACAGTCATAGATGTTTTACGCCGTGGTGGAGTTGATTTAGTTATTGCCGGCCTTGAAGATGCCCCTATCCCCAGTGCCAGGAACGTAAAAATTGTCCCTGATACCACTGTTGACCAGTTATCACCCGACGAACTTGACATGGTAATTTTGCCAGGCGGGCTTCCTGGAGTGGAAAACCTCAAAAAAGACTCAAGAGTCAAAGATTTAATTCAAAAAATGCAGGAAAAAGGCAAAAAGTGCGCGGCTATTTGTGCTGCACCAGGAGCACTGGCCGCCTTTGGCGTTCTCAAAGGCAAAAAAGCTACCATTTATCCCTCACTAAAAAATGAGCTAAAAGAAGCCAAGCCCGAAGACGCCCCGGTGGTTGTTGACGAAAATATCATTACCAGCCAGGGGCCTGGCACAGCCATGCCCTTTGCCTTTACCCTTCTTGCTCTTTTAGCCGGGGAAGAAAAGGCAAAAGAAGTGGCCAAGCAAATGTTAGTAAACTGGCCTTAAGAGGGTAAAAACTGGTCAAGCACAGGCACAAGCGCCCTGGTAAATTCTTGTAACTCTTTTTCGTTCCCTTTCTTTAAAGGGACCATTAGGCGCACCAGGGCGCCATCTGAACGCCTCTTAAAAAGGCGGTCAAACAAAAGATAAAGCCTGTCTTCATACTCACTGGCAATTTTGCGCCCTCGCCCTTGATACCAGTAATACACCAAAAGCTTTTCATCGCCCTTCTGAAGGACAAAGCGGTTTACCTTGAGTTTGCCGTTAGCAGTGTCAAGAGAAATAATGCTATCGCTTATAGGGAGCCAGCCACCACCAGGCATACAGTGTTTGGGAGAGTGAATCATGGCCCCTTCCTGCTGTTCTTCAAAATACCCCACATAAAGGCTTATACAGAGGTGGTTTCGGCAATAATCACGCATGATATAATTATCCACCCCGAGTATTTTTTCTACTTTGGGGGGCATTTTTTCTTCTTTAGCAAGCTTGTAGCCGGCAATCTCTTGCGGGAAAAGGACCAAATCTTTTTTAATAGGCACGGGATGAATGGTGCTAACCGCCTGTAATACAAAAGAAAAAAGGACCAACACCACCGCTAAAAAAATAGCTTTTTTTATCATCTTCGAACCACCAATTTATGCACTATTAAAACCAAAGCAATAGAAAGACCGAAAACAACAAGGCCTGAAAAGGTATGAAAAAAACCTTGAGCCACTTTGGGGCCAAAGTGATAAGCCAGCACTCCCGTAATAAACACCCTCAGGACGTTTACCCCTATGGCAATAGGCACCGTTGAAAGAAGCAATACGATTTTCCAGACTGTTTTAGGAACGAAATAAGCCAGGATACTACAAATGGCAAGCAGCGAAATAAGAGAGCGAATTCCACTACAGGCGTCTATTACCTCAAGAACCATATTGGGCAAAACTATGATATTACCATCGCGATAAACAGAAAAACCGAAGAACTGGAGGAGTTCTGTAGCCACTTTGGAAGCGAAAAGTTTCAGAGGAAAAGTAAGCGAGTTATAAATCACGTAAGGTATGGGAATAGCCAGAACAAGAATCCATACAGGAAAAGCTAATTTTTTGGCCAGCGGCCAGCCTAAAAGAAAAACCAGCCCCCCGTAAAGAACCAGCAGAAAAGAAAAGCGCTGGGTGAACTGCTCTCCGGCTACCCAGCCCAACAAAAATAAGGCTAGCCCGCCTAACACAATAAAAAGGCCAAAGAAATTCGTTTTTACTGGTATTTCCGCAATCTTCTGGCGATTTATCCAGATAAAATAGGCAGAGAAAAGAGGTAAAAGAAACCCGTGTGAGTAGTTGGGGTCATGCCACCAGTCCCACACCAGATTTTTTAACACTGGAAAGTACAAATAAAGAAGGGCTATTCCAAAAAGGCCAAGGCCAGCAAGGATTTCTCTCTGGGGAGTTATGGCTTTTGCTTTAGCTTCCATGAAGTTATTCCCTGCAGATGTTTTTTGATTTCTTTATAAGAAAGGGTGTTCAGTATGTCTTCTCTTTCACACCAGCCGCGCCTCGCCACAGCCGTACCAAGGGGGAGGAAATTCATCTGGTCAAGAATATGGGCGTCACTGCCAATAAGAAGCTTCACCCCGGCCTCTTTGGCGGCTCTAGCGTTTATATCGTTTAAATCAAGCCGTTTGTAGTAGGCATTTATCTCAAGCGCTGTTTTAGTTTCCCTGGCGGTTTTTATAAGAGTTTCCATGTCAACAGGATAAGGCTCTCTTTCGCCCAGAAGACGACCTGTAGGATGGCCAATACAGTGCACATAAGGGTTCTTCATGGCGGAAACCAGGCGAGCAGTGATATTTTCTTCTCCCTGTTTAAAGCCACTGTGAATAGAAGCTATCACCAGGTCAAATTCCTTTAAAATTTCATCAGGGTAGTCAAGGCTTCCATCCCCCAAAATATCCACCTCGGTACCACAGAGAAGTTTTACATCTTTTGAGCGTTTGTTAAAGTCCTCTATGGCTTTTTTCTTTTCTTTTAATTTGTCAATCGGCATTCCACCAGCAACCTTTAACCCCTGAGAATGATCAACAATGCCCACCCATTTTAGCCCAAGCTTGCGGGCATAAGCCGCAATTTCTTCAATAGAAGCACTGCCATCGCTGAACTTAGAATGAACATGGGCATCACCGATTACTTCTTCGTAAGCCACTATTTGAGGGAGCCTGCCTTCAAGGGCTGCTTCTATCTCGCCTCTGTCTTCCCTGAGTTCTGGTGGAATCCAGGGAAGGCCCACCGCCGCAAAAATTTCTTCCTCTTCCTTGCCGCCAATACGTTCCTGGCCACGAAATATGCCATACTCGTTGATTTTAAGGCCTCTTTGAACTCCAAGCTCTCTTATCCTGATGTTATGGGCCTTTGAACCGGTGAAATAAGCCAGGGCGGCGCCGTAACATTCAGGATCCACCACGCGTAAGTCAACCTGTATGCCCTGTTTCAGGCGAACGCTGGTCTTGGTTTCACCTTTGGCGATTATCTCTTCCACCACGGGCAGAGAAACAAAGACATCCATTACTTTGAAGTGGTCTTTAGCGGTGACCAGGATATCTATATCTTTTACGGTCTCACGGCGGCGACGGATACTTCCAGCCACGTCTATTCGCTCTACCGGGCTTTTCTTTTTAAGGAGGGCTACTATTTCTTCAGCCCAGGGAAGGACAAGGCCTATGGGCAAACGACCCCGCTTTTGTTTTAGAAGTTTTATACCTTTAAGTATATTTTGTTCAGTTTTAGGGCCAAAGCCCGGTAGCCTTGAGAGCCGATGTTCAAGGCAGGCCTTTTCCAGTTCTTCAATGGTTTTTATACCTAAAGTTTCATAGACGATCTTGGCCTTTTTCGGGCCAAAGCCAGGGATTTCCAGGAATTTTAAAAGCTCTGGAGGTATTTCTTGCTTTAGCTCCTCGTATTTTTGAAGGGTGCCGGTCTCAAGGATTTCTACTATTTTTTGGGCCAGATCTTTACCAATACCCGGGATGCGTTCAAGTTTACCTTTGGCAGCTAGTTCTTCCACATCAACGGTTAAGGCCTCTATGTTTTGGGCGGCCCTCTGGTAGGCTCTTATACGGTAAGGATTATCGCCTTTTATTTCTAAAAGAGCTGCAATCTTACGAAAAATGTCAGCCACTTCTTTGTTTCTCATCTTTACCCCTCAAAGGCAAGGATTTTTAAAAATACTGCTTTAAGATACCATGTTTCCGGCATGGGTAGATAGACTGGATGGTCTCTAGCCTGAAGACCTATTTCAAGGAGCTGGGGATAAAGTCCATTTTTAATAGCCACCTTTTGTGCCAGAGAAAGCAGGTCATTGAGTTTAAGAAACTGAGAACACGAACAGGAAAGGAAAATGCCACGGTCTTCCAGCCGGGAGATAGCTTTGTTATTCAAGGTTTCGTATAGCCTTTTACCGGCCTGATAGGCCCGTTCTTTTTTGATGAGGGCTGGAGGGTCAAGGACTATGGCCCGGGCCTTGGGGGCATATTGTAAAAAATTTTCTATATCGTCCTGAATAAAAGTTATTTTGCCTGCCAGGCCGTTTCGGCGGGCGTTTTCCTCGGCTAAAGCCAATGCCTGAGAAGAGCGGTCAACAGCCAGAACTTTTTGGGCTCCATCTCTGGCGGCGTAAAGAGAAAAGGCCCCTGAGTAGCAGAAAAGGTCAAAAACTAGGCTCTCTTTGACATAGCTTGCAAACTTTCTCCTATTTTCCCGCTGGTCAAGAAAAAAGCCGGTTTTCTGGCCGGCTATTGGGTCTATGAGGAAATAAAGCCCATCAATCTTTGCCCAGAAAGGGCCTTCTATACCTTCGTTTTCCACGTAAATAGAAAGGCCTTCATCTTTTCTCACCGGCAAATCGTTTTTAAAAACTAGGCCCTCAAGGGGGAAAGCTTCTTTCAAAGCGTCGCGTATCAGGCCTTTCAAGCTTTCCATGCCTGCCGTGGCCAACTGCACCACGGCTATTTTCTCAAAAAGGTCAACGGTTAGCCCTGGGAGTAAATCACCTTCTCCGTGAATTAACCTGAAACAGGTTTCACCAGGGTATAATTTTTGCCTGTCCCTAAAAGTTTTTTTAAAACGTTTAACGAAAAACTCTTGCGAAATTTCTTCGTCTTGAAAAGAGAGCAAACGGGCCACAATACGACTTTTGGGATTGAAGTAGGCTATAGCCAGAAAATGGCCTTCTTTACTGGTAAGTCTTCCCAACTCTCCAGGGGCCAATTCGGGAAGCTTTAAAAAGTCAGCCTTTTCTAACCAGAGCCTGCGAGAGAGGATTTTTTTAACGCCTTTTGGGTTCAAGACGGCGGTCTTCATGAAGCATCTCCAGTATCTTTTGCGCCCGGAAAGAATCACCTCGCCCGATGGTATGCGGGCTATAAGGCAGATAAGCCTTTTGCGGGTTCCTTTTTACGGCAAAGGGTGTTAAATCATCAAAAACAACTTCGTCGTCTTCATTTACAAAGCTCAAGTGCAAATCAAGCAAAGGCCGCATTATAGAGATTTTTCCCTTTTCATCGCGGCCAAGGGGAAGGGTTTCAAAGCGTCTTTCCTTGAAGCCCAAAAACCAGAGGCCCTGGCGGGGCTTTCCTGAAATTTTATCTGCCATGACAGGCGTGGCATCCTCCCCTTGAGCATTTTTAAGAATAAAGTTTTCAATTTCTGAAGAGCCCTGCACGTAAAATTCAGCCCAGTCCTCCCAGTCTGGGTCGTAATGGAGCAAAAGGTAATAACCGCGATCCTGGAAGCTAAATTGGGCATGACAGGCACTACAACGCACTCTGGCTAAAACCTCTGGGGTGTGAAAAGGGCTTTTGGGCTTAAGTTTATGGCAGTCTGTACAGGAAGGCCCTTTTTCCCCGGCCATAAGTTCTTCTCCCGTATGGCAGGAAAGGCAGGACATACCAGCCTTTAAATGCACGTCTTTAGCCATTTCGTGGAATTCCACCCCCCAGGGACGCGGGGGAAGTTCTCCATCAATCAAGGGGCTTCTAAAAGGATAAGGATAGTCGTGCTCAAAGAGGCCGTAATAATCAAAACCCACACGATTACCGTAGTGGCAGTGCAGGCAAAGGCGGTCTGGCGGAGTTTTTATAAAACGATGATCCTCTAATTTACCGTTTCCGTAAAATAAATGGCAGGCGGCACAACCTGTGCCTCTTCTGGTCTCAGCATAATCATCTCCCTTATAAAAAAGATGACATCTCAGGCAACGGCGACGCAAAAGGTCATAAACCAGGTCTTCCCTAGTTTTTATGACTTCTGGCTCAGGCAGGGCCTTTATTCCCGCAACCGCAGGCAAGTTAAAGGCCTCAAGCACCGGGTTTATCACTCCGGTAAGCGTAAAATGGGAAGCTTTCTTTATTTTTTCTATTTTTTCAGCATGGCAGGAGCCACAAGCTTTTTCCCAGTTAGCCGGTGAGGCCGGAGAAGCGATAAGGCCTTTATGGGCCTCTTCGGGGCTTGCAGCCGGAGTTTTCCCTCCATGACATCTGGTGCAGGCAAAGGAATGCTTTTCATCAAGCTCGTAATGATGGCAATCTTTACACGTGTGCAGAACAGGTTTTGATTCTTTGCTCTGACAGCCGACTAAAATCACCAAGAAAAAAAGGACTAAAAACCGCATACCCTTTTGGCTGCTCTATCAAGCATTTTGGGAAGTCCGCCGAATTCAAATGGCGTAACCCCAAAAGATTCCTGCCACACTTCCGGGCTTTCCATACAAAGATAAACGCATACATCTTTGGCGTGTTTTCTGATTTCGCGGTAAAGGTGCTTATAGAGTTCAACCCTGATTGGCCTGAAGTAGCGTCTTTTTCCGTCAAGGCCGATTACGAATTCGTCACTAAAAATGCTTGTGTGAGAAAATCTGGCATAAGCGATTTCTTTTAGTTCCGGCATAAAACGAAGGCTCCCCAGGCTTATCCAGACTATATTTTCAGCTGGCACCAGTTTAAAAAGCTCCTCTATAACCCAGGAGTATTCTTCCTGCCAGCCTGAGAAACGGATAATAGGGTCAAAATGAAAGGCCACCGGATACCCCCAGTCTGAAACTATCTGCGCTGCTTTCAGGCGTTCGGTAAGGCCTGGAGCGCCTTTTTCTTCGCTTTCAACAATAGACGGCGCATTAAGAGACCAGGCAATGATAGTACGCCGGTTATGCTCAAGGCCTTTTAAGTCATCAATAAAAACGGTTTTGGTTTTAAGCTCCAGCACCCCTCGGTTCTCACGAGAGAAAAACTCAACAAGCCAGGGATTAAGATGAGTTACAGGCTCAAGGATCATGCTATCAGTAAACTCTCCCGTACCAATGCGGGTAAAAGGGCGGCTTTCAAGGCCTTCTTTAAGTTGTGCAAGACCATCTGAAAGCACATTTACAAAAAAAGTAAGCCAGGGTTCATTAAAGTAGGCCTGGAGGATGCAATAAGTACAGTCAAGAGAGCAGCCCTGACCAATATGAAATATCTGATAGCCACAGCATAGATAACTCTTAGTGCCCGGGCAGGGACGAAAAAAACGGCCTTTATAGGCGGTTAGAAAAAGAGTTCTCTTCCCCCAGGATAAAACTTCTGGCCAGGGAGAAAGAGGTTTAGGCGGCTTTTCCCCTGCAGGCAAAACAATTGGTTCAAGTTTCAGACGATTCAATATTTCCTGCGTGTAAGGATTATCTTTTACCTCTTCTGAAACGTATAAGTTCTCTATTTCTGGTAACAACATTAGTCTTTAATCTACCCTACGTTCACGTTGCAAACAAACTTGAGGGTCAGACAAAGTTTTTTTGGGCAAAGGGATTTAGTGTGAAGCTATCCCAAAGTAATGACACCCAATTAGCACTGCGAGGAGCGCGAAGGCGCGATGAAGCAGTCTCAGAAGCACGCAGGGGCACCAATAAAATATTCTGCAAGGGTCTCAAAAAATTTAATCAAAAATTATTAACTACCGAAAAATTATAGAGCAGATGAAATTTTATTAGATGACAAAATGAAAATTTTAAAAGATCTATCAACAAAAAGAGAACTTGATCTTCCCTCCTTTCCCCCATTAGCTTTTAAACTTGTTGATGCAGTAAAGGAAGGTTCCTTTGAAAAGTTGGCACAATTAATACGTTTGGACCCAGCCCTTAGCTCAAAGGTACTAAAGATTGCTAATTCGCCGTTTTTTTCTCGTGGAAAAAAGATAGAGAGTTTAGACTCAGCTATTGCTATTCTTGGTACTGAAATGCTTTTAAATATCGCTCTATCTTTTGTTTTGATAAAGTTTTTCGCCAAAAAAGATGGAGGCAAATTTGATTTTCTTCATTTCTGGCGAAGGTCTCTTACGGCTGCGGTGGCGGCCAGTCTTCTGGCTGAAGCGTGCAATTACTCCCAGGAAAAGCTCTATTTGGGCGGGCTTTTGATGGATATAGGCATTCTTGTTTTATATCACTTGCGTCCTAATGATTATATCCAGGTATTAGAAGACAAAAAAATAGAAGGAATTTCAATTATAGAAGCAGAAAGAAAAGTTTTTGGTGTTACCCATCCAGAAGTTGGAAAAGAGCTTGTTCCCATATGGAATTTACCCTTTTATCTAGAAAATTACATCTTCTATCATCATGAGCCTGATAAGGCACCAAAAAATCTTTTCAAGGAAATAGAAATCCTTTATTTAGCTGATAGAATTTCAAGTATATATTACACCAATAACACAGTTGATAAATATAACGTACTTCTAAAAAGAGCTACTGATATTTTAGGATTATCTCTTCAAAACATAGAAAACATTATAGATAAGACAGCCAATAAAACTAAAGAAATATTTGAAATGTTTGACTTGCCAAAATATGAAATAATTCCCTATTCTTTAATACTGGCAGAAGCCAATAGAGAGCTTCAGCGTATAAATCTAAATTATGCCTTACTCCTACAAAAACTTAAAGAAGAAAAACAAAGAGCAGAATTATTAGCTAAAAAATTAAAAGAAAAAAATCGCTTTTTAATGGAGATAGCACTAAAAGATGCCCTTACAGGGTTATATAATAGACACTATTTTCAAAAAAGACTGAAAGAAGAAATTGAAAGATACCACAGATACAAAAACTTCTTATCTGTAATTATCTTAGATATTGATCACTTTAAAGAGATAAACGATAAATATGGGCATTTGTGTGGAGATGAAGTACTAAAAAACTTAGCTAATATTTTACAAGAAGAAACAAGAAAAAGTGATATATTGGCCCGTTATGGTGGAGAAGAATTTATAATTTTACTTCCTTTTACTGATATTAATGGAGCAAAAAGCTTGGCAGAAAGATTGAGACAAAAGATAGCGAAAAGCAAGTTTACTTGTGAAAAATATTGTTTTTCTATTACTGTGAGTTTTGGAGTGGCATCTATAAAACCAGGACAAAAGGTAACTATAACAGAATTACTTTCCGCTGCTGATAAAGCACTTTACGTATCCAAAAAGCAAGGGAGAAATAGAGTTACAGCGGTTGAGGTATAATAGAGACGGGCCTGTTGCCCGTCTCTATTAGGCTGCCTGAGCAGCTAACTCTTCTGGAGGGTAAACGCTTACTACTTTACGTCCGTGACGAGTCTCAAATTTTACAATACCGTCTATTTTGGCAAAGATAGTATAATCTTTGCCAAGGCCAACGTTAAATCCAGGATGAACCTTGGTACCGCGTTGGCGAACTATTATATTGCCAGCCTTTACAAACTGGCCTCCATAACGTTTAACTCCAAGTCTTTTACTATGAGAATCGCGGCCATTTTTAGATGAACCGCCTGCTTTCTTATGAGCCATAATTCCCTCCTTATGCAGAAATCTCTTTTATCTGGAGTTCAGTATAATACTGGCGATGGCCTCTTTTCTTTTTATAATTTTTACGTCTTTTCTTCTTAAAGACAATAATCTTTTTGCTCCGCCCCTGATTTAAAATGGTAGCTATTACTTTTGCCCCTTCTACCAAAGGTTGGCCAATTTTAAGGTCATCATCTTTGGCTACTAAGAGAACATCAGTTAGTTCTATTTCCTGACCAGGTTCTCCTGTAAGCTTTTCTACTCTAATAGTATCTCCAGGGCGCACTTTATACTGTTTTCCTCCAGTTTTTATAACCGCGTACACTTCTTCACCTCCCATAAAAGGTATGACTAGGGCAAGATATCACCAAAAATGCAACTGTCAAGTTTCTGTATTTTGTAGAATACCTAAATTCCCGCTTAAAGAAAAGATTGAGGATTAAAGAGCTAGAGTTTTTCTGTGCCACTTATCTTTCTAGTTTTCCTGAAGGGGGGTACCCTTCTTTTTCTAAAAATCAACCAAATTTGATAAAATGTGGACGGGCCTCCTCGCAGTGACAAAAGGGGAAGATACTCCCTGTAGTGACAGAGGAGATTATCGTTCTAGCCACTTTTCTCAGTCATTGCGAACCACGAAGTGGCGAAGCAATCCTTGTCGCGAGGCGATACCGTCGCCGTGGCGATCTCAATCCAGTGTTTTAGAATTGTGCAAAGGTAAAAAATTTTTACTTATCCTCCATTTTCTTTGTTTCTGGGCTAAAAACCCCAAAGCTTTCTAATAAGATACTCGCTTCTCAAGTACCTAGGTGGATTCCAGGCGGGAAAGGAGTTTATAGGCACGGGCGGTTTTCTTAAAATAGTCAGCTATCTCACGGGGGTCATCGAGCACGGTGAAAAGTTCAAGGTCTTCCTTAGAAATCATGCCCTCGTGAAGCAGGCGTTCTTTCATCCAAGAAATCAGGCCATTCCAGAACTTGCTTCCCACCAGCACAATAGGCACTGGCCTGATTTTGTGGGTTTGTACCAGGGTTATAATCTCAAAAAATTCATCAAGGGTTCCATAGCCCCCTGGCATACACATGAGGCCTACAGCATACTTGGCCATCATAACTTTGCGAACAAAAAAGTAGCGAAATTCAATTTTGATATTGGCGTAAGGGTTGGCTTCCTGTTCCCGAGGAAGCTTTATATTTAAGCCCACAGAGTAGGCACCGGCTTCAGCCGCACCTTTGTTAGCCGCTTCCATTATACCAGGGCCTCCGCCCGTAATAATAGAGAAGCCCTCTCTGGCCAGCAAACGGGCAATTTCTTCGGCTTTTTGATAATAAGGATGTCCAGGCCTTACTCGATTAGAACCAAAAACCGTTATGGCGGGATAAACCCTTGGTAACTCTTCAAAACCTTCAACAAACTCAGCCATTATCTTAAAAAGCCGCCAGGATTCTTTAGCAGCCAGGCCATTTAAAACGTACTGCTTGTCATTAAAATCCTTCAAAGTGAACCTCCATTCTCCGCTAGTAAACTTTTATTGTTAAACATTTCTTTTAGGACTCGTAAAGAATTAACTTCTCTATTCAACAATTGTAATACAAAGCTCTCTACCAGCTGTTCGGCTTTTTTTAAATTTTCGGCATCAGGTTTGATTATCCTTAAACGAAGGGGCCTTAATCCAGAAATATGATTTAAAAAAGCAAGGATCTTTAAATTCAGAAGAACGTCTTCCTCAAAGGCGCAATTCCCACACACTACCCCACCTTCAGAAAAGGAAAAGAAAACCTCTTTGTTTAAAGTCTGGTCACAGCGAAGGCAAAATTTCCCTAAATGAGGGGAAAAACCGCTGGTCTTCAGGAGAAAAAGTTCAAAGTTAATCTTTAAAAGAGGCCAGTAATCAATTCCGGCGTTTAACACCGAGAGGCTTTCCTGTAAAAAATAAAAGAAATTCTGGCCGGTTCCAGGTTTTAAAAAGCATTCTGTAAGCTCACCCAGATACGCCGTTTTAGTAAAAGCTAAGGGATTAAGGCGTAAATTTTCAAAAGGATTGAGCAAGTCCGCCTTGTCTAAAAACGGAGGCAAGTTGATTTTACCTCCGCGCAGATGGGCCTGAATTAAGGAGAATGGTTCAAGGGTATTGACAAAGCGCCTGAGGCTTTTTCGCCCCCCTTTGGCCAGCGCACTTAAACGCCCGCGTTCGGCAGAAAGAAGCTCTAAAAGAACATCCTTTTCACCAACTGTGCGAGAAGAGAGAATAATGGCCTTTACTACAACACTCAATGCTATTCGTTTGACGCAGGAGATTTAGGCAAGGGTTTAGCAGGCTGTTGAGGGATAGCTTCTTGTTCTTTCTTTACGGGAATTTCTTCTAAAAGCGGTGAAAGTTGAGTGATAGATTTCTTTTCTTCTTTGAAAAAGAAAAAGTAGCCACCAGCTACTAGCAGAACAACTACTATTAAAATTATTATCAGGCGCCAGGGAAACTCTTTGAAAGAGACTTCATGGTTTACTACGTTTATTTTTTCTTCTTTATGGCGGCGAAATGGAGCGTAGGCTTCTTCAAAGCGGATTAAAGCTTCATTTGGATCAAGGCCTATGGTTTCACAATAGCTTCTTATAAAACCCCTGATATATATTTCTGCGGGGAGGACTTCCCAGTCTTCTGCTTCAAGCGCCTTTAAATTTCTCAGGCCAATCCTGGTTTGAGAAGAAATTTCTTCCAGGCTAAAGCCCCTTATCTCGCGCTGGTGCCGAAGGTATTCTCCAAAACTTCCGTTTTTATTCTGTTCTTCAGCCATTAAAGCAATATCCTTATATAAGCCTGTTCTCTAAGCTCTTTTTGCCAATTTTGGAGTAGCTGGTCAATCTTTTTCTGGCGTAGCTCATTTTCAATCTCTTTTTTGGTTCCAGCTAAAGATTTAGCCTTTTCTTTTTTAATATGCAAGAGTTTAAAAATCTGCCAGGAATTCCCCACTTTTATAGGTGGACTAACTTCCCCTGGCTGGAGTTTAGCTAAAACTTCTCTCACTTCAGGGGCCAGTTCTTCAGGGCTAAAGGTGCCAAGCCCGCGTCCACTGTCTGGAATATCAGAATATTTGGCAGCCACTTCAGCAAAGTCTTTTCCGGCTTTTAATTCCTGGTAAGCCTTCTTTATTTTGGCCTCTGCCTCCTGACCGTTAATGATAATGGCTGCCAATTCATACCTGGTTACAACCTTTCCATACCTTCTCTGATATTCTCTCTCTATCTCTTCAGGGGTAACCACTATCTGGTTCACTCGAGACTGCACCAGTTTTATCCGTTTTATTTGCTGAGCTACTTTCTGGCGATATTCCTCAAGCGTTAAGCCCTGTTCAGCTAAAAATTTTTGGAAAGCCTGGTCGTCAAGGCCATTTTGGCGCTTAAAATGCTCAATAAATCTGTCTATTTCTTCGCTAGAAACTTCAATCCCTCGGCGCTCTATTTCTTGATTTATTAGCTTTTCGTCAATTAATTGTTGAAGAACTTTTTGACGAATTTCCTCACGCAGGCGTTCTTTGGCTACAGGGTCTTTGATGTCTTTTAAGTATTGCTGGTATAAAGGCGTAGCGGCTTCATCAAGCTCTGAAAGTGTTATTACCTCGTCATTTACCACCGCTACAATGCGGTCAACAATTTGGGCCTGAATGTTTCCAGCCCACCAATATATTGCTATGAAAAACCATATAAACTTTTTCATTTAGCCTCCATAAAATTCTCTTGTTCTAAATGAACATAAAGCTTTTGGCTGGTTTTGGCGAGACCGTTTTTCAGTTCCTGAAGGAAGGAAAGTAATTCGTCAATTATTTCTGGAGTAGCCAGACTCAAGATGAGTTTATTATCCCTGGTGATACGCAGGGCAAGCCCTCTCTCACGGGCAAGTTTGCGCCACAATTTTTCATCTATTTGAGCTGAAGGGTCAAAGTAAAAGATGACTTCTTTCCCACGGCGGTCAAGCTTCCGCACTTTAAAGGGCCTTAATAGGGCCTTTAAAAGAGAGAGCTTGATAAGGTTTTGTACTTCTTTGGGTGGAATGCCGAAGCGGTCTTCTATTTCATAGGCCAGCTCATCAATGGCTTCTTTGGTTCGCGCCATAGCCAAACGACGATAAAGATGAAGGCGCTGTTCTACATCTGGTATATAAGATGACGGGAAAAAGCCTGGAATTTTAAGGTTAACATCTGGTTCTATGTCCTCTTCCAGAGGTTTTCCGCGCATTTCGTCTATGGTGCGCTTGAGTATTTCCAGATACAAATCATAGCCTACAGCAGCTACGTGCCCGGACTGAAAAGTCCCCAGTAGATTTCCAGCGCCCCGAATTTGAAGGTCACTCATGGCCAGTTTAAAACCTGCCCCCAGTTCAGTGAACTGCATAAGGGCTTTTAACCGACGTTCAGCATCTTCTGAAAGGCCTGAAAGAGAAGGCACCAGGAGGTACGCATAAGCCTGAACATTGCTTCGGCCAACGCGTCCCCTTAGCTGATAAATCTCAGCAAGGCCCATGCGATCAGCCCGATTGATGATGATGGTGTTGGCTGAAGGGATATCTATGCCAGATTCAATAATCGTGGTGCAAACTAGCACGTCTATTTCTTTGCGTACAAAACGCACCATGATTTCTTCAAGCTTCTGCGAAGGCATACGCCCGTGAGCTACCTCCAGGCGGACTTGCGGCACCAGGCGTCGCAGCCAGTCTGCCAGGGCGTATATGCCTTTTATGCGGTTATGAACAAAAAACACCTGGCCGCCGCGGGAAAGTTCCCTTTCAATGGCCTCTTTTATCACCTGCTCATCAAAACGGGCCAGATATGTTTTTATCGGTAGCCGCTTGGCTGGCGGAGTAGTTATTACTGACAAGTCCCTGATTCCCAGAAGTGAAAGCTGAAGAGTTCGGGGAATGGGGGTGGCTGAAAGAGCAAGAACATCTACACTTTTACGCAATTGTTTAATTTTTTCTTTGTGCTTTACCCCAAAACGGTGTTCTTCGTCAATAATGAGTAGCCCGAGGTCCTTAAAAGATACATCACTTGAAAGGAGACGATGAGTACCAATAATTACATCTATTTCGCCTGCGGCCAGTTTTTTGAGTATCTCTTTTTGTTCTTTTGAAGATTTAAAGCGAGAAATTACGGCTACTTTGATGTCTAAAGGGGAAAGTCTTTCGTAAAAAGTGCGAAAATGTTGTTCCGCAAGCACCGTGGTGGGAACCAGGATGGCTACCTGTTTTTTATTCTCCACTGCCAGAGCCGCTGCTCTTATGGCTATTTCAGTTTTGCCATAGCCTACATCCCCACAAATCAGGCGGTCCATGGGTGAGGGGCTTTGCATATCTTTTAATGTTTCTTCAATGGCCACGGCCTGTTCGGGTGTCTCTTCAAAGGGAAAAGAGGCCTCTACCTGCCGAAGAAGGGGGCCAGGTTCAAAAGAAAAACCCTGGCCTACTTTTCTAGCGGCGTAAAGAGCAAGGAGTTCCTGGGCCACTTCTTCAATGGCCTTTTCAACCTTTTTCTTCCTGGCTTCAAAACTTTTGCCTCCCAGGCGATCAAGGCTGGGTTCTTTGCCTTCAAGCCCTACGTATTTGTGAAGTAAGTTGAGTTTATCAACTGGAAGATAGAGCTTATCACCGTCTTTATATTCAATTAGCAAGAATTCTCCTGGCAAACCACCTATTTCAAGAGAAACCAGGCCGTGGTAACGGCCAATGCCATGTTCCCGGTGAACAACGAAATCTCCAGGTTTTAAGTCTTCAAAACTCAAAAAAGTTTCTTTTAACGAACGAGCACGTTTAGTGGTAAGAGGTTTGCGAAGGCCAAATAGTTCGTGTTCTGAAATTAAGGCCAGAGAAAGTTCTGGCCAGATGAACCCTTGGACAATATTTCCTACGTATATAGTTGTTTCAAAAGGCGAAGAAAGATCCTTAAAGGCTTCCTTTTTTATGTCCACTTCTCTTAAGCCCAGTTCTCTCTCTACCAGAGATTTTATCTTTTCCGCGGATTTTTCATGGGGAGAAGTAATTACCACGCGTTGTTCAGCCATAAGTTCTTTTAGATAATTTAAGCCTTTTTCAATAGCCTCTTTAGGAGAAACCTTAATAGCCTCAACGTGAGCTTGATGATCTTTTACCTCAAAACTTATCCCTTCTTCCCAGATTGGAAGCTTTAAAACTTCAAGGGTCTTGGCATGTTTCGCTAAAAGATTTAGGGCTTCATCCTTTGAAAGAAAACTCTCCTGTGGTTCTACCAGTACTCTCTTAGTTTCCCTGGCTTTGCGCCAGGAAAGAATAAGCCTTTCTTCAAAGCGGGCTATTTCGTCTATAATCTTTTCAGGCTCAAAAATTATCAGGGTGTCATGAGAATCAAGGTAGTCAAAGAAAGTAGCAGGTTTTTCGTAAACAAGGGGTAGCCAGAATTCTTCTGGCTCAAGAACAAGGCCTGTTTCAAGGGCGCGAAGATAAGCACTTTCCTTGTCAGGAGGAAGGGCATGTTCAGATAGTCTTTTAAATAAACGCTCCTCAAGGCCTAAAGGATCAGAAGCTAAAATCACTTCTCTGGCTGGAAGAATAACTATTTCTTCAATTTCCTCAAAAGAGCGTTGGGTTTGAGGGTCAAACCGTTTAAGGCTCTCTACCTCCTCTCCGAACAAATCAATTCTTACAGGGGAAGTCTCTCCAGCAGGGAAAACGTCTATAACTCCTCCCCTGGCTGAAAACTCGCCCACCCGCTGGACAAGGCCTGTCTTTTCATAACCCAGGTTAATTAGTTGTTTTAAAAACTCTTCCCGTGCAAGCTCTTCTCCAGCCACTATGTATTCATAAAATTTTTGAAGGGTCTCTGGTGGCAAAGTCTTGCGCAAAAGGGCCCTGACGGAAAGAATAAGGAAAGCATTTTTCTGGACTCCAAAATGATACAGGGCTGCTATACGAGCGGCACTGGTAACAGGAGAATGATAAACACTACCAAAAGGCAATACATCTTCAGCAGGGTAGTGAAAAACATTTGAGAAACCAAAGAAGTGAAGGGCTTCTTTTAAGCGCTGGCACAGGGCTTCGTCAGGTAACAAAATAATGCCTTTTCGGGCCTCAATGAGCTTTAAAAGACAGGCTAAAGCTTCTTCCGAAAGCCCTGAGATCTTGAGCTTTCCTTTATCTCTCAAGAGAAAATTCTTTATATTTTTAAACTTTTCCGAAAGTTCTAAGGCCATTTTGCCGCCATTAAAAATAAATCTTGGTAAATTTTTTCAACATAATTTGCCAGAATTTTCACAAAATTACTAGAACAGAGAGGGACAGGCAAAACAGCTAATTCTATTTGCGGGCGCACTCACAGGCCAGATTATACTCACAGAACCCGCAGGTCTTTTCATCTCTGGTAGCATAAAAAGCGTCAGCCTCTATCATATGGCGAAAAAGAAACTCCAGTATCCGCGGAAATTTTAGAGACATGAATTCCTGTGCTTCATCCGGGGTAATTTTTTCCGCAAAAATAGGCTTTTCAATGTATTTGATGTTTCCCGAAGACAGCTGGAGATAAGCAGCATTATCTGCGTCTATGATAAACAAATAGAGAAAGAGCTGTATATCAGGAAGCACCTCCTGAAACTCAAAAAAACTCTCCGCGTCAAAACGCCCTGGAGGGTCATAAAGAAAAAGCTTTTCTTTCAGGTAACTGGCAGAAAGGCTCTTTAAAAAAGAGCCAGTTTTGTAATCCAGCACAAAGGTCTTTTCTTCTCTTTTTTCTAAGCGGTCCATTCTTCCGGCCAGAATGATCCCTTGAAAGTCTTTCTGGTATTCCTTTTCCAGGTCAAGGATAACAAACCCCTTAGGAAACTCTTTCTTTAAGAAATCAAGATAACGCTTAAGTCTGAAAATAGCTGTTTCTTCCACAAAAAAGCGCCTCTCAGGACCAAGGATAGAATAAAGCTTATTAAGTTTAAAGAATTCTTTAAAATAGCTGATTAGGCGTTCAGAATCGTTATCTTCGTGGGGAAGATAAAGCCTCTTGACATAAGGCCTGAAGTATTCCTCAAGGGCAGCGTGGACTACATTTCCCAGTTCTCTGGCGTCAAAGTCAGCAATTTTTTCCGTGGGTTTAAGGCCAAGGATATAGTGAAAATAGAACTTGATAGGGCAGGAAAGATAAGTGTTTAACAGAGAAGGAGAAATACCGCTCTCTCTAGCCAGAAGTTTCTCTACGGCTTCTTTTTCAGCCTGCCCCTTGGCTATAAATTCTTTGCGCTTAAAGGCACCTGGCTCAAATTTTAGATGAATAAATTTTATCTTTTCAGGAGCAAGCCTTTTAAGTCTCTGCTCTTCTTCCCATATAAGCTTTTCCACGTAGCGACTTCTTAGTTTTTTGCCAAGGGCCTCACCTTTTCCACTTATAGCGCTCTGGTAAAAAATATGGACTTTTTCCGCCCCTCTTATCAGGGAGAAGAAGTGGTGCCTTTCAATGAGTTCCTCCCTTTCACGGGGAGGAAGACCAAGGATAGGCTTTAGCCCCTCAGGTAGCAGGGGATTTACTTCTTCCACCGAAGGCAGATAATCCTCATTAGCATCAAGGACAAAGATTTGCTTAAAAGAGAGGAGGCGGGTTTCAAGGAGGCCCATTATTTGGAGCCCTCCTAAAGGCTCCCCTTCAAAAGGTGCTCTTATGTTGCGCAGGAGTTCTTTTAAAAAAGTAAAAAGCGTGCGCGGCCTTAATTTTTGTTCGGCAAAAGAGACTTTTTCAAGGCTTGGAAGGATTTCCGCTTCAAAGGCATATAAAAAGGCCTTCTCAAGTAAGGATTCTGGAGTATCTTCCGAAAGAGCCGAAAGCCTTGCCCTGGTGCACTCTTTAACAAGTTTTCTCAAGGCAGAAGCTAATTCTTTGGTGCTCTCAATATGGAACCAGGGCTTTAGAAATTCTCTATGAAACCAGGCCAGAAACCGAGAAAGGGCTTCATCTTCTGGCATTTTTTCTATAGCCTCAAGAGAGAGATAAGGGCTTCCGTGTTCTCGCAAAATCTTTTCCAGTTCGTGGAAGAAAAAGAGGACTTTTTCGCCCTCAAACTTAAGCCCTTTTAGGTAAGGGTGCTTTATCAATTTTAAATAAGCAGGGATATAAACTTCTTCCTGGTGAAGAGTTTCCCTCAGCTCGGCAAAAAGGAGAAAAAGCTGGGCTAAAGGGGTGCGAAAAAGCGGATATCCAAGGGTAATGTTTACCGGTATATCCTCTGGCAATTCGTAAAGCAAAGGAATCAAATGGCCAGCTACACAAAGAAGAATCAACGTATCATCTGGGCTTTTAATGTCTCTGGGCAAGCGGCTCCTTACGGCCTTTAATTCGTGGTGCACGTCAGGGGCTTCGTAAAAATGAAATTCAGGCCGCCTTTCTTCTGAATCTATTATTTCGGCTCTCAGACCAAAAGTTTTTTCAAGTTCACGGTAAATATCAGGGAAACCTGTACCTTCAAGGCGCCACCATAGTGTAGCTCCCTGTTTTAACCAGACCTTAAAGATTTTCTGCTCTGCCTTTGTAAGCACAAAGAAGCCTACCAGATGAAGATTTCCAGGAAAGCCCGGGATACGTTCTATGTTTTCCGCCAGTATCCTCAAGCGCTCTCCAGGGGTGATTATCTCTCTTTCTTCAAGGCGCTGACGAAAGGCCTTCTGTATATCTCCCAGGTGGGAAGCAAATAATCTGGCCTCATAGGGAAGCTCTTCTTCTGGAGGATAAACGATATTTTGGGCTTCTATCAACTCACGTTCAAAAAGATCAAGCACTTCAGCCAGGCGCAAACCCCAGGGGAAAAACTGGTCAAAACTCTGGGTTATTTTTTCAAAAAGAGGCATTTTTTTAGTTATTTCCCAGAGTATCCAGGCCTGGTCAGCCCGAGGGATAAGAGGCCGCTGGTCAATTAAAGTGGCAAGCTCTGAAGTTAAGTCGGCTATGCTTGTTATGCGGGGAAGGAGTCCAGAAGTCTTTCTCTTCTCAAAGAGATAATGCCGAAAATAAAGCCCAGCTCGCCTGGTGGGAAAAATAAAAGTGGTCTTCGGAGAAAGGAGTTCTTCTTCTGGAATATGCGCAATAAAATTTTTTAGAAAGTTTCGTGACGGAAGCGCTTTTATCTGGCCCATAAAATAATTTTAGCCTGCCAGTAGCCACTCAAGAAGGGCCATGTGTAACCACATTTTGTTCTCAGCCTGGTCCCACACCACTGATTGCGGGCCTTCAAGCACCTCTTCGGTGATTTCTTCTCCACGGTGAGCAGGCAAACAGTGAAGCACTATAGCTTCTTTGGCGGCATATTTTAAAAGCTCAACATTTACCTGGTAGGGGGTAAAAATTTCTTTTCTCTTTTCAGCTTCGTCTTCCTGCCCCATACTGGCCCAAACGTCAGTATTAATCACCTGGGCGTCTTTTACCGCTTCTTTCGGGTCCCTTACTACTTCTATGGGCTTGGTTGCTACCTGGCGAGCTTCTTCAAGAATTTGGGAGTCAGGGTCATAGCCTTCAGGGCAGGCAAGTACTAAATGAAAGCCCAGACGGGCGGCCATTTCAATCCAGGAATGGGCCACGTTGTTACCGTCTCCTACCCAGGCCACTTTAAGGTTAGTTATGTCTCCCTTTTTTTCCATAACCGTCATCACATCAGACATGCCCTGGCAGGGATGATGTTTATCAGAAAGGCCATTTATTACCGGCACACTTGCCCAGCGGGCCAGTTCTTCAACTACCTCCTGGCCATAGGTGCGCACGCAAATGGCATCTACATAACGGGAAAGCACCCGGGCTGTATCTTTAAGGGGTTCCCCCCGGTCAAGCTGAAGGTCTCGCCGCGAAAGATAAATACTTGTGCCACCGAGCTTTTGCATACCCGCTTCAAAGGAAACCCTGGTACGGGTGGAATGCTTTTCAAAAAGAAGGGCCAAAACTTTTCCGATGAGGCTTCTTCTTGGTTCTCCTTTTTTAAAGTCTGCTTTTAGACGAAGAGCCCGGTCAAGAACGTGATTTAACTCTTCAGTAGTCAGGTCAAAAACTCTCGTCACATGCCGCATGGGAAACACCTCCCATATTTTGAAAAATACCAATTTTAAGCAAGGATTTGAGTTTTAGCAAACAAATAACAATTTGCCCCGGTTCTTTAGAAAATTGGAAAAGAATGAAGGAGCTGTGCTTGGCGGAGTGATCTTTATTCTTGTTCTTTTGCCGCCAGCTCTTTTAAAACCTTTTCGTAAGTTTTGTAAGCCTCTTCACCGAAAAGGACCATGCGCACTAATTTCGGTTTCTGATGTTCTTTGAGAAAAGATATAACCGTTGAAAGAGCCACTTTAGCTGCTTCTTTCATTGGGTAGCCATAAGCCCCGGTAGAAATAGAAGGAAAGGCCACAGAATTAATATCTTTTTCCAGGCAAAGATTTAAGGCCGAACGATAGGCACTGGCTAAAAGCTCTGCCTCTCCGTGGTTTCCCCCACGCCAGATAGGCCCTACGGCGTGAATCACATATTTGGCCTTGAGGTTTCCTGCCCCGGTAATAACAGCGCTACCAGTAGGGCAGCGTCCATAACGGCGGGCTTCTTCCGCAATGCTCGGCCCGCCTGCCCGATGAATAGCCCCGTCAACGCCTCCTCCTGGAACCAACTCCTCGTTGGCAGCGTTAACAATGGCCTCTGTATCCTGCTGGGTTATGTCACCCTTAATAAGCTCTAAGACACAGTTGCCCATTTTTACCTGCATGGCCACCCTCCTTGCTTTTAAGAGGCTTCGGGAATCATGGCCTTAAGTTCTTCGAACTTTTTTCTGGCTTCTGGAGAAAGATTTTTAGGCACTGTTATCATGGCTTCCACATAAAGGTCTCCCCTTTTACCATCTGGCCTGGAAATACCTTTTCCACGAAGTCGAAATTTCTGGCCACACTGGGTACCAGGGGGAACTTTCATGCGCACTTTGCCGTCTAAAGTAGGTACTTCTACATGGCCGCCAAGCACAGCTGTAAATAAGCCGATAGGCTGTTTGAGGTAAAGGTCATAGCCTTTGCGTTCAAAACGCGGGTCAGGCTTAACAACCAGCTCAAGATAGAGGTCCCCGGAGGGCCCTCCTTTGCGGCCAGGCATTCCTTTACCTGGAATCCTTAATCTGGTGCCAGTATCTGCTCCAGGAGGAATTTTCACCTTTAACCGCTCGGTTTGGCGAATAGTTCCGGCACCATGGCAGGTAGGGCAGGGCTTGGTGGCTCTTTGCCCCATGCCCCTGCAATAAGGGCAAATTTCAATCATGCGCACGGTTCCGCGCCGATGCTCCCTTTTACCCTGGCCCTGGCAATGGGGACAGGTATCTGCACTTTTTAAATCAACTCCCTGGCCGTGGCAGCCTGGACATGGCCTTTCCAGGGGAACTTCTATTTCTATTTCACCACCAAGGGCTGCCTGCCTGAATGGTATTTCTACGCGATAAAGAACATCAGCCCCTGGTTCTGGCCCGGGTTCCCAGTCCCTTTCAAAGCCAAAAAGATCGGCAAAAATGTCGGCAAAGCCACCAAAGGGGCTTCCTTCATCCATAAAGACGCTAAAATCATAGGCCCTTTCTCCGCCAGGAGTGGTAAAGCTAAAGGCACTTGCAGCCTGGCGAAGTTTATCATACTCGGCCCGTTTTTGCGGGTCAGAAAGGACTTCGTAAGCCTCTTGAATCTCTTTGAATTTCTCCTCGGCTTCCTTGTCTCCAGGATGAAGGTCTGGATGATACTTCCGCGCCAGCCGCCTATAGGCCTTTTTTATCTCCTCCTGGCTGGCATCAGGGCTAACCCCTAATATTTCGTAAAGGTCTTTTTTGACCATTTTTGCTCCTCCTTTTTCGCCTTTTAACTCCCTGAGACCTTAAAATAGCCTATTTCTCCAGCCTGTTAACTGGCTAGAGCCTGAAACGTCTCTTGTTAATTACCGTGAGTCCATTTAAACTTGTTAGTCTCTATGGAAGCTTTGGCAAGGGGTAATCCTAAAAATAATCGCCGAGTATTTACTGTAAGCGAGCTCACCAAAGAGCTGAAAAGTCTCCTTGAACTAAAATTTCCTTTTATCTGGGTGGAGGGAGAAATTTCTAACAGCAAAAGTTCTGCCAATGGCCATCTTTATTTTTCTTTAAAAGATGAAGGGGCCGTTCTTAAAGCAGTGATGTTTAGAAGCTTTCGCCCTAATCTCCCTTTCAAATTGGAAGATGGTCTCCACGTGCTCTGCTTTGGTAGGCTTAGTCTTTACGAGCCTCGTGGAGAATATCAACTAATCGTTCAGCAAGTTGAGCCTATAGGTTACGGAGCTTTTCGCCTGGCTTTAGAACAACTACAGAAAAAACTTGCCGCCGAAGGCCTTCTTGACGAGGCCCGTAAAAGGCCTCTTCCCTTCTGGCCCAGGGTGATAGGCCTTATAACTTCCCTTCACGGTGCAGCTATTCACGACTTTTTGCGAGTAGGCTTTTTTCGCAATCCCAAAGCAAGGGTCCTTATATATCCCGTACGAGTTCAGGGAGAAGAGGCCCCTCAGGAAATAATAGAAGCCATTCATGTCCTGAGCAGCTTCTCTGAAGTAGAAGTACTGGTTATTGCGCGTGGTGGTGGCTCCTTTGAAGACCTCCTGCCCTTTAACCATGAAGGCCTGGCCAGAGCCATTGCTACTTCGCCGGTACCTGTAGTTTCGGCCGTAGGCCACGAAATAGACGTAACCATTTGTGACCTGGTAGCAGATGCCCGAGCCCCTACTCCCACCGCTGCGGCTGAGATGGTATTCCCGAGCTTAAATGAACTGGCCTATGAGCTGGGCCTCAAATTAAGGGCCTTAAATAGAACTCTTCGAGAAAAGCTTCTAAGGGAAGAACAAAAATTAAACCAATTGAAAAGGCGGCTTAAAGACCCTCGCCAGAAGATAAAAGAAAGCCAGGAAAAAGTGCACCTTCTTAAAAGAAGACTTGATGTTTCTTTTTTACGCCGCCTTGAAGACAAACAGAATAAACTTTTCTCCCTGATTAAGCAGCTTGAAAGTTTATCTCCCCTGGCAGTGCTGGCCAGAGGTTATAGCATTGTCCGTAAATCCTCTGGCCAGGTAATAAAAGAAGCCCAGGAGGTTTTGCCTGGCGAAGAGTTAGACATTCTTCTTCATCAAGGGAAACTCCGGGTAAAGGTAAAAGAGGTTTTCTGTGAGTAAAAAAGGAGCCACCTGGTACCATTTAGCATGGGCTACATCAATAAAAATTTTAGCCTTTTCTGTGACTTTATTTATTTTGGGAGGATTATTCCCTGCCGGAGCCTTGACCTTTAGTTATCTTCCAGAAAAGCCTTATCCAGGGGCACCTTTGCTCTTAGAACTTTCTCAAAAAGTGGAAAAGATAGAATTTTTAGGTAAAGAATACCAGCTTTTTGCCTATCACCAAAAATTTTATGCCCTTTTAGCCATACCTTTAGGGACAGTGCCCGGCTCTTACCCTTTAAAAATTCACGACGGAAAAGTCCATTCCTTTGAGGTCAAGATATATCCCCAAAAATATCCCGAAGAACATCTAAAAGTTCCGCCCAAGATGATTCACTATCCTCCGAAAGTAATTGACCGCATAAAAAGAGAAGTAAAGGCCATCAAGCAGGCAGTAAAAGGTTTTACCCCTAGGCCTTTGCTTGATGGCCCCTTTGTTTGGCCAGCAACCGGACGTATTTCAAGCCCTTTTGGCTTCAGGAGAGTTTATAACGGTGTGCCCAAAAGCCATCATTCTGGCATTGATATAGCCGTGCCTAAAAACACCCTTATAAAGGCCTCTAACAGGGGAAGGGTGGTTTTAACAGGTGACTTTTATCTTCCAGGAAAAATCGTAATCATTGACCATGGCCTTGGTATTTACACGGTCTATTGCCACCTTAATAAAATTCTGGTCCAGCCTGGACAAATAGTAGAGAAAGGCGAAAAAATCGCCCTTTCTGGTGCCAGCGGAAGGGTCACCGGGCCTCATTTACACTTTGGCTGTTACATAAGAGGTGTTAAAGTAGATCCTAAAACACTTATAGAGGTTTTTTGATGCGTTACGAAGAGGCCTTAAAAAGGCTTGAAGCCATTGTTCACGAGCTGGAGGAAAACGACCTCCCCCTTGAAGAGGCCTTAAAGCGCTACGAGGAAGGAGTAAAACTTGTGCGCCACTGCGAAAAGCTCCTTAATGAGGCACAGAAGAAAATAGAAGTGCTATTAAAAGATGCCGAAGGTCACCTGGTGCGCCAGGAATATCCCTTTACCGAGGAATAAATGGGCCTTTCACCTAATTTTTTTGACTGGCTAAAGGAAAAGCAGGACCTTGTTAACAGGGCTTTGAAAGCCTATGTTCCCTTGCTTGAAGGCCCGGCCAGCCGCCTTTTTGAGGCCATGCATTACAGTCTCATGTCAGGAGGAAAGAGGCTTAGGCCCATTCTTGTCATGGCCGGGGCCGAAGCCGTTGGGGGAAGGCCCGAACACGTACTTCCAGCTGCGTGCGCCATTGAGTGCATCCACACTTACTCTCTTATCCATGACGACCTGCCAGCTATGGATGACGATGACTTACGCCGGGGCAAGCCCACCTGTCACAAAGCTTTTGACGAAGCTACGGCCATTTTAGCCGGAGACGGCCTTTTGACCCACGCTTTTCGTCTCCTTTCCCATGAAGACCTGGCCCAAAATTTTCCTGAAGTTAACCTCCTTGAAGGAATACGTTTGGTGGCTGAAGCTGCTGGCCTTTATGGCATGGTGGCCGGCCAGATGGCTGATCTCCTAGCTGAAGGAAGAAAAGTTTCACCTGAAGAGTTGGCCTTTATTCATCGGCATAAGACCGCCGCCTTAATCAGGGCTTCAGTGCTTTTAGGGGCAATCCTTACAGGGGCAAAACCTGAAGATAAAGAGGCCCTATCCAGTTACGGCTGGAAAATTGGCCACGCCTTTCAAATTGTTGATGATATACTTGACCTTACCGCAGATGAAAAAACCCTTGGAAAGCCTGTAGGTTCTGACATAAGAAAGAAAAAGGCCACCTACCCTGCACTTTTTGGCCTGGCCGCCTCAAGAGAAAAAGCCAAAGGCCTTCTTGAAGAAGCCCTGGCCGCTCTTTATCCATTTGGTTCGCGGGCTAAGGCTTTGGCAGATATAGCTTTTTATGTATTAGAAAGAAAACTCTAAAACTTAAGTCTCTGGGCCACTGGCCTGAGGGTCAAACCCTGCACCACCACTGAAAATACCACGTTAAAATAAGTAAGAGACAAAAGAACCATTTTAAAGGGGTGTTCAGGCAGAGAAAAAGCCAGGGCAATAGCAATTCCTCCTTTAAGGCCACACCAGGTGAAAAATAAATTCTTCCGAAAAGAAAGAGCCCTTACTGGTTTAGTTATAGCCATACTTAAAGAGACACTTAAAAAACGGCCGCCCAATACTAAGGCTATACTTAATAAAGCCAAAATCGGGCTAAAATGATTGTTTTTTATAATGAGGATCTCAAGCCCTATCAGTAAGAATAAAATAGCGTTAAGCAGGCTATCTATAAGCCGCCAGAAGGTGTCTATATGTTCTACTGTCCTGGGGCTCATAGCCAGGCGCCGACCATGATTACCTATAAGGAGCCCTGCTGCTACTACTGCCAGAGGACCAGAAAAATGAAATATTTCCGCTATGGAAAAGCAAAGCATAACCAGGGCCAGGGTAATAAGGACTTCCAGTTCGTAATCATCAATTGTTTTGAGTAGTAAAAAAGCTAAAAAGCCTAATGAAGTACCGAGAAGCAAACCGCCCAGACACTCCTGAATGAGGAATATCAAAACATGGGAAACATCAAATACACCTTTGGCTTTAAGCATTTCTAGCAAGGCCAGAAATAAAACTACTGCGACCCCATCGTTTAATAGAGACTCGCCCACTATTACCGTCTCGGTTTCTTTGGAAACCCCGACTTTTTTTAAAGTGGCAAGCACTGCTACCGGATCGGTGGGAGAAATCAGAGCACCAAATAGTAGAGCCCAGAGAAGAGGGAGATTTATACCTAAAAGCCCAAACAGGAAATAAATAGAAAAGCCCACTATGGTGGTTGATAAGAACACGCCAATGGTGGCGAGACTAAGAATACTTCGCAGACGCTCAAGTAAGGTATCAAGCTCAACGTGAAGGGCTCCGGCAAAAAGGAGAAACCCTAACATCCAGTGAAGGACCGCCTCTTCAAATTCAATATTTTGAACTATTTGGGTGAGGTGTGCCGCCAAAGGCCACCCCGGCCAGAAGACTTCAGCCAAAAGAACACATATGCCAATAAAAATGGATACCAGGGTAATGCCAATGCCGCTTGGAAGCTTCAAGAAACGATAGTTAAGATAGCCGGAAAATACCGCTAAGCACAGCAACAATGTAACTAAAGAGTAGGAAGACATAGCTCTCGCTTATTTTCGTGTTTTAAGTTAAAATTGACTTAAGTTTAATTGAAAATCTCAGAGGAAACCATGGCCAAACTTTTGGAGAAAGTTAACTCTCCTGCTGACCTTAAAAAATTTAGACTAAAAGACCTGGAAAAACTTACTAAAGAGCTTAGGGAAGTCATAGTTTCTACTGTAGCAGAAACTGGTGGCCATCTTGCACCGAATCTGGGAGTAATAGAACTCACGGTAGCCTTGCATTATGTGTTTGATTCCCCGAAGGACAAAATCGTCTGGGATGTTGGCCACCAGGCCTATGCCCATAAACTCCTTACCGGCCGGCGAGATAATTTTCATACCCTGCGTCAATATGGTGGTATAGCAGGTTTCCCTAAGCGTTCAGAAAGCCCCCACGATGTCGTTGACGTAGGGCACAGTAGTACGTCAATTTCTGCTGCCCTGGGCCTGGTTACCGCCCAGGATCTTCTCCAGAAAGAAGGCAAAGTAGTTGTTGTAATCGGCGATGGTTCTATGACAGCCGGCCTTGCCTTTGAAGGCTTGAATAACGCCGGCCACCTTAAGAAGGACCTTATCGTTATCTTGAACGACAATGAGATGTCCATTTCGCCAAACGTAGGCGCCCTTTCTTCATTTCTATCTCGTAAGCTTACAGGGCCAGTAGCCAGGCGCCTTAAAAGAGAGTTAGAAAGCTTTGTAAGCCATCTGCCAGGCGGAGAACATCTTGTTACTGCTATCAGAAAAAGTGAAGATGCTATCAAGTGTCTCCTGACACCGGGCATGCTTTTTGAGGCCCTGGGTTTTCGTTATGTGGGGCCTATTCCTGGTCATAACCTTGAAGTTCTAATTCATACCCTCCAAAATGTGAAAAATCTTGAAGGCCCTACGCTAGTACATGTCCTGACTAAAAAAGGTAAAGGTTATCGCCCGGCTGAAGAAGAGCCTGAAAAATTCCACGGCTTAGGGCCTTTTGACGTAAAGACCGGTAAACCGAAAACCAGCAAGAATAAACCCCCTTCCTACACCAGTATTTTCTCAAAGACCATGCTTCGCCTGGGAGAAATGGAACCGCGGCTGGTGGCTATTACCGCGGCTATGCCCTCTGGTACAGGGCTTAAAGCCTTTTCTGAGCGCTTCCCTGAACGCTTTTTTGACGTTGGTATTGCCGAACAGCACGCCGTTACCTTTGCCGCTGGCCTGGCTTTGGGGGGAATGGTTCCGGTTTGTGCCATCTACTCTACTTTTCTCCAGAGGGCCTTTGACCAAATTATTCACGACGTCGCTTTAACCAACCTACACGTAGTCTTTGCTATTGATAGAGCAGGCATTGTGGGTGAAGACGGCCCTACTCACCAGGGCCAGTTTGATCTGACATACCTGCGTCTTATCCCCAATATGATTATCATGGCCCCCAAAGACGAAAACGAACTCCAGCACATGCTTTACACCGCGATAAAATGCCAGGGGCCGGTAGCTATTCGTTATCCTCGCGGGGCAGGCGAGGGGGTAAGTCTAGATTGGGAACTCAAAGAAATCCCCATTGGTAAAGGCGAACTTTTACGAGAGGGTAAAGACGTCTTACTTCTGGCTGTAGGCAACATGGTTTACCCTGCCCTTAGGGCCGCTGAATTTTTAGCCCAGGAAGGCCTCTCAGCAACGGTAATAAACGCTCGTTTCGTAAAACCCCTTGACGAAGACCTTATCACTGAAATGGCTTTGCGCACAGGCAGAGTGGTCACTATTGAAGAAAATACCCTTTTAGGCGGTTTTGGTTCGGCTGTACTTGAACTTTTTCAGCAAAAAGGGCTTCGCTTTCCTGTAAAGCGTATAGGTCTCCCGGATAAATTTATAGAACACGGCGCCCCTTCTCTTTTACGAGAAAAATATGGGCTTACTTCTGAAAAGATAGCCGAAGAAGTTAAAAACTGGCTGCTACACCAGGAAAAGCCTAATATCCACGTGCTAACAGCCTAGAGTTATCCTGGCTAATGTTTAGCCCTGAAGGCGGGGAGAATACCCTGCCAGAGCGAGAGAAACCAAGCAATTAAAAATCCACCTAATAAGGTCCATTTAGGCCCTAAAAACTGGGCTACTATCCCAGAGAAAAAGCTTCCCAATGGGAATAGCCCCAGGAAACTCAAGCTAAAAAGGCTTAAAATACGGCCGCGCATATCATCAGGGCTACTCAACTGCAAAAAGGCATTGGCTGAAGTAAACATGCAAACCATATGAAAACCAGACATCACCAGGAGAACACAGGCCAGATAAAATTTTTGGGAAAGGACAACCCCTATTAAAAAAAGGCACAAAATAAAGAGGTTTATGGGAATAAATTTTTCTTTAGGCAGGTCTCTGCCAAAAGCCGCCATACAAAGGGCTCCGAAAAGTGTTCCCAGGCCATTGGCTGCCATAAGGAGGCTGAATTCCTGGCCGCCTCCGCCAAAATTTTCACGCACAACAGCTGGAAGAAGCACAGCGTAAGGCAAAACGAAAACACTGGTAGTGGCAATTAAAAGCAAAGTGCGCTTTATTTGGCGATTATTTAAAGCAAAAAGGAAACCCTCTTTTAATCCCTGCCAGGGCCTTTTAGAAGGCTTTTTATGATTGTCAGACAAAGGAATCAAAAAAAGCGCCAAAATTACGGGCAAATAAGAAAGGGTATTGGCCAGGAAACAACTCCATAATCCAAAATGGGCCATTAAAAAACCTGCTATAGCTGGCCCTAAGAACCTCGCTAGATTAAACGCGGTGGAATGCAAAGAAATAGCTGTTACCAGAGAGTTTTCACCTACCAGCTCAAAAATAAAAGAATGCCTTACCGGAAATTCCAGAGCCACCGTACAACCCAATACAAAGGCAAGAGCAAGGATATGCCAGACTTCTACCTTACCGGTAAAGACCAGAAAAGTTAGCACGCCAGCTTGTAAGGCGGCTATGCTTTGTGAAAGCAGGAGGAGATTTCTTTTAGGTAAATGGTCAGCAAGATAGCCTGCAGGTAAAGAAAAAAGCAAGATGGGCAAGCTACCAATACCACCAAGCACCCCTAGAAAAAAAGCTGAGCCCGTCAAATCGTAGATGAGCCAGCGCTGGGCAGTAGTGTGAATCCAGGTGCCAATAAGTGAGAGGCTTTGGCCCAGGAAAAAAATTCTGAAATTCCTGAGTCGCAAGGGCAAAATTAAATTATGGGCTATTTCTCCTAAGATGGGCATGAAGAATTATTAACCTGCCAAAGTACGCTTAAAAAGGGCTAGAGCCTTTTCTATATCCTGGGCGGTGGTGTTGCGGCCAAGGCTAAAACGTATGGTGCCAAGAGCTATTTCTTTAGAAACTCCCATGGCACTTAAGACATGAGAGATTGCCTGGGCTCTATCATGGCAGGCTGCCCCAGTGGATGCACAAAGCTCTGGCATCCTTTCTAAAATTTGAGAGGCATTGAGCCCGGGGAAAGACACACTGAGGGTGTTGGCCAAAGTTTTTTCAGGGATTCCATGGCGAATGAGATCGGGATAAATCTCTTTTAACCCTTCATATAGTTTTTCTCGCAGTTTAAACTCTCTCTGGGCCTCGGCTAGCAAATCCCTTTTAGCCATGGAGGCCGCTTTGCCCAAACCACAGGCCAAAGCAACAGGCTCAGTCCCAGGTCTAAGCCCTCCTTCCTGAGAAGCTCCAGAAAAAAGGGGCTTTAAGCCCAGGCCTTTTCGTAAAAACAAGGCCCCAATCCCTTTTGGGGCATACATTTTATGGCCAGCAATAGTCATCAAATCGCAATTTAAGTCTTTTACTGAAACAGGCATTTTACCCACGGCCTGAGCCGCGTCAGTATGAAACATAACATCCTTTTCACAACAGAGGCGGCCAATTTCACTGACCGGCTGGATAGTCCCGATTTCGTTATTAACGAGCATGACTGATACTAAAAAGGTGTCAGGACGTATGGCCTTTTGGACTTCATCTGGGTCCACATAGCCCTGGGAATCTACAGGAAGAAATGTTACGTCAAACCCCATTTCAAGGAGCCTTATCATGGGGTTTAACACTGAAGGATGTTCAATCTGCGTAGTAATTATATGTTTCTTTTTATCCTGAGCCAGGGCCGAACCCAGGATGGCCAGGTTATTGGCTTCAGTCCCCCCTGACACAAAAATTATTTCTGGAGGTTCAGCTTCAATCAGGGAAGCTAGCTCGGCGCGAGCCCTTTCAAGCCCTTCTTTTGCCTGCTTTCCAATAATATGGTTGCAGGAGGGATTACCAAAGGCTTCAGTTAAATAAAATACTACCACTTCCTTTACTTCGGGTAGCACAGGGGTGGTGGCGTTATAGTCAAGATAAATTGTACTTTTCATAGAGAAATATTTTAGTTTAATAAAGACCTTTGCAAAACTATAAAATTTTTTTACTTAGGTCGGAACAGGCGAACCAGTCTCATAGTGTTTCGTCAACTGTGTCCGCAGG
>NZ_LSFI01000031.1 GCF_001642325.1 Thermodesulfatator autotrophicus | reverse complement strand
CTGCGGACACAGTTGACGAAACACTATGTCCGTTGAACTTTTAAGCAAGTTAGCTATGCTTAAAAAAGCTACTAACTATAGAGTTTATTTAAGCGAAATATGTTTACTTTTTTCAAAGTTAAAAAGGTGGCAGAGGTTTTGGAAGAAATTACTAAATTTCCTGTTTTACCTGTAGAAACCGTTGGCCTTAAAGAAGCCCTTGGCAGATATCTGGCCCGGGATATTTTCGCTCCCGAGGACCTTCCGCCGTTTAGTCGTGCCACCATGGACGGCTACGCCGTTTTCGCTAAAGATACTTTTGGCGCCAGGGAATCTGAGCCCGTTATTTTAAAAGTAAAGGGCGAGATAGCCATGGGAGAGGAGCCGTCCTTTTCCCTTGCCCCAGGTGAAGCCGCTCGCATTGCCACCGGGGGTATGCTCCCTGAAGGAGCAGACGCTGTCGTTATGATTGAATACATCGAAGAAGAAAAAGGCCTTCTTGAAGTTAAAAAACCTGTGGCCCCTTATGAAAATGTCATTTTCAAAGGGGAAGACTTCAAAAAAGATGAAGTCGTTTTCCCGAAAGGAGTTAAAGTTACCCCGGCTATAATCGGAGTTCTCTCAGGGCTGGGTATCACTCAAGTAGAGGTAGGGCAAAGGCCAAAGGTAGGGATTATTTCAACAGGAGACGAGTTAATCTCTCCCGAAAAAGCCATTGTGCCTGGAAAAATTAGAGACATAAACTCTTACACCCTTTATTCTGCTTCATTAGAAGCTGGAACTATCCCTAAGTTTTACGGAATAGTACCTGACGTCAAAGAAAAACTTTTTGCCAGGGTAGAAGAGGCTATCCAGGAAAATGATGTTTTGCTTATTTCAGGTGGCTCCTCTGTGGGAACAAGAGATTTCACTTTAGAAGCTATTTCGCGTTTACCGCACTCAGAGCTTATTTGTCATGGGGTGGCGGTTAAGCCTGGTAAACCAACTATCCTTGCCAAGATAGGGCGCAAGGCCATTTTTGGTTTACCTGGCCAGGTAGCCAGTGCTCTTTTGATTTTTTACATCATGGTAAGACCTCTATTGCTCCATTTGCAGGGAGCTAAAAAAGAACATCTTTTTTTGAAAAAGATTTTGGCTTATGCCTCGCGCAATATCCCTTCCACTCCTGGACGGGAGGATTATGTGAGAGTGAGTCTATCTTTAACTGAAAAGGGAATGGTAGCTTCACCAATTTTTAAAAAAAGCGGCCTTATTTCCTCTATGGCTGAAGCTCATGGCTTCTTGCGTATTCCTGAAAATTCTGAAGGGATATATGAAGGCGAATTAGCCGAAGTCTTTCTATTGCCCTAGGCTACGGCTTTTTTGGCCTGCGATTCCTTTAAGCGGCCAAAAATTATACGGCCAGAAGGGGTTTGTAAAAGGCTGGTAACTATTATTTCTACTTCCTTGCCTATTAAATGGCGTGCGTTTTCTACTACGACCATTGTTCCATCATCAAGATAACCTACTCCTTGATGCTTTTCTTTTCCCTCTTTGACCAATGTTATTTTTAAAGTCTCACCAGGAGTAACTATAGGTTTTAAGGCCATGGCCAGTTCATTTACATTTAAGACGGGAACACCTTTAAGCCGGGCAATTTTATTAAGATTATAATCAGTGGTAATAAGTTTGGCCCCGATTTCTCGGCAAAGTTCCACTAACTTATGGTCTATTTCTTTTATTTTGGGATAATCAATTTCTAAGATACGAACTTCAACTGTGCCAGAATCTTGAATGTGCTGAAGAGTATCAAGCCCTCGGCGGCCGCGGGCACGTTTTTGAGGGTCAGTACTATCGGCAATGTGCTGAAGTTCAGCCAGGACAAAGCTGGGAATAATAAGCGGGCCGTCAATCCAGCCGGTTTCACAAAGGTCTGCCAGGCGGCCATCTATAATAGCGCTGGTATCTACTACCTTGGGACATTCCCTCTGAAACTTTTTAGAGACAAAAGAAACAGCATTACTCACGCTATCTGGCATTTTAATTTCCTGAAACTTTTTGCCCCCTAAAACAAGCCCCAAATAGCCAAAAAACACCGAAAGTAACCCGTACAGAAAGGCACTAAATAGGCCAGAGTTTAGCTGTTCAAAAACTAAGGAAAGAAGCCTTGCTACCCCAAGGCCAAGAAAAAGCCCTACAGCCCCACCGATTATTACAGGAAGAGGAACTTTACGGAATACCTTTTCAATAAAAATGGCCAGGGCTGCTACCCCCAGGCCTACTAAAAAACCCAGATAGGAAAACCAGGAATGCTCGCTAGCGTAAGGCAGGTTCTTAAAGGCGAAAAAACCTAGGAAAGCACATATTACAAAAAGGGCCGCCGTAAGAACCTTTTTCAGCACTAATTATCCTCCATGATTTGAAAGGAGACCATTTATTTTGTCTTCTATTTCAGCTTCAGGCTTTCCTTCAGCCAAAGAAAGTTCTTTAATCAGAAGACTTTTAGCGGTTTCAAGCATGCGGCGCTCACCAAAAGAAAGTTGTTTATCGTAGCTGATAAGATAAAGGTCTCTTAAAACCTGGGCGAGTTCAAAGATAGAGCCGCTTTTAATTTTTTCCATATATTCACGATAACGCCTGTTCCAGGTTTGATGATTTAAAGAAACATCTTTTTCTTGAAGGATGCTATAGACTTTTTCGGTTTCTTCTTTAGAGATAATGTTTCGTAAGCCGATGCGGTCAATATTGTCTTTAGGGATGAGAACCGTCATATCGTTGTCAAGAATGCGCATCACATAAAAAATTTTCTCCTTACCACCAATGACCTTTTTTTCCTCTGCTTCAATGACCCCTACGCCATGAGCAGGATAAACGGCCATGTCTCCTACACTGAACATGGCAAACCTCCCGCCTTAAATTATTTGCTAAATTTTACCATTAAAAGACGGCTTTGTGAACGAATTTTGATTTTGGGCCTGGCCAAATGCCCTTGCAAAGGAGTCCAATAGTTTTATGTTTTTCGTACATGAGTGAAAATTACCACGTGCCACATAGATTGCCTCGTTGGGTGCCTTGGGTTGCTTTTTTAGTAGGGCTCACCGGGGCTATTTCTTTAAGGTTAATCCTTATTGCCAAGGCCTACCGTCCAGAACTTATAACGGTTTTCTGGTATATAGGTGTTTTGGGTAATATGCTTTTTTTCATGTTTCGCGCTTATGTTACCGGCCGCCGTAAGAGAACCATTGAAGAACTTGATTTGCTCAATAAACTTAAACACCGCCGCAATCTTTCGGACGAAGATTTTGAGGCCTTGCAATATCTCGTAACCAGCATCAAAGTTTCTAAAGAGAGATGGAATTATTTTATAATCTTTTTCTTTTCTATGCTGGCTATAATCTGGGATTTATGGTTAAGGTTTAGTCATGGGCATTAAGGAGCGTTTAACAGCTATTCGTGAAAAAATAGCCAGAGCCGCAGAGAAGGCTGGGCGAAAACCCGAGGAAATAAAGCTTCTTGGTGCTTCAAAAACCCAACCTCCCGAAAAAATTCGCGAAGCCTTTGAGGCTGGGCTTTCTCTTTTCGGAGAAAACTATGTCCAGGAAGCCAAAAAGAAAAAAGAAGCCCTGGCTGATCTCCCCTTAACCTGGCACTTAATAGGCTATCTTCAGCGTAATAAGGCCAGAGATGCTATAAAAATATTTGACCTTATTGAAACCGTTGACCGCAAGGCCATTGCCGCTGAACTTGAAAAACGAGCAGCAAGGCATGAAAAGATTATTCCGGTTTTCATTGAAGTAAACGTGGGCGGTGAGGAAACCAAAGCAGGCGTTGCCCCGGAGGATTTACCAGCCCTGGTGGAATATGTGTTAAGCCTTTCTCACCTTAGTTTAGAAGGCCTTATGACCATCCCACCATATCGAGAAAACCCAGAAGACGTAAGGCCCTTTTTTGTTCGTTTAAGAGAACTCAAAGAAGATATTGAGAGGCGTTTCCCTGAAGCCAAACTTCGCGAGCTTTCCATGGGTATGAGCCACGATTTTCACGTGGCTGTAGAAGAAGGGGCTACCATTGTGCGCGTGGGAACCGCCCTTTTTGGGCCACGGCCTAAAAAGTAAGCATCTCTTTAAACCTCAAGGCGTCTTCCTTCATATAGACGTTATTAAATAACACTACTATTTTAGAAGCCTTAGCTTCAAACAACCAGCTTTTAAGTTGGTTTAATTCTTCATCCTGATAACGATAATTATAAATTAGCCGGCCTCGTTCATCTTTCTGCCCGTGTAGCCTAAGATAAAGAAAGTCAATGTATGGGAAGAAATATTCCCGCAGACCTGGCCACAAAAACGGGTCAAAAACCGGAACAACTCCCAAAGCACCGTAAAGCTTATCCAGTAAGTCTAAATCTTCCCAGCGTATCTCAATTCCTTTGGAACAGGCCAAAAAATTAGAAACTTCTTTAAAAAAGATTATGAAATTCTCTTTTTGAGCAGCACAGGTCGCTGGAAGCTGAAATAAAACGAAGTCTGCCAGGATATTTTGGGCAAGTTCTCTGGTTTTTTCCAGGTAATTTATAGTGAAGTCATTAAGTTTAAGGCAGCCTACCTGATCTTTTATCTTTTTTCTTTCTTCTGGCCCAAATTCTGAGCGCTTCCAAGTAGGAGAACTGACGGGATGGGTAAAAAGCTGGTGGGCTTTAAAGCTAACAAACGCCCCTTTCTCTTTACCTGTAGCGATATGTTTGTGCCAGTTTGAAATTTGCCTGTCACTTGGAAATTTGTAAAAGGTGGCATTTATTTCCAGGGCAGAATAAAGTTCAAAGAACTTTTTCCAGGAGACCACCTGGCCGCAGGTTCCCACGTAAATTTTTTTCATTTTTGGCCCCCTCTCCTAGGCAAAAATTTTTTCGCTATTAAGATAATCATTCATGAGAGCGGTTATCCAACGGGTAAAGCAGGCTTCAGTAGTTGTAGAAGGTGAAAAAATAGCCAGCATTGGCCGTGGCTTTTTAGTGTTGGTAGGGGTTTCTAAGGAAGACACCAGCAAAGATGTAGATTACCTTGCCCGTAAGATTGTAAATCTTCGTATTTTTGAAGATGACCAGGGCAAATTAAACCTGTCCGTAAAAGACATTTCTGGTGAAATACTTTTAGTATCAAACTTCACCATTTACGGAGATTGCCGCAAAGGAAACCGCCCTTCCTTTGACAAGGCTGCTCCGCCAGAACTTGCTGAAAAGCTCTATCTTTCCCTGGCTGAGGCCGTGAGAGCCGAGGGGATTTCGGTAAAAACCGGGAAATTTCGTGCCTATATGGAAATATCACTTATAAACGATGGGCCAGTAACCATACTTCTTGACAGTCAAAGGGTTTTTTAATGGAGCACCAGAAAGGCCAGAAATCATACCTGCACATAAAACTTGCCAAAGAGGGCTCTTTATCACCAGATACATTAAGTGCCCTTAACCCTCTTTTTATCTTTGAAGACCAGGAAAAATTTACCTTGGTTTTTCAAACAGATGAAATTGACCATATTCTTGAAAGGCTTTCTCTGGCCTTGCCCCACGCTGACATCCTTGAAACCGGGCTTTTCCCCACTGAAAAACCTGTAAATGGCTATCGCTTAGTTTACAATGACAAACTTTCTCTTGTTTCCCCTGGCGAAGGGGTTGAAGCCAGGCCAGGGGATATCGTTATAAAAAGTGACCTTTCCTTTGGCAGTGGTTTCCACCCTACTACCTCGTTATGTGTAGAACTCTTAGCTTCAACCATGCTCAAAGAACCAGCCATGAAAGTATTTGATTTGGGCACAGGAAGCGGTATCCTTGCCCTTTGTGCCGCCAAACTGGGAGCAAAAATGGTGTTGGCCGCTGATATTGATCGGCGGGCTGCCATTGAAGCGCGTAAAAATGTTCTGGCCAACGGTTATGAAAGACATATCCTCGTCGTTCAGGGTTCTTACGATTGTGCTCATCCTGATTTTTTTGACCTGGTTTTGGCCAACTTAACCATCAGCACTATAATGACTATTGGCCCAAAAATCCCTCCCCTCCTCAGACCTTACGGTTCTCTAATTATTTCAGGCTTTACAGCCAGGCAAATTAAAGAGGTAAAAAGCCTATTCCCAGAAGGGAAAATATCTGCTCAAAAAATAAAAGAAGGCTGGGCAGCTCTAAGAATTACTTTTTAAAGAAAAGGCTTTGTCGCCACGAAAGGCCTTGCCACGGCGATATCTGGATAACAAGCAAGTATTAACTAATTGGAAAGTAATTCAAATTGATACTCTTCTCTTATTTCTGATTTCTTCCCAGAAAGAAGCATGAAACTCACTTTTTCAAGCAAAGGCTTAAAAGTTTCTTTATTAAGAGCAGATATAGCCTCAGCCTGGTAGCGCCTTTTTAAGGCTTCCACTTCAAAGGTATCAAGCAGGTCTATTTTGTTGAATACGAGGAGTCTTGGTATATGTTCAAGTTTCATCTCTTCAATGATTTTTTCTACGGCTTGAATATGTTCTTCAAAATAGGGGCTTGAAGCATCAACCAGGTGGAGCAAAAGGTCTGCCTCGTAAAGCTCTTCTAAAGTGGCGCGGAAGGCCCTTTCAAGGTCTTTAGGAAGGTCTTTTATAAAACCTACAGTGTCAGTAAAAATGGCGAAAGAACCATCTGACAGACGCACTCTTCGGCTAGCCGGGTCAAGGGTAGCGAATAGCTTGTCTTCTGCCAAGAGGTCACTTTTCGTAAGCTGGTTTAAGAGGGTAGTTTTCCCCGCGTTGGTATAGCCCACAATAGCTACCACTGGAAGCCCTTCTCGGCGGCGGCGTTTACGACGCAACTTACGCTGGGAGGATATGTTTTTAAGCTCTCGTTCAAGTCTTGCGATGCGGTCTTTAATACGACGGCGGTCAACTTCAAGTTTGGTTTCCCCTGGCCCTCGCCCGCCAATGCCACCAGTTAGCCTGGAGAAGGCATCGTCACGGCTACGCAGGCGAGGCAAAAGGTAGCGTAACTGGGCCATTTCTACCTGAATTTTACCTTCGCGGCTCCTGGCACGCTGGGCAAAAATGTCCAGAATAAGCTGGGTGCGGTCAATCACGCGGAGTTCAGTGACCTGGGTTATAGAATGAATCTGAGATGGAGTAAGCTCCTGGTCAAAAATCAGGAGATTGGCCGAAACCTGCATAGCCCTGATAATGAGTTCTGAAAGCTTACCCTTTCCCATAAGATAGCGCGGGTCTACTTTATGGCGACGCTGGATGATAGTATCAAGCACTGTAACTCCTGCGCTTCTTGCCAGCTCTTTTAGCTCAGCAAGGCTTTCTTCTGCTTCAGCTTTTGAACCCGTGGTAACGTTTATGAGAATGGCCCGGTCCTGGGTGTCAGCTACCTCTTTAGAAGGCCGCTGTTTTTCAAGTTCGTCTTCAAGGGAGTTTATAAGGCTTAAGAAATTCTCTTTAAGCTCCCATGGGTAAACAGCTGGTAAATAGCCGTAATGGTTTCCGTTCTCTCCTGCGGGTAGCAGGTGAGCCAGATAAATTTTCCCTGGGAAACCGTCTTTTCTGACCATGAGGGCGCCTATAAGGTCTAAGCGCAGAAAAGCCAGGTCAAGGAGGTCATCCTGGTCAAGGCCCTCATGGGAAAGATGGGTGTGAATCAGGCGGAGCCCTCTTAGCCTGCCAGTACTTTCACGATAACGGGTAATAGCTGGAATTACTATGCGCCCGTGGTCTCCTACAATAACAAATTCTATTTCACCACGCCGGTTAATCAAAATACCGAGCTGGCGGTTAAGTTCGTAGGAAAGGGCCGCTAGTTCTTTGCTTAATTCATGGGAAATAATCTGTGAGGGGTTAACACGGCGACGATAAAGCCTTTCAAGACGTTTTAATTGACTTGGTTTTAGACCTGAAGTATTTCCATATAAAGTTTTGCTCATAAATTTTTAAGGAGTTTAGGCCCTCCTTGGCGCTAATTTTTGTTTAATTATAACATAAGTCGAAATATTAAAGAAGTAAGATGCAGGGAACCTAAAAAATAAAAGGGGGCAGAGCCCCCTTTTTATTAGCGGCAGCAGCCTTTCAGGCGAGTTAAAGGAATGTGCTTTCTTTCTTTGAATTCCTGCTGTTTGCCTTTGTTCCAGTTCTGGACCGGACGAAAATAACCCACCACCCGGGAATATACCTCAACTGGTACAGCTTTGACCTTTACTTTGGGCATGACAGGTCTTTTTTCCATGGTTTCCTCCTTTAGTTTATTTTGCGATAGGCCTTATCAGCCAGGGTCGCTAGATCTAATTCGTTAAGTTCCAATTCTCGTCCGAAAAGAGCGAGTTCCTTTTCAGTGTGAGGATAAGGGCACACCACATGTTTACCTGGTATGTAACCATGAACTGGACAGACGGAAAAAGTAGGAGTTAAGGAAAAATAAGGAAGTCTAAAGCGGCTTACAATGGTGCGCACCAGCTGTTTTACAATGTTTGTATCAGGAATCTCTTCGCCAATGAAAAGATGAACCACGGTTCCCCCGGTAAAAAGGGTCTGAAGTTCATCTTGATGGGTGAGAATTTCAAAGATATCGTCGGTGTAGTTCACCGGCAGATGGACAGAATTAGTATAGTAAGGGACTTCGTCAGTGCCAGCCGTGATAATACGGCTGAACTTCTTCTTATCAATTTTGGCCAGGCGGTAACTTGCCCCTTCAGCTGGGGTGGCCTCTAGATTGTAAAGATTTCCCGTCTCTTCCTGGAACTCAAATATCTTTTCCCGCATGAAAAGCAGGACCTTTTTGGCCCATTCTTTGCCAGCTTCGGTGTAAATAGGTTCACCAATAAAGTTCAGGCAGGCCTCATTCATCCCAAGAATACCAATGGTGGCAAAATGGTTGGTCCAGTAAGCACCAGTCTGCTCTTTAACACTGGCAAGATAGACCTTAGAATAGGGATAAAGACCTTTTTCCGTAAAGTCCTCAATAACTTTACGTTTTATCTCAAGAGAGGTTTTGGCAATTTCCATAAGCCTTGTGAGACGGTCAAAGAAGTCCTCCTCACAGGTGGCGAGATAGGCTATCCTGGGTAAATTTAGCGTCACCACCCCAATAGAGCCGGTAAGTGGAGCTGAGCCGAACAGCCCTCCCAGGCGTTTTCTGAGTTCACGATTATCAAGACGTAAGCGGCAACACATGGAGCGAGCGTCGTTAGGGTCCATATCCGAGTTTACAAAGTTGGCAAAGTAGGGAATACCGTATTTGCGTGTCATCTCCCAGAGAGGTTCGAGCTTTTCATTTTCCCAATCAAAATCAGCGGTGATATTGTAAGTGGGTATGGGAAAGGTAAAAATTCGGCCTTTGGCATCACCTTCCATCATGAGTTCACAAAAGGCCTGGTTTATCATGTCCATCTCTTCTTGAAACTCGGCGTAAGTTTCTTCTTTTAACTCTCCGCCAATAACTACCGCCTGGTCTTTAAGGTTTTCAGGAACTCTTAAGTCCATGGTGAGGTTTGTAAAAGGTGTCTGAAAACCTACTCTTGTGGGCACATTTACGTTAAAGAGAAACTCCTGCAACGCTTGTTTTACTTCACGGTAAGAAAGCCTGTCGTAACGCACGAAAGGAGCCAATAAAGTATCAAAGTTTGAGAAAGCCTGGGCTCCAGCTGCTTCTCCCTGTAAGGTGTAAAAAAAGTTTACAATCTGCCCCAGGGCTGTGCGGAAGTGCTTGGCAGGAGTTGATTCTACTTTACCTGGCACCCCACCAAAACCGCGAAGAAGAAGATCATAAAGGTCCCAACCAACACAATAAGGACCAAGAATACCCAGGTCGTGAACATGAAAATCTCCTTCACGGTGGCCTTCGCCTATTTCTGCAGGGTAAAGCCGGGTGAGCCAATAGCGGGCTACTACTGAAGAAGAGATATGAAAGTTAAGCCCCTGGAGTGAATAATTCATGTTTGAGTTTTCCTGAACACGCCAGTCTTCCTGGGTGAGATAGTCTTCAATGAGATTTATGCCGTCAACAATGGCCTTGCCAATTTCTCGGGCCTGTTTACGCTTTTCACGATAAAGAATGTAAGCTTTGGCAATGTCACCGTGGCCATGGGCAATGAGGGTATCTTCTATCAGGTCCTGAATCTGTTCTACGTGAGGAACATTACCAAATTTAAAGAAGCTGCGATAAAGTTTTAAGGATACCTCATCGGCAATCTCATCTGCAATTCTACGGTCATCTTTGCCTACGGCTTTTACCGCTTTAAAGACCGCATTGGCTATGCGGCGCCTATCAAATGGCACAAAACTACCATCACGTTTCCTTACTAAAGGCTCCATCTTGCCCCCCTGCTCAAAAACTTAGTTTCGAAGCTATCCCATTTTATTGGGGCTGTCAACATGATAGCACACAATATCTTGTATTTATTGGCTGATATAGCCTCTACGATATTTTGGGCACTTGTACATAGTAAGAATGGATCAGGCAGGTATAAGTAGATGGGGGATTTTAAAAATTTTTTATAAAAGAATTTAATCTTTCAATATCTTTTCGGCTGAGAAGTGCCCCCAAAGAAAAGACCCCTTGTTTGGTGATGATTCGGAACGTAAGCCCTTTAGTAAAATCAGTGTAACGAGCAGGACGGTAAATATAGGGCCTGGGAATGGTTCGGAGAATTTCTTGCCTAGTAATTTGATGGGTTGAGAGAATGAAACTTCCAAAAAGTAGTTTTTTGATAAAAATTCGTCCTCCTAGGAGTTCTATTTCCCATGAAATGAACGCGTCTTTTCCTAGTGTTAAAAAAGACAAAAGAGCCATCACCAGAGCAAAAGTCGGAAATCCTACTTTTATAGGCTTTGGGGCTTCTGGTGGAAGAATAAAGGCTATGAAAAGAGCAAATAGGGAGAAAAAAGCACCAAAAATGAGAAAATCCTTTGGCATTTCGCGAAAGCAGGATTTCAAAAGGGCTTTTCTCTGAGAAAGCAGGTGAAACTTATCCTGAAGAGAGGAATTGGCCATTGATATTTCCCAAAGGGTTTCGTCGCGAAAAGGGATTTTTAACTTTTCAAGCTCATCTACAACTCTATAAGCTGTTACTTCTCCACCTGGAGGCCTGAAAGCAGCCAGAATATAACGCTTTTTATTTTTAAGCTGACATCCCAGAAAAAAACTTCTTTTTAAGCTATCTAGAAAGAAAAAATCTATTCTATTTAAAGGAATAATTTTTCGGCTATAGAGACCGGAAAGCTCAAGGTATTTTGATGAAATGAAAGCTTTATTCTTTAGAGCTAATGGAAAATGTAACGCTCCGTAAAGGATACTAAGAAATGGAAGGCCAAAGCCAAACTTAGGGGTCATAAGGAGGCCAGAGAGCCCCAGGAGAACAAAGACGCTGCCAATGGCAAAGGCCTTGAACCTATCTACTACAAACAGAAATCCTTCTGGACGTGGATGAAAGAAACTGTCTAAAAAGAAAAACTTAAAGGGCTCCATAATTTTCTTTTCGTTTATGAAGAAAAAATTTTTAAATTGGATTTAATACGGTATTAAATGGCTTTGCATAATTCAAACTTCAGACCTCTTGACCTTAAGATGAGAGATTGCTTCGCCACTTTGTGGCTCGCGATGACAGGGTAGGAGAAAAGCCCGCCATGACACAACAGGAAGAAAGGCTCGCCATGACATGTTAGAAAAAACCTGCAATGACACCGCGGGAAAAAACTCCACTATGACTTTCTTCGGACAAATGGAGCAGCCCAAAAAACAAGCCTAGATATTTACAAGAGCTATTTTTTATTTGATTTATTTGAAGAGGCGGCTAATTTAGTGGCTATTTCAGAACGCAAAGGGTTCTCAGGAGGCAACTTTTTATACGCCTGGCGCAAATGATATAAGGCCACTTTCTTGTCTCCTTTAAGACGGAAATACCAAGAAAATTCATAATGGGCCAGACCTGATTTAGACAAAGCTGAATAAAGCTGCCCGAAATAATAATGGAATTCTGGATATTCATTAAAGTCTTTTTCAAGTTCTTTAAAGATAGTTAGCGCTTTTTGATAGTCTTTAGTCTCCTGATAGCACCTGGCCAGCAAAAATTTAGCACCTTTCCGATATGGATAGCGTTTGACATACTTTTCAAGAATAGCCATCGCTTCGTTATACTGGCCAGCCTGAAAATAAACTTCAGCCAAATCAAGCTTAAAGTCATCCTCTTCAGGAAGCATTTGAATTACTTTTGTAAGCTCATTAATAGCCTCTTTAAACCGCCTAAGCTTGGCCAGAGAAAGGGCCAAGCCATAGTGTAACATAGGGTCATCAGAACTTTTTTGAAGCTCTTGCTGATATCTCAAGACCAGATCGCCTGCATCGTGGGTTAATACCTTAACGCGAACCTGTATCCTTCTAAGTTTAAAAGGGTCGGGTTTATAGGTTACTTTTGGTTTGTAATAATCAATCATGCTTTCAAGATAGGTTATGCGTTCAGCGGTACCAGGGTGAGTCAGGAGATAGCTAGGAATATTTTCTGAAAGTAGCCAGCGGTGCCGCAAAATCTTATTAAAGACATCTATAAAACCCTTTGGGTCATAACCAGCTGCTGTCAAATACTCAAAACCCAGGCGGTCTGCTTCTTCTTCATCAGCCCGGCTATAGGCTAAGGCTTTAGTGGTAGCTAAAGCAGAAGAAGTCACCGCAATGGCCTGCCCGGCCTGCCCGCCCCCTAGCAAAAGCCCTACGATAGTGACCGCCGCGGTGGCCAGATTTAGCCTGGTAAGCTTTTCAATACGCTTGGCCAGATGCCTGGCCTGAACATGAGCCAATTCGTGGGCAATTACTCCGGCTAGTTCGTCTTCGCGGTCTATCTCTTCAAGTAAGCCGGTATTTACGAAAATATAACCCCCTGGCAAGGCAAAGGCGTTTAGACTTGGATCTTTTATTACATAAAAGCGGAAGGGAAAATAATGGGGGCCTATATGGGCAATTATTCTTCGGCCTACCTGCGCCACATAATTTATAACCTCAGGATCTTCCACCAAAGAATTTTGCTTCCTAAGCATATTAAGAACTTTTTGGCCGAGCTTGGCCTCATTTTCCGGGCTCATCAGAGAAAAACCGGGCCTAGGAAGGGATATAATAAAAAGTAAAGTAAAAATTATTAAATAGCGCATAGAATCAAATATAAGAAAGTTTTTAAAGTTTGTCAGGTCAACGAAGAGGCCCGATCAAGACGAAGAGGTCCAAATTAAGATCGGGCCCATATCTTTTTTTAAGGCCGATTATAAGGCTGGTTATAATAATTCTGTCTCAAAGGGAAATTATTTTTCTTAAAATTTTGAGGGTTTCTAAAGTTTTTTCTAAACCAAAGGGGACAACAAGTATTTGGATCTCGCAGTTGAACTGTTCTACCATCGTAAGTAGTAACATTTATAGCAAAAATAACCGTCTCTCCACTTCTTAAAGTTACCTGATACCCATCAACGGTGATGATATCTCCAACTCTTGGTCTCAGCACACCTAAACGTTTCCAATACCACACTGGCCCCATACCACTTACAATAACATTTTCACCATTTACATTAAGGATGTATCCTCGCCCCGGAGATACCCCCACTACCTGACCAGAAATTGTAACCGGAGTACCACTACATATCATATCCGCAAAAATACCTGCACACCCTCCACACCAACCCCAGTTTCTTGGAGCTTGGGCTAAAGCCGAAGAGGTTAAAATAAAAAACATCATAATAGCTAACAAGTATATCCTCTTCATGATCTGCCTCCTTTACTTTTTTACCTGGTTAAAATACAAAATAGATGCCAGGTCATAGCATATAAAAATTTTTAGGTTTTGAGGCTCGCTCTTGGATAGAGATTGTTTTGATTGAAATTGCTTCGGCTTATGACAAGGCCTCGCAATAAGAGTTTCGCTTTGCTAGGACAAGCACAGGTCTCAGGAAAATTTTGTCGAGTTGACAAAAAATGTCGCGGAGGTGAGAAGAACTTTCTAAAAAACATAAAAAGGCGGCCTTTCGGCCGCCTTTTATTAGACTTTATTAGAATTCAGGAGCTGGCGGGGTATTTCCGCCTTTTTCTTCCTTGGGCTTTTCAGCCACCATGGCCTCAGTGGTTAGTAAGAGACCAGAGATGGAAGCCGCGTTCTGAAGGGCCGTACGGCTTACCTTCTTGGGATCAATGATTCCAGCTTCCATGAGGTCTTTGAACTCACCGGTAGCCGCATCAAAGCCTACAGCGCCACTTTCTGCTTTCACTTTTTCTACAATAATGGAGCCTTCAAAGCCAGCGTTAAAGGCAATCTGACGCAGAGGCTCTTCTAAAGCCCGACGGATAATGTCAACACCATGCTGTTCGTCACCTTCGGCTTTTACGTTATCAAGGGCAGGGATACAGCGGATAAAAGCCGTTCCACCACCAGGCACGATACCTTCTTCTACTGCGGCCTTGGTGGCGTTAAGGGCGTCTTCTACCCGAGCCTTCTTCTCTTTCATCTCGGTTTCAGTGGCGGCACCTACGTAAATAACCGCTACTCCACCCACGAGCTTAGCCAGGCGCTCCTGAAGCTTTTCACGGTCATAGTCAGAGGTGGTCTCTTCAATCTGAGCACGAATCTGCTTTACACGAGCCTCAATAGCTTCTTTGGAGCCAGCACCATCTACGATGGTGGTGTGCTCTTTGTCAACGATGATACGACGAGCCCGGCCAAGCTGGTCAAGGGTAGCATTTTCAAGCTTGAAGCCAAGCTCTTCAGAAATCACCTGGCCACCAGTCAAGATGGCGATGTCTTCAAGCATGGCTTTACGGCGTTCACCAAAGCCAGGGGCTTTCACCGCACAGCACTGAAGCACACCACGGATCTTGTTGACTACGAGGGTAGCCAGCGCCTCACCCTCTACGTCTTCAGCAATTACGAGTAGAGGCTTGCCAGAACGCACCACCTGCTCAAGGACAGGCAGAAGGTCCTTCATAGAGCTAATCTTCTTGTCGTAAATCAAGATGTAGGCGTCTTCAAGGACGCATTCCATCTTGTCTGGGTCAGTTACGAAGTAAGGAGAAATATAACCACGATCAAACTGCATACCTTCAACTACTTCAAGGTAGGTCTCAAGGCTCTTGGACTCTTCAACGGTAATAACACCTTCTTTGCCGACTTTGTCCATGGCGTCGGCAATGATGTTTCCAATCTCAGGGTCATTGTTGGCAGAAATGGTAGCTACCTGAGCAATCTCCTGACGGGTCTTGCAGGGTTTGGCAAGCTTTTCAAGTTCTTCTACGACTACATCAACGGCCTTATCAATCCCGCGCTTAAGAGCCATAGGGTTGATACCAGCGGTAACGAGCTTGGTGCCCTCACGGAAGATGCTCTGGGCCAAAATGGTAGCGGTAGTGGTACCATCACCAGCCACATCGCTGGTCTTGGAGGCCACCTCTTTTACCATCTGAGCACCCATGTTTTCAAACTTACATTCAAGCTCAATCTCTTTGGCTACGGTTACACCGTCTTTGGTGATGGTAGGAGAACCAAAAGCCTTCTCCAGTACTACATTACGGCCCTTAGGACCAAGGGTTACTTTTACAGCGTCAGCAAGTTTATTTACACCAGAGAGCAGAGCTTCTCTAGCTTTCTGGCCGTAAAGAATTTCTTTTGCCGCCATATTCCCAACCTCCTTTTTTCAAATTTTTTGTTTTTAGGGAATTAATTAATCTTCAATAATGGCAAGGACATCGTCTTCACGCATGATGAGATATTCTTCACCTTCAATCTTGACTTCGGTTCCGGCATATTTGCCGAAAAGGATACGATCGCCTTCTTTTACGCTGAGAGGCAACTTCTGGCCGTTTTCAAGGATACGGCCATCACCTACCGCAATAACTTTACCCATAATAGGCTTTTCTTTAGCGGTATCCGGGATGATTATGCCACTTTTGGTGCGTTCTTCTTCCTCAATGCGCTGCACAAGAATACGATCGTGAAGCGGTTTTACTTTCATCTTCATACCCCCTCCTTTGGGATTTTTATTAGCACTCACCTTAGCTGGCTGCTAATATAATCACGCCTTTTGGTTTGGCAAGAGGGAATTTTTTAATTTTTTTGACGCAATGCATAAAAAAGTGAGAACAATAAAATTAAAAGAGAAAAAGCCAGGAAGGCTTCAATGGAAAAAAAGGGAGGTTTTTCCACCTTAAAGAAATGTTCCATAAAGGGAATAGCAGCAAAGATTCCAAAAAGAAGGCTCTCTAAAATGACAAATATTTTAACGAAAGAATTTAGTTGTTTTAAAAATTTACGTCTTTGTTCAAGCTCCTGTTTTTTCTTTTCTAGAAGTTCCAGGTTTTTTTCTATTTGCTTTGATTTGAGCTGAATCTGTTTTAAACGTTTAGAGGCGTTACCTTCAAACAGGGTATTGAGACTTCTTAAGTCTTTTAATATAGAGTCAAGCATTGATTTAAATTCTTGGGCATCCTGCCGATAAGGATAATTTTTCCAATAATTTTCATATTTTTCGTATTCTATTTTGAGCTCCTTATACTTTTCACGCAGTTTTTTTACCTTGCGGAAAAGATAACCCTGGAGCTCCAGGCTGAGTTCCATTGCTTTTTGTTCCGCCCAAATAAGGTCTTTAAACCCGCCGTTATATATTTTTTCCCGAAGTTCATTGATCCTTTCCTGAAAAATATTTTTGTCTTCTTCAGGAATAGTTTTTGTAATTGGTCTTAATGCGTTTTCTGCCTGGGCAAGCTTTCTGATGGCCTCTCTTTGACGACTTTCAAAAAAAAGTTCTATCTCTTTCTCAAGTTCTAAAGAGAAGGGTATAAACAAGGGTTCACTTAATAATAAAGGAATTGCTTCAGATATTGAAGTCATGCTTAAAGCGAGATTCCTGGCCTTATTAGGTGAAATTTTGATGTAAATTCTTGCCAGATGATACTTGGCCGGCCAGAAAGTGCGGTCTCGCTTTAAAGCTTCTTTATAATGTTCTTCGGCTTCAAAGTGTTTGTTGTCTATTTCACTAAGCCACCCCCTTAAAAAAGAGAGATAAGCCTTAAGAAAAGGAGATTGAGCCAGGGTTTTGGCTTTCTCAATGTTAAAAATAGCTTCAGCATAATCACCCTTTACCATGGCCACAAATATAAGCCCTAACAAGGCAAGTAGTTCCTGCGAAGAATCAACTTCGTTAAAACGCCTTTTACTTTCATCTAAATGTCCATGATAAAGGGCCTCAAGGGCTAAAGAAAAATTTCCCCCCGGGCCAGAAAGCCCTTTCCTAGGCATTCTTTCCCATGTTTCTGGATTAGCGGCTAGAATATTTTTGAGTACACCTGGCCTTAGATAAAAAAGGCGCTTACTCCAAAACTTGAAAGATTCCTTAGATGCCTTATTTGTTAATGTTTCCAGGAAAAAAGTAAGCATAGCCTGAGGAGTTTTATTTAAAAGAAAAGACGGAAACTCAAAAAATTCTCCTTTTACGCCCGGGCAATTGGTGGACTTGTGCCATCTCAAGCCACAAAGCGGGCATACTGGAAAAGGCCCTAATAAGAGCAAGTCTTTAAGGGGAAATTTGGAAGGGGAATCCTTGGTTGAGGGAATTTCTAGCTCGTAAAATTTTTGCCAGGGGATAAGGCTGGCAGGATAAGGCCAGTCTTTAACTTGATTACGTAATTTCTTGGCCGTCTCAGGTAGAAGGTAAATTTTACCTGGCCTAAAAAGACCTTCTTTTTCTTCTGGCACGAGGGATACGGGCAAAGGTTTACCAGAGGAATTTAAAAGTTTTTGTAAAGACGAAAAAAATTTTTCGGCTCGAAACAGTTCTTCCAAGCCTATTTCTAGTTTATTTCCCTCTATCAAAAAAGCATTTTTGAATATTCGCCTGACGTTATTTTTTATTTCTTCAAAAGAAAGGGCATAAAAGCCCTCTTGAATTTCAGGGAAAAATTTAAGTTTAAGTCTCATGTATTCTTTAATCGAAATAAGTAACCAAAATTATTAATCTAAAATTTTTACATGATAAAACGTCATCACAAAGCAACGTAGCGCCATGGCAATCTCAGATCCCTTAGCTACCACTCGGGGCAGGGATTGCTTCGCCACTTCGTGGCTCGCAATGACGAGAAGGGGAACGTAGCTCGCAATGACGAGAAGGGGAACGTAGCTCACAATGACGAGAAGGGGAACGTGGCTCGCAATGACGAAGTGGGAAGCGCGGCTCGCAATAACTTCCATATTGTCACTGCGAGGAGATCCCTCGCTTCGCTCGTGACAGGCGAAGCAGTCTCATAAAAAAATACTACGCTCCACTAGTAATGACGGAGTGGGGGCTCGCAATAACGGTTTCCAATTGTTGTTATATGTTTTGTGCTCCTAATTAATATTATTTTAGCTTATCCTCACGAGAAAATATCAGAATAAGCCCTAAAACACCCATTGTGATAGCAGAATCCGCCAGATTAAAGGCCGGCCAGTGATAAGGACCTATATGAAAATCAAGAAAATCAAACACCTGGCCATGGCAAACCCGATCAATAAAATTACCAATAGCTCCACCAGCCACCAGGCCAGCAGAAAATTGAACCTGCTTTGGTTTATCTTTAGCCAAAAAGTATAATCCTAAAGCCGCTATCAAATTAACAGCCATTAACAGATATTTGGCCCAGGCAGGATGATTACCAAAAAAACCAAAAGCCACCCCGGGGTTCCACACATGAACCAGCTTGAAGAACCCCGGTATTATAACTTTGGCCTCTCCAGGGGCAACAATTTGCTGAAATAAAAATTTGCTTACCTGGTCAAAAAAAACTACTACCAGGGCAGTTATGAAGAAATACTTTTGAGAAATTCTTGCCATGATTCTTTAAGCACCTTATAGCAACGAGGGCACACCTTGAGGCCTTCTTCATTCTGGCCAACCTCTTCGCTCCACTTCCAGCAACGCTCACACTTTTCCCCGGGAGCCCGTTTCACCAGAACTTTGAGTTCCGGAATCTCTTCACCCTGATAAAAGACTTCATCTTCTTGAGGTTCAATTTTTTCGGCTACTGAAAGTTTAGATACAATGGCTAGGTAAGCCAGGATATCTTGATTTGCTTTAAGAAAAGCAAGTAATTCTTCTGAAGCTGCCGTTAAAATTACTTCGGCTTCAAGAGAGTTTCCGATAATTTTTCGCTCTTTACGGGCTATTTCTAAGGCCTTGGTGATTTCAGCCCGAATGCCCATAAGTTTTTCCCATTTATCAATAAAATCATCACCAAGCTCGGTGATAAAGGGCTCAGGAAAAGAGGCCAGATGAACACTTTCTTCTTTGTTCTCACCTGGTATATAGCGCCATATTTCTTCAGCGGTAAAAGAGAGTATAGGCGCCATAAGCCTGGTGATAGCAGTTAAGGCGTGATAAAGCACGGTTTGAGCTGCCCGACGTGAAAAAGATTGAGGACTCTCACAATAAAGGGTATCCCGGCTGATATCAATAAAAACGGCTGAAAGATCCACGGCGCAGAACTGGTGAATACCATGGGTGACAATATGAAATTCGTAGTCCTCGTAAGCCTTAAGACAGCGAGAAATAAGCTTTGAAAGACGAAACAGTATATAACGTTCAAAATCTGGAAGTTCCTCTAAAGGCACCAGATCCTTTTCTGGGACAAAATCGTAGAGATTGCCCAGCATAAAGCGACACGTATTGCGAATCTTTCGGTAGGCCTCTGTTAAACGCTTTAGTATCTCATCGGAGAGGCGAATATCATCACGATAATCTTCTGCCGCTACCCAGAGGCGTAAAATCTCCGCCCCATAGCGTTTGATTATCTTTTCCGGGGGGATAACATTTCCCAGAGACTTGGACATCTTTCGTCCCTGGCCGTCAACCACAAAACCGTGGGTAAGAACAGCCTCATAGGGAGCACGCCCGCGAGTGCCTACGGCACAGAGAAGTGAACTATGGAACCAGCCACGATGCTGGTCTGAACCTTCAAGGTAAAGGTCAGCAGGAAATTTTAATTCTTCTCGCCTTTCAAGGACCGCGGCAAAAGAAACGCCGGAATCAAACCAGACATCAAGAATGTCCTCTTCTTTACGAAAATCCCGGCTGCCACACTGCGGACAAATTGTTCCTTCAGGAAGAAGCTCAGAGACATCTTTTTCAAACCAGACGTCAGCCCCTTTTTCTTCAAAAAGGGCCAAGACTTTTTCGTAGTACTTTTTGTCTTTTAAAAACTCGCCGCATTGGTTGCAGATAAAAACGGTTAAAGGCACGCCCCAGGAGCGCTGGCGAGAAAGACACCAGTCAGGCCGCTTTTCAATCATGCTTTTAATACGATTTTTTCCCCAGTGGGGTATCCAGCGGATTTTCTCAATCCATTCAAGGGCTTTTTTACGCAAATTATTGGCTTCCATGGAAATAAACCACTGTTCAGTAGCCCGAAAGATAACCGGTTTCTTACAACGCCAGCAATGAGGATAGCTGTGCTCTATCTCTGAAACATGTAAAAGCTTGCCTTCACGTTTAAGTATTTCAATAATTTCATCATTAGCTTTAAAAATGTGTTTTCCGCCAATTTCAGGTATATCTTCATCAAAAAAACCCTCAGGGCTCACCGGAGCATAAATATCGAGACCATATCTAAGGCCTGTTTCATAGTCTTCTTCACCGTGGCCAGGGGCAGTGTGCACACAACCTGTTCCTGCCTCAAGAGTTACATAATCAGCCAGGACAATAAGGGACTCACGAGTTAAAAAGGGATGCCTGGCGTGTTTCCTCTCTAAATCCTCAGGCTTAATACAGGCTACAATGGAAGGCACCTTTTCTAAGTCTAATTCCGCTGCCAGGGCAGAAAGCCTGCCTTCAGCAAGAATTAGAACTTCATCATTAAGCTTTACCGCCACATACTTAAACTCAGGGTTTAAAGCAATGGCCAGATTGGCCGGAAGCGTCCAGGGTGTGGTGGTCCATATGACAATGAAGACTTTTTCATTTTTAAGCTCTTCTGGAAGCACTTCGTAAGCATCTTCAGCCAGAGGGAATTTCACGTAAATAGAAGGTGAGCGGTGAGGCTCATATTCCACTTCAGCTTCAGCCAGGGCCGTTACGCAGTGTGGACACCAGAAAACAGTTTTTTTGCGACGATAAACTGAGCCTTGCGCCAAGAAGTTTATAAATTCGCGAGCAATAGTGGCTTCGTAATCATAGCTCATAGTGAGATAGGGATTTTCCCAGTCTCCAATTACTCCCAGGCGCTTAAATTCTTCTCGTTGAATGTTTATCCAGCGCTCGGCATATTCCCGACAATGTTTGCGAATAGTAAGCTTGGAAAGCTCCCCGCGTTTTACTTTAAGTTCCTTCTCTACATTTAATTCAATGGGAAGGCCGTGACAGTCCCAACCAGGGACATAAGGACTTTTAAAACCATTTTTGTGCCTTGATTTGACTATTATATCTTTTAAGACCTTATTTAAGGCCGTGCCCATGTGAATATGCCCATTGGCATACGGAGGCCCGTCATGAAGTACATAAAGGGCAGAATTTTCTCGGTACCTTAACATCTTATGATAAAGATCTATCTCTTCCCACCACTTCAAAAATTCAGGTTCTCTTTTAGCCAGGTTGGCCTTCATAGGAAAACCTGTACGAGGAAGATTAAGGGCATCTTTCCACTCTATTTTTTCACTCATAACTTACCTCTCAGCCATTTAAGTTCTTTCCGCATAGTAGAAAGATTAAACACAAGTAGCAAGAGCTAAGATAACCACTTGGCCAATTTTTGGGCAAGTTCTTCATGAGAAATAGGTTTTTGTAAAAAGTCGTCAAAACCAGAGGCAAACGCCTCTTTTTCTATTTCGTGTACGTTATGAGCCGTAAGAGCCAAAATAGGAATAGTCAAACCCTTTTTTCGCAAACGCTTAACAAGCTCTAAACCATTTAAACCGGGCATACGAATATCTAAAATTATCAGGTCAAAACTTTGTTGAGAGACCTTTTCAAAGGCCTCTATACCATCTGAGGCAACTACCACGGTGAGTCCCAGTTTTTCAAGAACACGGCGGAAATAAAGCTGATTAACCGGATTATCTTCTGCGAGAAGAATTTTTCCTCGCAGGGTATGAGGAATTTCTTTTTTCAGCAATCTATTTTCACTTGCCTTTTTAAGAGGGATCAACAAGTGAAAAGTAGCTCCCTTCCCTATTCCTTCACTTTCTGCCCAGAGCTTTCCGCCAAGAAGTTCTGCCAATCTTTTAGAGATTGCTAACCCCAAACCCGTTCCAGGATATGGTTTGCGATAAGAGTCATCTAACCTTTCGTATGGGTTAAAAATTTTTTCAAGGTCCGCGGGATCTATACCAGAACCAGTATCTTTGATTGAAATATGAAGCCAGACAATTTTTTCTCCCACCTTTTCAGGAAAAATTTTAAGGGAAATTTTACCTTTATCCGTAAATTTGATGGCGTTTGAGAGCAGATTAATCAAAATTTGCCTAATTTTTGAGACATCACCTTTAAAAGTTTTAGGAATATCAGGGCTAATAAATATTTCAAAATCCAATTTCTTCTTTTCTATTTCTAGTGAAAATAAATATTTTATTTCATTAATAAATTCTCTAAAGTCAAATATCTCTTCTTTTATTTCTTCAACGCCCTCTTCAAGTTTTGCAAAATCAAGTGTTTCATCAATGAGTGACTTCAAACTTTTTATTGACTTTTCTAAATGACTAAATTTCTCTTTATCAAAATGAGGATATTCTTCTTTTAATATCTCTAACATACCTATAGCTGCCGTCATAGGTGTTCTTATTTCGTGAGAAACATTAGCTAAAAATCTCGTTTTTGCTTGGCTAGCACTTTCAGATCTTTTAGCTTCATTTTTCCATTGTTCTAAAATTTTTTCAAGATCTCTACGATACTTATTGATACTTATTACTAGCTCATTAAAAGCTGATAATAATTCTTTTATTTCTTTTGGACCTTTTATATCAGGAAAAGTTGTCAATTCATTCTCAGACTTAATCTCTCTAAGATGATTTGCTAATCTAATAATAGGAATTGTAGCATAATAATAAAAAAAGTATATAACTAGACAAAGAATCGTAGCAGACAAAAGACCTATAGCTATAAAATTTATTATTACATTTTTAATAAGCTCTTGATAAGATTTATCATTAATAACAACTTCTAAAATTCCATCAAGTCCGCTTTTATCATGGAATTTATATATAATCTTTTCACCTTCAAACTCTCCTACTTCAATAGAAAAAATCTCTCTTTTTCCATTTTTTTCTCGTTCATTTAAATTATCTATTTCTTTTAATTCACTGTAAACCTGAGGTTCTTTCCATACAACTTTAACACCTTTTATAAATTCAAATTTTAACAAGTCTTTCAGGGCTCTTTCTACTTCGCTTTTTATTTTATACTTAAGGGGAGGAACTATAGTTTGAACAGTTTGTCTTAATAAGAGATGAATAGTTTTTTCTCTTTCTTGCAAAAGTTGCTGCCTCAAGATATAAGTACCCCACAAGATAGTACCAATAGTTATCAAAAAAGACAAAATTATTGCTAAGACAAAAAAAGTTTTTAATGATATATTTTTAGATATTTTTCGCATCTATGTTATCTACAAAAGACATCTTTTCTAAAACTATATCAGGAAAGGATAATTTTAATTTTTGCCACGCATATTTATTTACTAAAATACAAGCTCTTCTCCTTTCTAAATCTAGAGAAATAGCAACTCCTTTATAAACAAGTTCAGAAATATGAGTTACAGTTAAAATATTTTTACTATTAGCCAGGTCTATAAGCTTTTCAATTTGAGGTGACATCCCTCCAATATAAATTATATCTGGCATAAATTTTTCTATTACATTTTGGACTTCTTCCACTTTATTTACATAAATAGCTTCAAATATATCAAGTTTCTCACTTAAAAAGTTTTTAATAGCTTCATTTACAACATTTTGGTCTTGGAATGCAGTCTTATTTCGGGGCAAAAATACCAAAATTTTTATTCTCTTTTTCCGTTTTAGATTCTTTTCTAATTTTATAAGCTTGGTCAAAAGGGTTAATGTAAGACGAGCTTTTTGAGATTCTATGGTAATTAATGAACTCCCTTGGGAAACTTTATTTCCCCAAAAAATGAAAAGAATAATAATTAATACTAGCAAAAACCTAATACCCACTTTTTAGAACCTAAAACTTGAACTTTAGTCCGATTTCTATATAACGGCCTGCTTCCCTATAATCTTCTGGAATACTTCTATAACTTGACGGATATCGTATATCATCGTCGAAAAGATTATTTACCGCTGTCCATATAGTTATCTTATTTGTTAGGCTATAATTTAGCTTTAAGTTTATATTGGTATATCCCTTCAGTTTATCTCTATTATCTTCTTCATAGTTTGAAGAGGATATATCAACGGGATTATGTTTATCACGCCAGCGTGAACCTACGTAATTAATCCCTAAATTGATTTCTAGCGGTATTCTACCAAATGAATAAGAAATGATTCCACCAGCTAAGACATTAGCTACGTATGGACGAGGGTCTCCAAACTCATTTTCTCCCCATTGATAGCTACCATAAAGATAAATATCCCAGTTAATCCCCTGATAGCGATAAGCAATTTCTCCTCCCCAAACTTTTTCATCTCCACCTTGCCTGAAATGCCATCCGGAAAGATTAGCTGGAGTCCTCCGACCAAGTGTATTCTTAAGCCACATGTGATAAAGACTTAAGCTCACCCGTTCTCTAAAAGAAGGCTTCCAAATGAATACCGCTTCTATAGAATCAAGTTTTTCTGGTCTAAGATCTCTGCTACCAGAAACCAAAGGAGTATGATCACTATAAAGTGAATCCAGATCTGGCACACGAAATCCATGTCCGTAAATAAGTTTAGAGAGAAACTTTTCTGAAAAACGATGAATCCAGACTAAACGAGGGCTAAACTGGCCTTCAAAATCATCGTATTTATCATAACGAAGGCCTATATTTATTTCGTCTCGAGAGGAAATTTCCCACAGATTTTGAAAAAAAATAGCCCATCTTTTTTCTTCTTCATGGGGCCAGGGGTCTCTTAACTTGGTTAAAGAACCTAAAGGGGTAAGGTCTGGTAAATGACGATTCGCCCAAAAATCAACTGAGCGTATCTTGTTAGTTAAAAATTCTATCCCCCAGGTCAAACAATGTTTGCCATAATGGTAGTGAAAATTAAGACCTCCTGAAACTTCTCGCAGACCAATTTTTTCTTTAGCTAAAGTTGGTTTTTCAAAAGGAGGCAGTCTTTCAGGAGGAGCGGGATGAAAAGCATAATATGTACCGTAATCAATTGAATCTTCGCGCCAGTTTAAGTACAAAGAGGTATCAAACCAGTGGTTCCATGAAAAATTATAAACAAACTGGCCTCCTATTTGTTCTATTTGAGCACTTGGTTCGTTGGTACGCGGCAATCTGTTAGTTACGCCATAATATCGGGTTAAATCAATAAAAAAACGGAAAAATTTAATAGTAAAATCATCTTTATTTAGCCTAATTTCCTGCCAGTTAGTTTCAGAAGCCGTATTTACCTGCCCGGGAATATCTAAAATGTCTTTTACAGTAAACTTATCTCCGTGAGAATCGCTAGCCCCAGCACTTATTTGAACGTCCCAGCCATTTTTTATTATTCCTCCTGAAGTAAAAAGACGCTTTGTATCAAAGCTTCCATAGGCCACCCCTACTTCGCCGGCATTTTCCCATTTACGAGGAATAAGATTAATTACTCCTCCTTCAGCATAAGAACCATAAACAACTGAGGAAGGGCCTCTTGAAATTTCAATTCTCTCCAGAATATCTACCGGCAAAGCCCCAATAAAACTCAAAGCCCTTCTAGTGTGAAGCACGTTTAATGGTTGTCCGTCCCATAAAATCAAAACCCGCCTATCAGAATAATTACCCCTAACAATTAAGTGAAAAGAACCGTTGCCCTCCCTGATAACCTCAAGACCTGGAACAAACCGCAGGAGCTCAGCGATAGTAGTGGCCCCTGTTCGTTCTATTAATTTACGGTCAAATACCGTAAATGAAGAAGGATATTCATCAATGTTAAGACCTAACTCAAGAGCCGTGGCTGTAGCTTTTTCTAGAAAGGCTTCAAGTTCTCCTGCCGAGTGATTTTTAGCCTGAAGAGTCTCAACTAATAAGAAAAAAAAAAGATGAACAAAAAACAGACAATTTTAGATAGAAAAGAAAAAAATTCTGGCCAATTTTTCCCGCTAGAAAAAAGGGGCTGTTGCAATCTTTGCTCCTAGCTATCTTTTTGGGAGCACAAAACAAACATCAAATTATTACAAAAATCCTTTCACATAACAAAATGCCATCTCAAGGGTGACATAGTCATTGTGGCGCTCTTTGGTATCTTCAATATCAGCCAAAACAGGATTGCTTCGCTCGTTTGACATATCAAGAGAAGATCACAATAACAGTGCTTAAATTGCCCTCTGTTTGTGCCCCCCGCTAACAGTTCTTTCACCACTAAAAGAAAGATTTCAGTTTAACCAAGCTTACTTAATGCCTCGGCAATACGAGCAATCCCTTGCTTAATATCCTCATCGGCGCTGGCAAAGGAAATCCTTAAACATCTATCGTCGCCAAAGGCCACCCCTGGCACCGTAGCCACCTTTGCTTCCTCAAGGAGGTATTCACAAATACCCAATGAGTCCCTTATTTCCTGGCCAGAAGGAGCTTTCTTGCCGTAGTAACTTGAAAAGTCAATGAAAGCATAGAAAGTCCCCTTCGGTTCAGGAAGGCTTAAGCCTGGAATTTTAGTAATCTCATCGTAAAGAAGTTTGGCCCGGCGTTTAAAAGAAGTACACATTTCCGCTACACAATCCTGAGGGCCGACCAGGGCTTCAAGGGCCGCCTTTTGAGCCACCGAGGTGGCGTTAGAGGTGCTTTGCCCCTGAATCTTTGATACGGCTTTAATAATATCTTCTGGCCCTATTGCCCAGCCTATACGCCAGCCAGTCATGGCGTAAGTTTTTGAAACCCCGTTTACCATGATGGTTTGGTCTTTAAGGTCTGGCGCCACCGTTAAAATATTTTCAGGCCCATGGCCGTCAAAACGAAGCTTGTCATAAATATCATCAGAAATTATTACCAAACCCTTTTCTTTCAAAAGGCTGGCTAACTCTTCCATAAACTTGCGGCTATAAATCTGGCCCGTAGGGTTTGAAGGGCTGTTCAAAATAATCCCTTTTGTTTTGGGAGTTATGGCCTTAGCAATGTCTTCTATTCTGGGCTCAAAGTTATTTTCCCTGCTTGAAGGAACGATTACCGGCTTAGCTCCAGCCAGCTCAACTATTGGTGGATATGAGACCCAGTAAGGGGCCAGAATCAAGACTTCGTCACCGGGCTCAAATAGGGCCTGAGCCAGATTAAACAAGGCCTGCTTGGCCCCACAGGAGACCACCACCTCTTCAGGCTTATAGGTTAAGCCGTAGTCTTCTGCCAGCCGGCTTACAATAGCCTCCCGCAGTTCAGGAATCCCTGGCACAGGAGTGTAACGGGTAAAGCCCTCTTCTATAGCCTTGATAGCAGCAGTCTTGATATGGTCAGGGGTGTCAAAGTCTGGCTCACCAGCTGAAAGGTTAATAATGTCTATGCCCTTGGCCTTTAAGCTTTTGGCCTTGGCGTTCACCGCCAAAGTAGCTGATGGTTTAAGCTGTTTGACTCTGGTTGCTAGTTTTTCTTTCACGAGAAACCCTCCTTTTGGTTTCGTATATTACTTCTTTCAAAAATAGGCCCTGTGGTGGGGCCGGAGGTGGAGCAAGGGCTCTATCTTTAGCCTCTAAAATATTTGCCAGTTCTTCATAAGTTAGCTTACCAAGCCCCACTTCCACTAGAGCTCCCACGATATTTCTTACCATATATCGTAAAAAACCCCTTCCTGAAATCTCAAAACGAAGCATGCCTGCTACCCCTGGCACCCGCTTAAGCTCCGCCGAAAAAATAGTGCGAATGGTGGTCTTGGTTTCTGTACCTGCTTTTTTGAAGCTGGCAAAATCTTTTTGCCCTACAAAAAGCGGCAAACAGGCCTTCATGGCTTCAAGATTTAGTTTTTGCGGGACCCACCAGGAATAAAGCCTCACCAAGGGATTCCTGATGGGATGATTATAAATCTGATAGAAGTATGTTTTATACCTAGCGTCGTACTGGGCGTTAAATTTGATAGGGACTTCTTCTATCCTGACAATGGCGATGTCCTTGGGAAGAAGGGCGTTTAAAGCCCGATGCATGTCTTCTAAAGGCATTTTGTTCGTAGTAAGGAAGTTGGCCACCTGCCCTAAAGCGTGGACTCCAGCGTCTGTGCGGCCTGCGGCCCTAAGTTTTACCTTGTGCCCGAGAAGGCGCCTCAGAGTATCTTCTAAAACACCTTGAATGGTAGGACCTACCTTTTGTTTTTGCCAGCCGAGATAATTGGTACCGTCATAAGCAATGGTTAGCTTTATGTTGCGCATAGTTAAGGGAAAAGAGGCCTTGTTTCAAGGGCAATGGTCTCAGAAAAACCTGCCATAATATTCATATTTTGCACGGCCTGGCCGCTTGCCCCTTTAACAAGGTTATCAATAGCAGAGATAATAATGGCCCTTCGGGTGCGGGAATCAAGTTTTAAGCCAATAACGCAAAGATTTGTCCCTTTTACATGGGCTGTCTGGGGATATTGACCTTCCTCTAACACCTTAACAAAAGGCTCTTTGCTATAGGCGCCGCTTAAAGCTCCTCTCAGGTCTTTTTCAGTAACGCCTTCTTTAACCGAAGCGTAAGAGGTGGCAAGGATACCACGGCTCATTGGTACCAGATGGGTGGTAAAGTTTATACTGAAAGAAGAACCTGCGGCTAGATTCAATTCCTGTTCAATTTCTGGAGTGTGCCGATGCATGGCCACATTGTAAGCGCAAAAGTCTTCGTTTACCTCACAGAAAATAAGGCGAAGTTTGGCACTCCGGCCTGCCCCTGAAACACCACTTTTGGCATCAATAATAATACTTTGAGGCTCAATCAAGCCTTCTTTAAGCAAAGGAATAAGGGGAAGTAAACTTGCCGTGGGATAACACCCAGGATTAGCCACTAAAGAGGACTTTTTTATTTCCTCCCGATAAACTTCTGGAAGACCGTACACAGCCTGTTCTATAATTTCAGGACAGGGATGGGTAGTTTTATACCAGTTTTCGTAAACTTGTGAGTCTTTAAGGCGGAAATCAGCAGAAAGGTCTATAACTTTAACTCCCGCCTCAAGAAAGGCCTTGGCCGTTATAGCTGCCGCCCCGTGAGGCACACACAAGAAAACCAAATCCACTCTTGGGGCTATATTTTCAACGTCTGGTTTTTCAAAGACAAGATCAGCAAAACGGGCCTCAAAAGGAAAAACATCTTTTATTTTTTGGCCAGCCTTTTCCCTGGAAGTTACAGAAACTACCTCTACCTCTGGATGGTTAGCCAGAATACGTAACAATTCTAGCCCGGTATAACCTGTGGCCCCTACTATGGCTACCTTTAGCATGGTATAAAAAATTAAAGGGGAGCCAAGTGGCTCCCCTGACAGCTTCCAGTTTAGCGTTTGGAGTATTGCTGGCCGCGCCGTGCCCCGCGAAGACCGTATTTCTTGCGCTCTTTAACGCGGGCATCACGGGTAAGAAAACCAGCTTTTTTGAGAGAAGGGCGAAGCTCTTCGTTATAAACTATTAGCGCTCTGGCCACACCATGTCTTATGGCCTCTGCCTGAGCAGACTTGCCACCGCCTTTGACTGTACAGATAATGTCAAACTTGCCAGAAGTGCCTGTAACATTAAAGGGCTGTTCTACCACGTGCCTGGCTACTACGTTATCAGAAAAATATTCCTCAAAGGGCTTGTTATTAACTTTAAACTGGCCACTTCCAGGCATAATCCAGACACGGGCAATAGCGGTTTTCCTCTTGCCAGTAGCGTAAAACCTTTCAGGATTCTTAGCCATCTTGTCTCACCTCTTAGATTTCTAAAACTTTTGGTTTCTGAGCGGTATGAGGGTGAGCCTCCCCCCTATAAACCTTTAACTTTTTAAGCATTTTGCGACCCAGGCGATTTTTGGGAAGCATACGCTTTACCGCCAGCCTGATAACTTCTTCAGGCTTATTAGCAAGCATCTTTTTGGCTGGCGTAAGCTTAATCCCTCCCATGTAGCCAGAATGACGCCAGTAAATCTTCTGATCAAGCTTTTTGCCAGAAAGCTTCACTTTGTCAGCGTTTACCACTACGATAAAGTCCCCGGCGTCAACATGAGGGGTGTAGTCAGGGCGATGTTTGCCCTGCAAGCGGTAAGCAATAATGCTTGCCAGACGACCTAAAGTCTTACCCTTGGCGTCAACCACGTACCAGGCCCTTTTTACTTCTTCCTTTTTCAACATCGGGGTCTGAGATGTAAATATAGCCATTTTTACTCCTCCACTGCCAGATCGGCTCAAAATCTTTAAAAGACTTGGGCTTTCTTGTCAAGTAAGCGTTACAAATTTTAGACTAAAATAAAAAAATTGCAATCATTCTCCAATCTTTGGGATAGTGCCTTTTTCCAGGGCCTTACGATATACCGTTAAAAATAAAACCAGACTTCCTGAGAGATAGAACAAATTCAAAAGAAAGGCCTTTTGTAAAAGAGAAAGGTTAAGGCTTTTGGCTAAAAGAACCTCACGCATACCTTCAAACACGTAAGAAGCCGGCACTATGGTAGCCACCTGCCTTAAGCCTTCAGGCAAAACCTCCACTGGATAAAAAACCCCTGACACTGGCAAAAAGAGAAAGGCGAGAGCCCAGGCCAGGATCTCGGCCTCCTGGCCAAACCAGAGAATAGCTGACATGGTCACCAGACCAATGGCCCAGCCCATAGCACAGAGATTCAAAACAAATAGCAAAAGCCAGAAACCAAGTTTGAAAACCTGAAAACCAAAACAAAGGCTTGCTAGAAAAGACATAACCCCAAAAGCAAAGGCGACTTTGATTAAACTTATGCACACAAGGGCCACAAGATATTCTGATATCTTTAGTGGAGAAACGAAGAGATTGATTAAATTCCTGGCCCAGATATCTTCTAAAAATGAAACAGAAACCCCCTGCTGGGCCCTTAAAAGGATATTCCAAAGAATCAAGCCTCCCAGGAAAAACGAGGCGTAAGGAGGAAGGGAAGCTCCTCCTCTGGCTAAATAGATAGTAATAAATCCCCATAGAAGGAGATCTACCGTAGGCCAGTAAAAAACATCAAGCACCCTGGTAAAACTCCGCCGATAAAGAAAAACTTGCCTTAATATTACCGCGTAAATACGTCTGGGATTCATAGGTTTAACCTGAAATAAAGATCTTCCAGGCTTTTGGCTTCAAAGCTTTTTAAAAGTTCCTCTTTGGTACCGAGGGCCTTAACCTGTCCTTTTTGAAGGACAAGGACACGGTCACTTATACGCTCTATCTCTGAAAGGTTATGAGAAGTAATGATAATACTTGTATTTTTTTCGTGGCTTAAACTCTGCAAAAGGCTGCGGGTATCTCTAGCAATTTCTGGGTCAAGGCCAGCAGTGGGTTCGTCTAGGAGAAGTATCCTGGGTTCATTAAGTAAGGCCTTGGCCAGGCAAAGGCGCATCATCTGGCCTGAAGAAAGAGTACGCGTACGAAGTTTTCTTTTTTCCCAGAGGCCAAAAAGCTTTAGTAACTCGCTTATTTTTTCTTTTGGATTTTTGAGACGGTAAAGATGGGCATAAACCAAAAGATTTTCTTCAAGGGTCAAGGAAAGGGGAAGCCCCACATAGTTTGAAGCAAAATTAACTTTTTCCAGCACTTTGGAGCGATATTTTGGGAAAGGCAGGCCAAAGTAATTTATGCGGCCTTCAGTGGGTAAAACCAGGCCCAGCAAGCAATTTATAAGAGTGGTCTTTCCGGCTCCATTTGGCCCGAGAATCCCTAAAATCTCTCCCTCATAAAGGGTAAAAGAGACGTCTTTTAAGGCCCAAAAAGCCCCAAATTTCTTGCTTAGATTTTTTACTTCAAGGATAGTGTCCATGGAAGGGTTCAAGTTGGATCCCGGGGGTGGACTCGAACCACCACTATGGGGGCCAAAACCCCATGTCCTGCCGATTAGACGACCCGGGATCAAAGGTATATTTAAAATAACTTATTAGCAGTTTCTTGCAAGAGACCACTTCTTTTTTATTAGACTTGTGGTGCCTAAAAGGAAAAATTTTTCCCATAATAGGAAAATTTTTTCCCATTATACCTGATTAGACTCCAAAAAATTTCCCTCAAATCTAATTTCCTAAAAGCTAGAAAACATAAAGTTTTCAGAGAAATTATTTCCTGTAACTCCCTTTTTCTTTTAAAAGGCACATTTTTTGCATTATCAAAAACAAATAATGATAAAGTATAAATTAATCAGTGGAGATAAATTAGTCGGCCATTATCTTAGCCATTTGTTAACTCTGGCCAAGCTTGATGAAACACGGCTAGAGAACGCTAATTTGCTAATCCTGGTTGAACCCAAAAAAATACCTCCCCAAATGGTAGAGTCTGTTCTCTCTAGACTCAGAAAAAATGTCAAAATTCTGGTCATAAGTCAAAAAACCCCCTCCCTGGATTTAAAAGAAAAGGAATCCAGATTTCTAAAACGCCCTCTTTTAGTGAGCCGTCTTATTTCTTTCATTGAAGAAATGTTCTCAAGCCATTTACCACTAACGCGTGAAGAAAGAGAAAATCCTTTAATAGGAAAACACGCAAGCATCGTCAAATTAAGAAATTTTATTCCTAAATTAGCCTCTATTCCTTCACCAGTATTACTTTGGGGAGCCAAAGGAACAGGCAAGGAATTAATTGCTCGTCATATCCAGGCTTATCGCGGCGGAAATTTTATCAAGTTTTCTCCTCAGAACTTACCCTCAGAAATGATTGAAGCGGTGCTTTTCGGTTTTGCCGCTAAAACTTTACCTAACATCAAAAAAGAAAAAAAGGGACTTTTAGCCAGAGCGGGAGAGGGTGTTCTTTATATAGAAAACCTTGATTATCTTCCGCTAAAAACCCAGATAAAGCTCCTTTCTTTTATTGAAAGCGGCTATTTTTACCCCCTGGGCGCCAAAGAAGCCGTAAAAAGTTCGGCTAAATTGATTGTATCTCTTTCAAGGCCTCCTGAAGAAGTCCTCAAGGCCGGGAAAATTCACGTGGAGATATTTTTCCGTCTATCAGAATTTGCCCTTTATCTCCCGTCTTTAAAAGAACGCAAAATAGACATACCTCTTCTTGCCCAACATTTTCTGGAACATTACGCCCATTTGTATCATAGAGAAATATTTTCTCTCTCAGCCGATTTTATAGAAAAATTGTTATTCTACTCCTGGCCTAACAATTTAAACGAATTGCAAAATATTATAAAAGATGTGGTAATCTGGAACGAAGAAGAAGCCCTTAAAAAGTATTTACCCCAAGGTCTTGAAATAAAACTCAAGTTTAAAGATATTGAAGACCTTCTAAGCCAGCTTATTCAAGAAGAGAAAAGAATTAAGGAACGAACTGTATCCAGCCGTAAGGGTCAGGTTTCTCGCCGTACTGGATCCCGGTAAGCTCTTCAAAAAGTTTTTTAGCCAGTGGGCCTGTTTTTCCTTCATTAATAATATATTCCTTGCCCTTATAGGCCAGACAGCCTACTGGAGAAATAACCGCCGCTGTCCCTGTGCCAAAACATTCTTTTAGACGACCAGTTTTAGCCCCCTCAATAACTTCATCTATGGTAATACGGCGTTCACTAACCTTAAGGCCCCAACTTCTAGCCATTTGAATCACAGACTCTCTCGTAATTCCAGGAAGGATAGTCCCGGTAAGAGCAGGCGTTACCAGTTCTTCCTCAAAGTAAAAGAAAATATTCATGGTGCCCACTTCTTCCACATAACGGCGTTCTACCGCATCAAGCCAGAGCACCTGGGTATAGCCTAACCTGGCTGCTTCTTCAGAGGCCATAAGGCTTGCAGCGTAATTGCCACCGGTTTTAACGTCTCCCACTCCCCCTGGAGCAGCGCGAACATATTTGTCTGTAACGTAAATTTTGATGGGATTAAAACCTTCTTTATAATAAGCACCTACTGGAGAAAGGATAATGAAAAAAATATACTCACTGCTTGGTTTCACGCCTAAGAAGGCTTCGGTTCCCATCATCAGGGGCCTGATGTAAAGGGCTGAACCCTTTTCCCTGGGAACCCAGTCTTTTTCAATATCAACCAGGGTTTTAAGGGCCTTTAATACAAAACCTTCGTCAATAGAGGGCATACACATACGTCTGGCTGAATAGTTCATACGAGCCATATTGCGTTCTGGCCGAAAAAGCCTGATACGACCATCAACACCGTAATAGGCCTTTAACCCTTCAAATATGGTCTGACTATAGTGGAAAACGGCTGCTGCCGGGTCAAGGCAGATGGGCTCATAAGGCTTTATTTGGTGGCTGTGCCAGCCTTTGGCTTCATCGTAAAGCATTAAAAACATGTGGTCAGTAAAGATACGCCCAAAGGGAAGGCCGCCTTCTAGGTCAAGCTTCCTTCTTTTTTCCGCAGGTAAAAGATCAAGTCTTATTTCCATTCTTGCCAAGTCCTTTAACGTAGTATATCTCTTAAACCGAATTTAACTTTTTTTAATGCAAGGATTTCCTATGTTCAAGTGGCTACGCAAAAAAGATAAAAAAGAAACCGCTGAAGTCCCTGAAGAGAAAAAACTTTTAGGAAAATTTAAGGAAAGGCTTTCACGCACACGAGAAAAGCTCAAAGAAGGCCTGGGTGAAGTATTTGTTATTGAAAGAAACGTTGATGAAAAATTCTTTGAAGAACTTGAAGAGGCCTTAATAACCGCTGATATTAACATTGACACTATCAAAAGGCTTTTAACTCCTTTGAGGATTAGGGTCTCACAGGGTGAGCTTCTTAAAACTTCTGAGTTTAAAGAAGCCCTTAAGGCTGAAATGCTTAAGATTCTTTCCCTTGAACCCCCTGCTTTCCCCCCAGAAGCAAGGCCGGCAGCTATTTTTGTAGTAGGGGTAAACGGGGTTGGCAAAACCACTTCCATTGCTAAGTTAGGCTATCGTTTGAAAAAAAGCGGATTTTCCGTTCTTTTCATAGCAGCTGATACCTTCCGCGCTGCGGCCATTGAACAGCTTGAAAACTGGGGCAAACGTATGGAAATCCCTGTTATCAAACAAAAACTTGGAGCTGACCCGGCTTCTGTTGTTTTTGAAGGTTTAAAGGCTGCCACAAGCCGGCAGATTGACGTAGCTCTCATTGATACCGCTGGCCGCCTTCATACCAAATATAACCTGATGGAAGAACTAAAAAAAATGGCCAGAGTGGCAGGCAAAGCCGTTGAAGGAGCTCCTCATCAAAATATACTGGTCATTGACGCCACCACTGGCCAAAACGCAGTAAGCCAGGTCAAGTGGTTTAAAGAAGCCCTACCCATACACACTTTAATCGTCACCAAAATGGACGGGACAGCCAAAGGTGGTATAGTTCTAACCCTTACCCATTTATTCAAAATTCCCATATCCTTCATTGGGCTGGGAGAAAAACTAGAAGACCTTGAACCTTTTGACCCCAAAGCTTTTGTAGAAGCTATCATTCCTTAATTTATGCTTAAGGGAATACTTCTTCTTGGACCAACAGGAGTGGGGAAAAGCCCTTTGGGAGATCTCTTAGAAGAAGTAGGGCTTTTTGGTTATAAGTGCCTTCACTTTGATTTTGGCCGAGAATTAAGGGCCATTGCCAAAGGGGCCCATCGGTATGATATCTTACCATCAGAACAAATCTTCATTAAAAAAGTCCTTGAAGAAGGCCTTCTCCTTGAAAACGAGCATTTTTATTTGGCCGAAAAAATACTGACTTCCTTCCTTAAGGCTAAAAATTTCTCCGGACGTGAAATAATTATTATGAATGGGCTTCCTCGCCACCAGGGTCAGGCCAAAGCCCTGGCTAAAAAGATTTTTATCCCCCTGGTGGTGACAATAGAAGCTTCTTTTGAAGAGATACTTGAGCGTATCCACCGGGATATTGGTGGCGACCGCAAAGGCCGTGATGATGACTATATAGAGCTTATTTACCGTAAATGGCAAACTTATAAGAAAAGAACCAGGCCTTTACGCGAATATTATAAAAATAAAGGAGCAAAGATTTTAAAACTAATCGTCGGAAGACTTACTACTCCTCAAGAAACCCTTGCTCTCCTGCAAGAAAAAATAACCGCCGAAAAAATACTAGGGAACCTCTAAAAATCTTTTTTTGGCGTTCTGCTTACGAACCCGAGTTTGACAGTTGATAGATACACAAAAAGCCGTTATCCCTTACTACACAAGTGTTACAAGAGATTACCAAAAACTAGGCGTGAGTACTAGAGGTCTTCTTTAAAGGAAATTATCTGGCACTAAAATTAACGCCTGCTCTCCTCATCAGGAAAAATCTCAAGTTCACCAAAAATCTTAAGCCTAAACGCTTTGTATGCCTTCCTCACTAAAGGACTACCCTCCGTCCACTTGAGAATCCGATCCTTTCGCCCTTCCTTCTCGTATCTCTACCACGCATATCCTTGAAAGTTCTCTCCTTAACCTCCCAAAACTGAGAGTACGACCAAAAATTGTGTCTGAGGATAAAATTAAAAACTCCTGCCTATTTTAGATCTTCCCTGAATAAGATGTAAATTTACATCTATTTCATGCTTTCTTTTTTTAATGATTATTGGAAACTTATTGTTTTTTGTGTATAAAATTTTGATATTAAAAGTTCATCATACAGATTTATCAATTTTTGAAAAGTTCATAGTGTTTCGTCAACTGTGTCCGCAGG
>NZ_LSFI01000030.1 GCF_001642325.1 Thermodesulfatator autotrophicus | reverse complement strand
GCGGACACAGTTGACGAAACACTATGGGGCACAAAGAAGATGAGGAGTAATTTTTCTCGGCCTCTGGATACTTATCTCTCGCCGGTTGAGTTCTATTAAACGATTATCAGAAAAATATTTCTGGTAGGCTTCCTCTCTCCGCTTTTTTCTATCAGGTATAGTTTTAGGGCTTGCCTTGGGAGAGACTTCAAGCAAGCGCACGGGATAGTGTTTAAAGGCCTGCAAAATTGGATAAAGCTCTCGTTCTCTTTGAAAAGCCACGATCAAATCAGGCTTTATATTTTCAATCTTAAAGGTCTTTAAAGCCACACCCGGACCTTTAATCAACCCGGTAGTATTAATTACCGTAACTTCGGCCTTGCTTTCGTGGGCAAGAAGGCCTGTCCCAACCACCAGAGGCAGAAGATGCCCCACCGGTGTGGTAGAGCCCACAAAATAAAGTCTTTCAGCGGAAAAAGGCCTTTCTTTTTTTAGTTCCTCCAGGGTATTGAAATGTTTTAGGCCTATGGTGGTAGGAGGGCCTACGTCTTTTTGGCCTACATCAGCGTCAAGAAGTGCGGCCTTAATACCTGCTTCAAGGAGTTTTTCAAGAAGATAAAAAGAAAAAGTGCTTTTCCCTACATCAACTCCGCCGATGAGGATAATTTTTGGGGGTTTGTTAACAACAACTTCCTTTGCCAGCGCTTCCCAGGAGTTCGGAATATCTATCATGCTTCCCTTAGCTCTATTAACATGCATTGTACATAGCGCGGGTCAGGGATGTTTTTTTCGTCAGCAAAGGCGAATTCTTCTTCAGCGCGGAAAAAACATAAGTCAAGAAAGCTTTTGAGATGGTCTTCTTCAACCGGGGCAATTTCTCTAGCAAGCTTTTTAAAGTTTTCAAAAGTCTCTTCTTTTATTTTTTCCTTAACCACGCTACGGCCAGAACCAGGGTGCTTGCCAAGAAGCCTGGAAATAACCTCAGGCCACTTTTCCTGAGGAAGGGCCTCAAAACGAAACTTCCTCTCAGTAATCCAGTTCCCCAGAGAAGTTAAAACCAGCGTACTCCACTTAATGTCTGCTGGTTCAAGGAGATTGGTCTTTTTAAGGGCAAGTTCTGCCAGCCATACCGGCGGAATACCAAAAGCCTTCTGGATAAGAGGCGCCCAGTAGGCAATTTCAGAAAGCACTCGTCTTACGCGGTCTATTTCCTCAAGGCGTCTAAAGAAACGAAACTCTTCAGCAGTACCCACTTTTTCAGGCTGAAAGAGCATAATGCGGTTAGCATCTTTAGCTGTTACTCCCTTAAGGTAAGAGGCGTAAGGTTCGTCCAGATGGCGGAAAATACGAGAGTCTATGCCTTCCTGGGTAAGGATCTCATTGGCATAACGCCGCAGGTCAACAATTAATTTCTGGGCCAGGCGAAAAATATCTTCCAGAAAATAAGTTTCAAGGATTTTTACCGCGGCCTCAACCTGGCCATGAGCCAAGTATTCCAAGCCGATATTCAAATAACCAGCCACCTTGTCAAAGACCTGACGGGCCTCCTCGACATCATCTATGGTGCCTATGTCCACCACTAAAACTTTATTTACCAGCCAGGCCAGTTCTCGCTTTAATCTCTCTATCTGACGGTAATCCTTGAGACGACTTATGGCTTCCGCTAGAAATTCAACCCCTTCAGTTTGAATAGCCGGCAGAAAGGCCGGCGGAGGAGTTTCTTCTTCCTCAGGAGCGGGTAGATAAGCTGGTTCAATACGACGGAGGTGGTCAGGTGTAGTGGGAGCATAAACATCTATGGCTTCGTAATAATCAGGGATTCCCCAGTCAGCCAGGCGGGCCCTGCGCCAGCGATAGGCAAGCTCTTCCATTTCTGCCGGAAGCTCCCAGATGATAGATTCCATCAGGTCTCTATACCGGGGTTGGTCAAACTCCATGAGAATTTCAATCAAGCGACGGGATAAAGGCTCAAACTTATCCAGACGAAAGTTTACGAAATACATATCATCAAGGGTATAAGGCGGAAGCCAGTCCCGGGCCTCGGTTAGGTCAACGCCATCAGGCCGCTTGTAAACCTCAACCAGGCGCTTCATAAGGGTAACCAGAAACTCAAAATCTACCTGTTTCAGCCAGCGGGCCACTACGTCTTCACTGGCCTCAAAAAGAAGGGTAAGCCAGGCTAGGGCCCGTTCAAGCACAAGCTGATCTTTACGCCAGCAGTCTAAATCAAAGAGAAACTGGAGCTGAAGCGGCGTGGCCATAGAAAGAAGGGTAACGGCCTCTTCCGGGCTTACGGCCTTAATCGTCCAGAAAAACTCCTGAGGAGGCAAGGCCTTGACCAGGCGTTCGGCCTGGGGCGAAAAAACAATCAGCCTTTCTCTCACTTCCCAGGGGGCCTGAAGAATAAGGGCTAATTGCTCACGAAGAGAAAGACTCTGCATGATTTCCTCTGCCTTTTCAGAGGGAGCGCTAAGAAGTTCTCGCCAGTCAGGAAGTTCTTTTTCTGGCCAGAGAGGCTGCCTCTTACTCTTAAGCGCTTCTTCTTCGCGTTTTTTGCGATCAGTAGTCATCTTCAATCACCCCCTGGTAATGTCTAAGTTGAGGCTTTTTTTCTGAAAAATCAATGGCTATCAGGTCAAAACGAACTTTTTTAGGCTTCACTTTTTCCTGCTGGAGATAAAGTTTAGCCAGAGTTAAAAGTTTTTTCTGTTTATGGGTAGTTAGGGCCTCTTCGGGAGTACCCTTACGAAGACTCTGTCTGGCTTTAACTTCCACAAATACCAGCGTGTCTTTACGCCTGACAACAAGGTCTATTTCACCGTAACGGGTGCGCCAGTTCTGGGCTAAGACTTTATATCCTTTGAGCTTAAAATAGCAACAGGCGAGTTCTTCTGCGAAAGAGCCCAATTTCTTCGGGTCTTTTGGTTTCTGAAATCGGCCTAAAAGAGTAACGATGGAAGGGAGAAGGGCCATGGGCTTTTAAGGCCTCCAAGTGTTGTTTGGTGGCGTAACCTTTGTGCTTTTCAAAGGCGTATTCAGGAAACCTCTGGGCGGCCTCAATCATGATATGGTCACGGGTAACTTTAGCCACAATAGAAGCCGCGGCAATGGACTTACAAAGGGCGTCTCCATCAACAATGGCCTTTTGAAGGCCTACCCAGGGAGTAACAAACTTGCCGTCAACCAGGGCAATTTCTGGCCGGGGCTTTAAAGCCTCAAGGGCCTCGGCCATAGCCTTAAGGCTCGCTTTAAGAATGCCTATTTCATCAATAACGTGGTTTTCCACCTGAGCTACGGCCCAGGCCACGGCTTCGGCTGTAATTAATTGATAAAGTTCTTCTCTTTTTTCCGGAGTAAGGCGTTTAGAATCAGCTAAGTCTGGATGATCAAAATCTTGAGGCAGAATAACCGCCGCCGCTACCACGGGGCCAGCAAGGGCCCCGCGGCCCACTTCATCTACTCCGGCAATGTACTGGTAACGCCGATAAAACTGCTTTTCTCGTTCCCAGCGAACAGGCTCTCTAAACAAAACTAGCGTCTCTCCTTAATCCTGGCTGCTTTACCAGTACGGCCACGAAGGTAGTAAAGCCTTGCCCGACGCACTTTACCCTTCTTAACCACTTCTATCTTTTCTAGCCGAGGAGAGTGCAGAGGAAAAGTCCTTTCAACACCTATACCGTAAGAGACTTTCCGCACTGTAAAAGTAGCTCCGGTGCCTGAGCCTCTTTTCCTGATAACCACTCCCTGGAAGACCTGAGTCCTTTCCTTGTCTTCCCCTTCTACAATGCGAAAATAAACTTTTACGGTATCACCAGGGCGAAAGTCAGGAAGATCTTTTCGCAGGTATTCATTTTCAATCTCTCTTACCACCGGAATCATGATATTCCTCCTTGTTTCTATTCCTTCCACCAGATTTCGCCAAGCAGGCGATCTAATATAATAGCCGCTGCTGCGCGAACTGAAAGGTGGTTATAATCACTTTGAGCCCCTTTTACAGGCTCAAGTATATAATCACAGGCGTCCAGCAACTTTGGGGCCAGGCCCCAGGCGGTTCCTAAAAGTAACAAAGAAACTTCACCTTGCCAAATAAGTTTTCGCATGGACAAAAATTTGATATTAGTATACTCTTCACGAGCGTCAGTACCTATCAAAATAGGCCGTTTTCCTTCTCTCTCTTCTATCTCTTTCAAAACCAGTTTTAGTGAAGGTAGCACCTTTAAAATCTTTAAGGCCTCTTCGCGATCGGGGTTATATACCCTACCATAGCCACTTTGCCAATAGGCAAGAAGCTCTTCTACCAGTTCTCTCTGTTCCCTTAGAGGCTGAACCACATAGTAACCCCTTACTCCAAAGGTGCGGCAAATGCGAGAAATATCGTGGAGGTCAAGGTTAGTTACTGAAGAGGCTATAATTTTTCCTTCTTTATTAACTACCGGATAGTGTATTAAAGCCACGTAAAGTCTGGGCTCACTCATATTTTTTCCAGCCAAGCTCTTTCAGTATTTTTTCGTCTTCAGGGCTAAGGCTAGCCTTTTTTAATAAATCCGGGCGTCTTTTCAGAGTGGTTTCAAGGGATTTCCTGCGTCGCCAGGCCTCAATGCGGGCATGGTCTCCAGAAAGCAGAACCTCTGGCACCTGATAACCCATAAAATCTCGCGGCCGGGTATATTGGGGATACTTAAGAAGCCCCTGGCTAAAGGATTCTTTTTCCACTGAATCTCTTTTGCCTACCACTCCTGGTACAAGCCTTGAAACCGCCTCAATAATCACCAGAGCGGCCACTTCTCCTCCAAAGACCACGTAATCACCAATGGAAATTTCGTCGTCAATAAAATGTTCTCTTATGCGCTCATCAATACCTTCGTAGCGACCACATATTAGTAAAAGATGCTTTTTTTCGTAAAGCTCTTTGACTATCTTCTGAGTGAGAACTCGCCCTTGCGGTGAAAGATACACTACATAGGGGCTCCCTTCTCCTTTTACTTTTTGAATAGCCCTATAAAGGGGCTCGGGCTTAAAAACCATGCCTTCACCCCCACCAAAAGGTCGGTCGTCAACCATTTTGTGTTTATCATAAGCAAAATCACGCAGATTCAATATATTGATACTGATTAGCCCTCTCTTTCGGGCCTTTTTTATGGCCCCAACTTCAAGAGGACTTTCAAAATATTCGGGAAAAATGGTTACAATATCGTATCTCATTCTTTTCCTCTGTTGCCTGTCATTTTATTTTGTGGTAAACGACAAGACAAATTTTAGAACTTTAACTTTTTTAAAAACGGTAGTCCAGTGAGCGAAGAAGGTCGATCTTGCTACGTATTTATCGCGCGGAAAAAGGAGTTTTATCTCTGGCACCGCAGATTGAGCGGCCATGCTGGGTTTGTCTCACCTCACCCACAGAAGAAGAACTTAATTATATTCAGGAAACCTTAAAAGTCTTTCCAGAATTTTTGCGCTATCCTCTAGATGAAGAAGAAATACCTCGTATTGAGCTTGAAGAAGACCAGCTTCTTATCATTCTACGTGTGCCTGACCCGCGTCACGAAGAAGGCTTTATTCGCTATGAAACCATTCCCATCGGCATAATCCTTACGGAAGAAGCTATTATTACGGTTTGTTTAAAAGAAAATCCCGTTTTTGAAGATTTTTTAATGGCCCTTAATAAAGTCAAAAATTTCACTTTGGAAAGGCCTATTCCCTTTCTTTTTCATTTCTTCTGGTGCATCGCTACTATTTATCTGCGCTATCTCAGATTGATAGACAAGCTTATCAACGAATATGAACAGGAACTTTATCGTTCCATGAGAAATAAGGAATTGCTAAAGCTTTTGAACATTGAAAAGAGCTTGGTATATTTCAACACCGCCCTGCGGGCTAATGACATAGTTTTAAGCCGCCTTCAATCTGGCAGGTTTTTACGCCTTACTGAAGATGACCTGGAACTCCTTGAAGACGTCCAGATAGAAAACCGCCAGGCCATTGATATGGCCAAAATATTTAGCGACATTTTAACCGGCACTATGGATGCCTATGCCTCGGTTATCTCCAATAACCTCAACATGGTAATGAAATTCCTTACCTCGGCTACGATAGTTTTGATGCTTCCCACCCTGGTATCAAGCATTTACGGTATGAATATAAAGCTTCCTTTACAGGATTCTCCTCACGCCTTTTTTATTCTTATGAGTTTGTCCTTTCTACTTTCAGCCATTGTAGTGGTACTTTTTATTAAAAAACGCTTATTCTGACCGAGAGAACCGCTTATGACCTATTTAGAAGCCATAGCCTTGGGAGTTTTGCAGGGGATTACGGAATTTTTACCTATATCAAGTTCTGGCCACTTAATCCTGGCTGAAAAGTTTTTTAACATTAAAGGCACAAGCCTTACCTTTGATGTCTTTCTTCACATGGGAACACTTCTGGCCGTTCTTATCTATTTCTGGCAGGATTGGCGGAACGTCCTTTCCTTCAAGCGTGACGAAAAAAATAATCCCCGCCTTATTTTTTATCTGGCGCTAGCCACTATACCAGGCGTTATAGCTGGCCTCCTTTTAGAAGACGCCGTGGCCACTGTATTTCGTTCAGCAGAAAGAGTGGCCTTTATGCTGGTTTTTATGTCTCTTCCCATGATTCTGGCAGAAATATTTTCCCGTCAAAAAGCCTCTGTCTATCAGCTTAACTTATCCAAAGCCCTGGTCATTGGTTGTGCTCAGGCCTTAGCCGTAATACCTGGGACCTCGCGCAGCGGAATAACCATGTCTGCTGGAATGCTTGTAGGGCTTAAAAGGCCAGAAGCAGCTAGATTTTCTTTTCTTCTCTCTGCACCTATTATAGCCGGGGCTGGCCTCTACGAAGCCCTTAAAGTATGGCAGGGCGGAGAACATTTCAGTATTGTTTATGTAATAGGCTTTTTAGCCTCGTTTATTTCTGGTATAGCCGTTATAGCCTGGCTCTTACGTTTTTTGAGAGCTCATACTTTTTATCCCTTTGTGATATACCGAATATTGCTGGCTGCTTTTATTTTCTGGAGGCTTAATGGCTAAATGTTTAGGACTGATTCTAATATTTTTTTTGATTTTTCCAGGCCAGGTCTTAAGTGGCACAGCTGTTAAGCGGGTTTATAATCAAGTTGTCACTTTGATGGCCGCTCCCATCAATACAGACTTTTTGAGCTCTTCAGACGTTCCCAAACAAATAGCCTCAGGAGTTTTTGTCTCTAAAGACGGTTTAATTCTCGCTCCGGCTTATCTAGTTCAGGGAGCCAGGTGGGTAGATGTAGTTTTATCTGACGGGACTTTTCTAGGCGGAAAAATTTTAGGAGTTGACCATTTAAGTGGGCTTGCCCTTCTCAAAGTGAATTACAACAGCGCCAGGTTAGGAGTTAGCTTAGCTAAGCGAGGCCTCGTGGTAGGAGAAAAGGTTTATCTTATAGGGCGCCCCCGTTTCAAAGTTAATATTAAGTCTGGCCAGGTAATTGAAAATCCGGTAAAGGTGAGTTTTTCTTTTGGGACTCTGGCAAGCTTTTACGCTACTAACCTTTCCCTTCAAGGCACAGGCTCAGGCCCAGTTTTTAACTCTGCTGGAGAACTAGTAGGTTTTGCTCTGGACTTGCCAAACCTTAAGTTTGCCGGGGGTTTAAAAATCGTTCCTCCCCACCTGATACGCCCGGTAATAACGGCACTGTCTGAAAAAGGCCAGATGGTGTGGCCCTGGCTGGGGGTAGAAGGCCTGGCGCTCAATCCCACCCTTGCCAAAATCTTGAAATTGCCCTTCAAAAAAGGCCTTTTAATCACCCATACCCTCCCTGGAAGTCCAGCCAGGCGAGTAGGCTTTATGGGAAAGAAAAAGTCTATTTCTTTAGGAAATCTTATTTTCCCGGTAGGCGGCGATATAATAGTCGCTATCAATGGAAAAAGAATTTCTTCTCAGGCTGACCTTGAAAAGATAATATTTGCCAGAAAACCAGGAGATATTGTAACTATAAAATACTGGCGGAATAAGAGATTCTATACTATAAAAGTCAGATTAGGAAAAAGGAGTTTTCTACAACCATGATTCAGGTACCAGAAAAAGTAAAACCTCTTTACGAAAAATTGTCCCGAAAATATACTCTTGAGGTAGAGCCTATAAATATCCGCGGCAAAGTTTTAAACATTATTAAGCCGGCAAACATTGAAGAACTCATCACCGAAGAATCCCTTGAAAAAGTTGAAGACTTTCCTTTCTGGATAAAAATATGGGAAGCGGCCATTGTATTGGCTGATTTTATGGCCAGCATGAAGCCGGTTAAAAGGGTGCTTGAGATCGGAGCAGGCCTTGGCATAGTGGGGCTTACTGCTGCCCTTTTTGGCCACGAAGAAGTAGTTATTACCGATTTTGAAGACGAATGCCTTGATTTTTTGCGCCTTAACGCCGCCTTTAATCAACTTGATAACGTAATTATAGAAAAACTTGACTGGCGTAACCCTAAAGAGCTAGGCACCTTTGACGTTATTATTGGAGCCGAAGTGGTTTTTAGCGGACGCCTTTTTGAACCTCTTTATCAATTGTTTCATAAATATCTTGCCCCTAACGGGGTAGTTTACCTGGCCCATGACAAAGAAAGGATGCGTACCCTGGCCCCTTTTCTCTACCTTGCCGAAAAAGAATTTGAGCAGGCTGTCAGCCAGCGAAAACTTCGCACCGACGATGAAACTTACGAAATTATAATCTCTCGCCTTATACCCCGGCAAAAAACCATGGAAACTAAAAGTTCCGCTTAGTTTTAGAATTAGGACCGCTTCGTCGCCTCTGGCTCTTTGCAGTGACAGTATGGAAGTCTTGTGAGCCACGAAGTGGCGAAACCATCTCAGGTTCCTTCGCTACCGCTCAGGACAAGGATTAGTTCGTTGGCCCTGCGGGCCTCCTCGTAATGACAAAAAAGTAATTGAGCCCACGGCTACGAGACCTCACAATGACACTATAAGGTAAAAAGATGCTCCCGTTAAGATAATTTAAGTTCGGCGGAAAAGTGTAGGCCGGGCCGAAATAAAAAGGCTTATGTTTTCAAAGACTAAAAAGACCGAAGATACTATTAAATAAACCGGAATTAGCTCTTTAGTTAACATAGCCAGGAGAGCCAGGAGAAAAAACACCAGAGGGACAATTTCTTGAGCCTTTTCTTTTTTGAAAAACAATAAGGCTTCACGCAAAAATAGAAGGACAACTACCAGCGGGATAAGTATCCACCAACTTCCGGCTTGGCTGGAGAAGACTAAGACTACCGCTGGCCAGAGGGCACCAGGAAGAACTTTCAAAAAATCTTTTAAAGAAATACTGGAAAAAGCTATTTTCAGATAATCCAGAGCTGAAAGCCATGTTACTAAAAGGGCCACTGAACCCAAAATCAAAACAATCTGGGGGATAGCAAGAAAAGACAAAAGAAGCAGGCCTAAAGCCATAAAAACTACAAGTAAAAACTTAATCAAATTTAGCCTGGCAAGAATTCCACCAAACACCAAAATAACACCTGCTCCCAGAAGGAAGTAAAATGTATGCCCTGGAAAAGTAACAATAGCCACCACCAGCGCGGCCACAAACATCTGGATAGTGGTTTTCATTTTAGCCAGCCAGGTAACAGCTAGCGCTCCAGGCACCTTACGCCTTAAAGATGAAACCAGAAGCTCTCTTATAAAAACTCCTCCAGCTACCCAGAGAGGTAAAAAACCCAAATGGGAAAGAAAAGTATAAAGGGCCACAATAAAAATTTTATCGGCAATAGGATCAAGAAAAGCTCCCAGGGGAGTGGAACCGTGTCTTCTGGCTAGCTTACCATCTAAGAAGTCAGTAAGGCCAAGAAGAGAGCCAATGCCCAGAGCCGTAAGCTTGGCCTCTGGGCCACCGTAAAGCAAAAAACAGGGAAGAGGCAAAAGAATTATCCTCAAAAAGGTTAGATGATTGGCTGTAACTCTCATTCAATAGCTTTCAATTTTTCCCATTTTTCCTGGCACTCGCGACAGCGAGCTGCCCAGGGCATAATCTCAAGTCTCTTGGTGCGGAGCCATTTTCCACAGTCAACACAACGGCCGTACTCTCCAAGCTCTATACGGATAAGGGCCTGTTCTATTTCTTCAAGTTCTTTTATTTTTGGCTCTAAAGAGGCTAAAACTATATCCTCTCTCAGGTCAGCCAGAGCCAGATCCTCTTCTTCACGGACAGTGCGAATTAAATCCTGATACTCCTCAGCTGCTTCTCTTTCAAGGGTATCAGCTACTTCTCGCCAGAGTTCTTTTTTTCTTTCTATAAGCTTTTTTTTGAAATATTCTATTTCCTCCTCGGTAAGAGGACGTCTTTCGTGTTTAGACATAAATTCATCCTCCTATCTTTGCCAATAAACCCTGACCAATTTATTACCTTCTGACCACTTAAAAGTGAGGTCACCCTTGTAAGCCTTATAAACCGCCCGTCCTAAACGCTGAGCCAAATTTTCTGTAGTAGTTTCAATTACGGTGCGACCATCTTCTTCGTACATGGAAATGATTTGCTGAAGGGGGTTGTTCTGCCTGGCCCTTTCATATTCATTGTTTATTACCCGTAAGATTTCATCACGATGCTTTTCAAAAAACTCACCTGAAAGATAAAGATAACCCATGGGATAGCGGTCAACAGCTTTGCGGCAACCTGGACACAGAAGCTTAGGAACCAGATCACTGTCTTTAAATTCCTGATAAAATTCTTCATCAATCAACCAGCGCTTATCACGGAACACCGCGTGACAACGCGGGCAGATGGCTTCACCTGAAGGATATTTTTTAGGAAGATAAGGATCATCTGTGGTTTGGAATTCCTGAGTTTCTGTAATCCATTTACGCCCTTTTCTGCTCATAATAACCTCCTTCAGTTAATGGGTTTTACGACGGCTAAATCTGCTAGCCAACCTATTGAGCAACTCAGCTACTGTTTCCGCGTAAAGGGGGCCGCCTTTTTCTATGGTTTCTTCTCGCTTAAAACCAGGCATAATCAGGAGCCTTTTGTTTCTCGCTGCTGAAAAGATAAGCATTTTTTCCGCCTCTGGTAAGGAGACCTCTTCATCTTTTTGGGCCTGAAAAACCAGAAGCGGTTTTCGCCATTTTTTTAGTTTTTCAGTAACCCCAAAAGGGTCTTTTTCTGTAGGAAGTCCTCTATGAGCAAGCCAGGAAATACCATCAACAACAGGGCTATCAAGAATAAGGGCCGATATGTCGTGAGGAATCTCAACTGCAAGGTTAAGGGCCACCCCAGCCCCTAAGGACCGACCTAAAAGAGAAATTTGGCCACGGTAACCTTTTTTTTGAAACTTCTCGCCTAAGAAGAAAAAAGCTTCTTTTGCATCCCCAAAAATATTTTCAAAAGAGGCCTCACCTTTTAGACCATGAGCCCCTCTATAGCTTATTACTGTTAGAGAAATGTCATGGGTTAAAAAATGTTGGCCTAGCTGGTTGTATTTATCAACAGGCTCTCTTTCCGCTATAAAGAAAAATAAAATCGGGGCAGCCGATGAAGCCCAAAAAATACGCGCTGGAAGACTTCCACCTTGAAGGGGAACTTCTACATCTTCTGCTCCCTCAGGGGGCGAAGAAAGTGGTTCTTTAGGGATTAGGTCAATTAAATTGGTCTGTCTTTCCATTCTTCTTCAAGCCTCTCTATTTCTTTGTCTTTTCGTCTAACCTGTTCTTCCCAGGCCTTGCGGCGCTCGTAAAGGGCTACTTCAGCCGCAATTAGCCTTTCCTTAAAGCTTGGGTGAGAAAGATAATTAAGGGCCGCTTCTAAAAATCGTTTTTTTAACTGTTCAAAAAGGGCCTCACATTCTCTTTCATCTACAAAAGTCCTTTCTTTGCGATAGCGATAATAAACTTTGCCTTCCTCTTCCTCACAGAAAACTTCGTAAAACTCACGGCTGGAAAAGGCCTCAGGTGGAGCTTCAACTACTATCTGGGCAAGCATTCCCACCAACCAGCGGTCCCCGGCCAGTTTGCGGGAATAGTCCCATATTTCAAGGATAAGGCCGTTTTCAAGGGAAATTTTTTCCACCAGACGACCTGGCCAGCGGGGCTCTTGCTTTTTACTGGGCGGTAACCATTCGTAGGGCACAAAACACTCCTTTCTCTCTAGATTTAAGAACATTATCCTACGCAAATTAAGAAGTGTCCAGTTTAGGGACAGGCAAAAATATTTTGCCTGTCCCTTTTGCTTAGTGTTTAAAAACACGCTGGCCAGTGAAGACCATGGCTACTGGGGGGTCAGCCTCATTACAGGCCTCAATAGATTCCCAATCCCTCACGGAACCGCCTGGTTGAATAATGGCGGAAATACCTTCCTTTATGGCCACATCCACGGCGTCTCTAAATGGGAAAAAGGCGTCTGAGACCATCACCGAGCCAGGAAGCCCGGCACGTTTGGCCTTGGCTTCTTCGTCTATTTCTATTTTCTGGGCTTCAGGCCTTAACCCTTTTCTAATCTCAAGTTCAAGTTGTTTGTATGGAATACCATAGCGGTCATAGCAGAGTAAGTCAGCGTACTTAATATAGGCCTTGAAAATGGCAATTTCAGTCACTCCTACCCGGTCCTGTTCTCCAGTACCGATGGCTACAGTGCAAAGGTCTTTAACAAAAAGAACCGAGTTTGAAGTTACGCCAATTTCCACCGCCCAGCCAAAAATCATATCTTCAATCTCTCGCTGGGTAGGCTCTCTCTTGCAACGAATTTCAGAGCCATCAGGTTTTTTGGCCACCGCTGGTTTCAGGTCTTCAGGGCCCCTCACTTTGTTAACCTGAGATTGCTGAACAATTATTCCACCATCAATCAAGCTCTTAAATTCCACCACCCTTTTACCCCAGTATTCTTCAAGCTTGTCTATTCTTTTTATACGAATTATGCGAAGATTTTTTCGCTTTTTGAGGATTTCCACTGCCCCTTCTTCATATTCTGGAGCTGCTACCACTTCAAAGTATTCCCGGCTTATAGCTTCGGCACAGGCTTTATCCACCGGGCGATTTAAGGCAATGGCTCCACCAAAGGCAGCAATACGGTCAGCACGATAGGCCCTGGTAAAGGCCTCTTCAATGGTTTCTCCATGAGCAACTCCACAAGGATTATTGTGTTTAACAATAACGCAGGCAGGCTTTCTCGCCAGATAACGCAAAACATTGAGGGAATTATCCACGTCGGTAAGGTTGGTTTTGCTGGGGTGTTTACCAAACTGGAGCATATCTTCTTCAGAAAGGCTTGAGACCAGCCCTAATCCTGGCTCTATGTACTCACACTCTCCAAGAACAAGGTTTCCCCCTATTAATTCATATAAAGCTGCTTCCTGGTCGGGATTTTCTCCGTAACGCAAACCGCGTTCTTCAACAACTCCCGGCTCAACTTCTATCTTCCAGGTTCTTTTGCGGTACGTAAGCGTTTGGTCCCCAAAAGTTATTTTTATTTCGTCAGGAAAATGGTCAGAAACAATAGTGCGATACATTTTTTTAATGTCCTCGCTCACGGCACCCTCCTTATAAAAAATTTATTCGTTCTATTTAAGGCCTACCGCAAACTGAAGATTTTCTCAAATATTATTTAACAAAAAGAGGTCATCAACCGTCCATTTCTCTAAGATACACAGCGAAAACATGAAAATGTTTATGACCTCCCCTCTAACCCCTCCTATAAGGAGAAAAGTTCCCCTCCCCTTGTAGGGGAGGGTTAGGGAGGGATTATTTTCACAGGAATTTCTACTTTATCTTAAAGAAAAATGGTAGATGGGAGCTCAAAATGCTTGACAAAAACCACAGTCTTGCGAGCGGAGCAAAGCAATCTCTATCGCGAGGCAACACCGTGGCCATAGTAATCAGCCTAGTTTTTTGAATTTGTGTTGAAGAAAAATCACTTATGCAATAAATCCTGCCACCAGGAAGGGATAGCAAAAGAGGCTAAATGCACCTCAGGGTTATAAAATCTTCCCTGATAAGGCCTTTTGGGTTGGCGAGAAGAATCACTTTTACTACCCATAATAAAGGCTATTTCATCTCCATAGCACGGGACAGGCGCCCTAAGTATTTCTACCACGGGAAATGCCTTTTGGGCCCGGTAATAGGCCATAGGCAGGGTTTCAGGATAAAAACGGGGGATGCTGGCCTGTTGAATAAAACGGCCGGTTGGCTTTAAAATCCTTGCTACGTTTTTATAAAATTCTTCAGTATAAAGAACCACCGCCGGGCCAATTGGATCTGTACAATCAACTATTACCAGGTCATAACTCTCCGCAGGAGCTTCAGTCACAAACTTAGCTCCATCTGCAATGCGAAATTCTACCCTGGGGTCGCTATAATCTCCGGCTATTTCTCGTAAATATTTTTGGCAGGCCTTAAAAACTTCCTGGTCTATTTCCAGCTGGAGAATAGACTTAATTTCTGGAATTTTTTGTAATTCACGAATAACACCGCCGTCTCCCCCACCAATAACCAAGATATTTTCTGGGGGAAAGTCTAAAGAGGCCGCCGGGCAAAAGACGATGGTTTCGTGATAAATAAATTCGTCTTTTTCTGTAAACTGGGTTATCCCATCAAGGACGAGAAAGCGCCCCCAGAGCTGATTTTTATAAATCAGCAAGTGCTGATAAGGGGTACGCTTCTCGTAAATGGGGATAACGTTATACCCGTGCGAATAATGCGGTGTAATTTTTTCAAACCACCAGTAGCGAGTCAAGTTTCCTCCATTTCAACCAGTTGTCCACGTTTCATTTCAAGGGCGTGAATATAATGAGGCTTAAAAGCCTCTTTCAAACGTTCAAAAATTTCGTAAGCTTCTTCGTCACTTCCAGCAAAGATGTCAATAGCCGCATAACCATTTTCTGGCCAGGTGTGAATAAAGATGTGAGAGTCCCCTAAGGTAGCTTTGGCAGAAACACCATATGGAGAAAACTGGTAGCTGATCACCTCGCCGTGCTCATCGTGATAATCACCACTTACGCCGTAACGCAAAGCCTTTTCCACCACTTTGGCGTCAGCCAGTAAATTAAACGGAGACTGCCACATCTCCACCAAAAGATGAGTAGAGATAAAACCTGTTTGTGTGGCCTTTTGGGCCCCCTGGGCGGGAAACCTGTCAATCTGGCAAATGGTTTCTGGTGCCCGCATCATTCACCTCCCCCCAGGCCAAAGCCCGGTTTTATTAGTTTTCCATAATAAATTAAGGCCCCCAGTTTCCCAGGAGCCTTAATGGCTATTTTAAAACTAATGGTCGGGACGGGCGGATTTGAACCGCCGACCCCCTACACCCCAAGCAGGTGCGCTGCCAGGCTGCGCCACGTCCCGCTACGTCCCGATCCCGACAAATCTATAGCCATCTTAAGACATTTTGTCAACCTCATCTTTCATCGTCAGTGTCAGCGTCAGATATTAGGGACAGGCAAACTTTTAAGCCCTGTCAAAAATTGGCCGATGAAAATAGGGACAGGCAAATTTTCTTGCAAGGAGGTTTCATCATGCCGCGCATTCCAAGATTTTTTATGAATGACCCAAAGGCCGCCTATCACGTCATCTCCCGCACCGCTCTGCCTGGCCACGATGTCCTCGGCCCTGAAGAAAAAGACTACCTGCTCCACCTTATCCAATGGCTCTCTCAGGTCTATTTCGTTGAAGTCTATGGCTACGCTATTATGGGAAACCACTTCCATCTACTCTGCCGCATGCTCCCTGAAAACCAGTTCTCCGATGAAGAAGTAAAACGCCGTATCAGGCTTTACTACGGCCAGAAGCGCAAAATCTTCTTCTACGAAGAGCTAATCAAGAAGTGGCGGGCAAGGCTTGGTAACCTTTCCCGCTATATCCAAGACGTAAAACAGCGCTTCTCTCGCTGGTACAACAAGCGAGTTGAGAGGAAGGGCTACTTCTGGGCTGACAGGTTCAAGTCCGTAATCGTAGAAACCGGTGAGGCTTTGCTCAATTGCCTGGCTTACATAGAGCTAAACCCAGTGCGGGCAGGGATAGTGGAGAAACCAGAGAACTATCGCTGGTGCTCGCTGGGATATCGGTCAAGAGTAGGGACAGGCAAAAATTTTCTTTCGCTTAACCTGGGGCTTACCAGCTGGGAGAAGAAGACAGAGAAAGAGAGGCTTGAGCTATTGCGGAGGTTTGTTTACGAGAAAGGCGGGTTAGGTGAGCCAGAAAAAGGGACAGGCGAAATTTTTAGGCAACGAGTGAACTACTTTACGGAGAGTCTGGTCATAGGAGGAAGAAACTTTGTGGAAAAAGCAGCTATAAAAATAAAGGAATTCCAGGGAATAAAAAAGGAGAAAAAAGGCAAAAAAATAAAAAATTTAATGGAGATGGAAATAGTTTTTTTATAGCTTCGCTACTAACGCTACCAATATTCCTTATAAAAAGCTTTTAAAAAGGCATATTAGACTGCTTCAGCTGCGCCGAAACTGTATTATCTTTACAACCAAAGCAAACAATACTTAATTGGAATTTTTTGCCAAGAACTCTTCTAAACCTGTTTTAAAATTTTTGGGTCAAAAGAAAAGCTTCAATCTCTTGTCTTAATTTAAAGAGGGGAATTCCGTGTAAGCGTGCCAATCTTTTGAGGTCTTCAAATTCAACTTTAAATTTTGGGAAAGGCGCAAGGGATCTTTTGACTTTTACCCTCCCCCACGGAGTGTCCACTTCTTTAATTTCTCTCAAGCAGCTCAAACGTCTAACTTCCTTAATTCTCAATCCCAGAGTCCTGGTCTCAGCAAAAATTATCTCAACTAAATCTCTAGTTAATCCCGGCTCAGCAAGTATCCATAGTTTAAGTCCTGGACGGCCTTTTTTCATGTAAAACGGCACAAAACCCACATCTAAAGCCCCGGCTTGCAGAAGTTTTTCCGTCACATAAGCCAATTCTTCAGGAGACTGGTCATCTATATTAGTTTCTATTTCTACCAATGTCTCAGCTATAAGACCCTCAGGCTCTTTAGGCGTTCCTAAGAAAAGGCGGAGCATGTTTGGCCGGGATTTAAAAATAAAAGTTCCAGTACTAACCCCTACCTTTTCTAAAACCATAGAAGGCATTGGCCCGAAGCTTGAAACAAGAACCCTCAGCAAAGCTCCCCCAGTTGGAGTAACGGTTTCAGCATCTTCATAAATTCCTACAACAGGCAGACCTTTTAAAATATTCACCGTAGCTGGGGCTGGAACAGGAATTTTTCCGTGAGAAGTATTAATTATCCCCCGGCCCAGTGGAATTTCTGAGGCATATATTCTTTTAATTTGTAAATAATCAAGGCCAGCAAGTACTCCAAAAATATCAGCCAGGGTATCGTAGGCAGAAAGTTCATGGAGATGTATTTCCTCTAAAGATTTACCGTGGGCTTCAGCTTCAGCCTCAAAAATTATCTTGAGTATTTTTTTAGCCTGATTTTTTATAGGCCCGGAAAAATCTAGCTTTTCAACCAAACTTATAAGCTCTTCATATTTTTGAGGTAGAGCGCCTTTATCTTGAGCGTCTATTTTTATACGGGAGGCTTTAAGGCCGTTTACGCAAACAGTCTCTCTTTGCCATGTTATTTGGCCAGGCAGCCTGGCAAAAGTCTCCTCAAAAACCTCCTCTGGCACACCAGCTTCATACAAAACCGCGAGAAACATGTCTCCAGATATGCCACCTACCAAGTCAAGATAAGCTATGCGCATTTTTATCTAAGTATTCGTAAATTTCTTTTCGTTTCCAGTAAAAAAGGCCCAATAAAAGAAGACTTAAGCCCCCTATTATAGCTAGCATGGTCCAGTTCTTTTCGTAAAGAGAGGCCCCTTGCAAAGCCAGAGCCAGAGTTCCGGGAATCCTTCCCACAATCATTATGACAAGAAATACTTTGAAAGGAATGGGAAAAAGCCCAACAAAGTAATTAAGGTAATCTTTGGGAAAACCAGGAAACAAATAACAGATAAAAACGGCAAAAAGACCCCTTCGGCGCATAAATATTTCAAGACGCCTAAAATGCTCAGAACGAGAAAGCCGCCTGGCAAAAAAACGCCTAAAATGGCGAGCAAGAAAAAAAGCAAGGGAAGCCCCAATAGTAATGCCAATCATAGCGTAAATAAAACCCCAGAAGGCCCCAAAAAGATAGCCGGCAACAAAGCCTGTCACTTCTCCAGGAAGCGGAGCAACCACTACTTGTAAAGCTTGAAGAAAAACAAAGGCCAGCGGGCCATACGGACCATAACTTTCTACGATTTGTCTGATAACTTCTGGCCTTTGCCAGAAAATTTCTACGATTTTCTGCCAATCAAAGGTCATAAAGGAGATTTTAAGGCAGGTTCAAAAATAAAAAAGCCCCCTTTCGGGGGGCTTTTAATAGGAATGAGTTAATATTTTAGAGAATAGGTTTGCCGTTATAAGTTACACTTTTAAGAATTTTTTCCCCTTTATGTACTACAATTGGAGGCAACTTTCCGTAAAGAAGCTTTTCATTGTACTGCTGGGCATCGTGAATACACCACCAGAGAAGTTTAACCAATTCTTTAGCCCGGTCATAAGAACGGCCTTTGTAGTTCTGCTCCTGGTAAAGGATAATCCAGGTAAAAGAAGATATGGGATAGCCATTAGGAGCATCGGTATTGGTAAGAGAGCAGCGAGTGTCATCTGGAATGTCAATGTTTGCGGCGGCAGAAATAGCTTTCAAGGTTGGCTTTACAAAATTACCAGCCTTGTTACGCAAAGCCGCCACAGGAATGTTATTCTTTTTAGCATAGGCAACTTCAATATAGCCAATAGTTCCGGGAATCTGTTTAATGAGGCCAGCTACACCAGCATTGCCCTTACCACCCATTCCCACTGGCCAGCGGACAGATTTACCACGCCCAACCTTTTCGCACCACTCATTGCTTACTTTGCAAAGATAATCAGTAAAAATATAAGTGGTACCGGAAGAATCAGAGCGACGGGCTACAATGATAGGCATATTGGGTAGTTTAGCATCGTTCACACTTTGTATGGCCGGGTCATTCCATTTGGTAATTTTTCCGAGGAAAATGCCCACCAGGGCTTCAGGAGTAAGCTTAAGTTCAGTTACGCCAGGAATGTTAAAAGCCACGGCAACTGCCCCAAGAGTCATAGGAATGTGAAGGATTTTTCCGGGGGCCTTGGCCAAATCAGAATCCTTCATTGGAGCATCAGTAGCACCAAAATCTACTGTACGGGCCAGAAGCTGACGAATACCACCACCAGAACCAATAGCCTGATAATTAACTTTTATGCCTGTCTTCTTATAGTAAACATCAAACCACTTAGAATACAGGGGATAAGGGAAGGTAGCTCCTGCCCCAAGCAGGGTTAGCTTGGCCGCCTGAACCCCTGTAACACTAAAAAGAAATAACATCAAAACCATCAACCATTTATGCATAACGCTTCCTCCTCCATTTAAAAGTTTTGCTCTAAAATAGCGCCTTCCTTTGACAAAAGCTCTTCCAAATTGTTACAAATTTTTGACTTAATTTGAATTGTTTTCTTTAAAGACCGGGCAGGTCAGACCGGGTTTCCAGTTTTTCATCACCGGATCTGAAAAATCTTTATGACAGGGAAGACATAAGCCCACTCGTAAAATCCGCTTTATCTCTTCTGGAGTAAAAGCCCTTAAATCCTTACGGGAAAAATTAACAAACACCTTTCCGTTCAGATCCGTTACCGCTGAAAGGGGAAAATCAAGCCCCAGCAGGTCGCTCTTCTCTCGCTCAGCACTTTCAAAGTGCCACTGGCCATGGCCAAGATAAGTTAATGAACCATAACCTAGTCCCACAGTTTTGGCCGAGGTATGACAATCTTCACAGGTACGAGCCTTGCCCGTAGAGTGAGGATCCATAAATGACCAGGTAATTCTTTTAAATTCTTTTTCAAGCTCTCCGTCACGGGAAAGCACGCTAACAAAATCCTGTCATCCCGGGACGATAATAACCACTTCGTCACCTTTGACGCCCAGAGTCGGTTCCTCAAGGCGCATATAAGAACGAAATTCTTCCCAGGCACCGGGAGTTTCCCGGTTAGTAAGCTTATCGAGTTGCTTCTCACGGGGATCATAGCGCACATGACACCCGAAACACTGAGGCACTCGTGGAGAATGGCAAGCCTGACAGCTAAGCCTTTTATGTACCGTGTGTTCACATTTTATCGGGTCAGGTGGTTTAAGCTCGTGTTTTTTCCCGGTAAAAATTCCCTCTAAAATCCACTTTCCCCCTTCTTTTTTGACCCGAGGAATTTTACGGCCTTTACGCGTAATTCCTTTACCTCCATGGCAAGAACGGCAGGTTATCTCTACGCTTTCTTCAAAGTGATTGTAAGCCTTTCCATCTCCCATAGTTTCTTCGGATATATGGCAATCCACACATACAAGTCCTGCCTTATAATGAACATCCGCTGGAATACGCCGCACAAAACGGCCGTCAATTAATGTCTCCGCCCCAAAGTCACCCTCAAGATAAGGCGTGCCATAACCTTCGTCTTCATAAAGGCCTTGATAAGTAAGACCTATGCGGCCACTTCGGTTGTGACACCTTACACAGTTTTCCAGAGGAATCTTGCGGGTAAGTACAGGGTGTTTGGCCTCTTTAGGCCCCTTTACCAGATGGCAGGCCACACATCCGCCACCTTTTTCTGCCAGAAAATCTGGAAGTTTTCCCTTTTCCATCCACAGATGACAGGAGCCGCAAAGCTTGCGATAGTAATCAAGGGCAAGGGAGTTTTTTCCAGTTTTTAAAAGATATTCCACGCTATCTTCTGGTCTATTTTTGGCATCTTCAGGGATTTCTCCCCAATAGCGGAGAAGCACGTTTATAATGCCCCTGTTAGTGGCCATAAGGGACTTCTTGACCTTGCCGGGCATTTGGGGATGACATTCAGGACGCCCGCAGGTCTTTTCTACCACCCGCAGATCTCCTGGATTTTTTATCATTCCCGCGTGAGCCAAATCTTTTTCCATGCGCAAGGGATTACCTAAATGGCAGGGAGAGCATCCTACCACTTCCCGAGCATGAACTTTTTCAGGGGCCTCATCGTGACAGGCAAGGCACATTTCTACCCGGCCTGAGGTGGTAGTAAACACCTGAGGTGCCCTCTTCCGCTTCAATTCTTTAAATAGCATAAAAGCCAAAAGAATAACGCCTAAAAAGACCAAAAGTTTCTTCATCGGCTAAAACCCACCAAGGATAGAAAAAAATAAAAAACGTGCCAGGCAACGAGAATAATACCCGCAAGTTTAGAGTACTTTTTATAGGCCCAAAGGGCTGCCACCGGGATAGACGGAAAAACTACCCCTGCCCAAAAAGGTGGCAAATGCCTTAGAAGCTCCTGGATACCCACAAAAAACCAGGGGCCAAGCACAGAGAGGTCCGGCTCAAATGGCCTCAAAAGTGGAGGATAAAACACGGTTAAAATCATCGCTACTAAAGCTACATAAACCAGATCCCAGATTTTTAATCTTTTAAGATTAAAATGCCAGCCGCAAAGCCCTATAAACAAAAGAAAAGAAATACAAAAGTGAGCCGCATAAACCCGATGAACACCTTCTTTGGATACAGCCATCAAAAGATGATTCAAAAAATTACCGATTAACGGCACTTCAAGCAAAAGACTTTCGGCAATATGGCCTGCCGAAGAACCTATCTCGTCATTGCGCACTACATAGCCAGAAAAAAGGGCAAACACTGTAAGCGGAAAAGTGGCCACCAAAAGAGACCAGGAAAACCAGCTCTTTCTTTCAAAACTTCGGGCCCTAAGACTATAAACGATGTGAAGCAGTAAAAACAAAAAAGCAAGCTGGCCGGTATAAAAGTGTAACCCCCTGACAAAATCACCAAAGGGTAATACTCCTTCTATGCCTACGGTTGAAATAAGGGGCATCTCTACCCTGAAGGGAAAGGCCAGAAAAACTCCGCTTATCAGAGCTAGCAGAAAAGAATTAGCCGCAGCCCAGGCTATAAAAGAGTTAACCCGGGAGTTCAACGATGAACCCCCCTTCTTTGGGCATAATAGTCAAGACATCAAGGTCCTTTTTAGCCGGGCCAGCTATGTAACGGCCGGTTTTAGTGAAACGGCTTTGATGACAGGGACAGATAAAAATTCCTTGCCTGGGGTCAAAATTTACCCGGCACCCCAAATGAGGACAGCGACGAGAAAGGGCAAGCCAGCTTTTATGCTTTTTTACCAGGAAGAAATCTTCAGCTACGTAAAAGTCTTTGTTTTTGATTTCTTCTTTCTTAATAAAAATCTTTTTAGGTGGCCTGGGGAAAGTATGAAAGGCCATATAAAAACCTGTAGCGGCAAGACCTCCCAGAAACAACTTGGCTCCAACAGCTAAAAAATCCCGACGAGAGTTTTTCTTCATCTATGAAGTCTTCTCCAGTAAAGTTACACTTTCCAGGTGAAAAGTCTGGGGAAACATGTCAAAGGCCCTGATAGAAATAATACGAAACCCGAACTTTTGTAAAATTTTAAGGTCTCGAGCCAGAGTTGGCGGGTCACAGGAAATATAAACCAATTTTTCTAAAACTACGTCAGGTAAAAAGCGAAGAATCTCTTTGCAGCCCCCTCTTGGAGGGTCAAGAAGAACCAGGGGGAAAAACCTTGCTTCTTTCAAATAGTTAATCAGAGCCTCTATGGCTGAAGAAACTTCAAAGCGAACCTCAGGAAGATCCCACAAATCAGCATTTTCTCGGGCGTCAGAAATGGCCCGGTGGTCTGTATCAACCCCTTCTCCACAGGTGGTCCTTCGGGCCAGTGGAAGCAAAAAATTCCCTATACCGCTATGGACGTCTAAAATCTCTTTGCCAGGCTCAAGAGGTAAAATCTCTTTGAGATAAGCCATGATACTGAGATTTATATCCCAATTGGCCTGAACAAAGACACCCGGAGAGGCCCATAAAAAGATGTCTTCTGCGGTATCAGCTATATCCTTAGGAATAGGCATACGCCTGCGGCCCTGATCTTCAGCATTTTCGGGGAAAGGGCCTACTGGATTCCTCCCTTTAATCCAGTAATAGATGGCCTTGAGCACTGGTAGCTCCTTGAAAATTTCGGCCAGGTCTTCCTGGCGGGGAGCAAGCTGACTCCAAAAAAGTAGAACTACTTTTCTTTCCGCCAGAGAAAGGGCAAGATTGACGCGTTTTACGTAAGGATGTATCCGCTTCCAGGCCGGGATATCCGGCAGTTTTTCTATTACCTGATTAATCTCAGGAGCGGCCAGGGCACATTCTCTTACCGGCACCAAATCATGAGAACGGCGTTTCAAAAAACCAAGGGCCCCTGTTTCTTGATGCACATGAAATTGCAAACGATTGCGGTAAAAAAATTCATTTGGCGAAGGGACAATCCCTGAGACTAATTCTTTAGCGGAAAGTCTTCCCGTACGCTCAAGGGTTTCACAAAAAATAGAAAGCTTTTCTTCAAGCTGCCGTTCATAGGGAAGATGCTGTAGTTGACACCCCCCGCAGGAAGAAAAATAAGGGCAAACTGGCTTCCTGCGCCGGGAATCAGGCTCAAGAATCTCTAGCGGCCTGGCCAGCGCATAATCTCCCAGCTTTTGCGTAATCTGAATGCGCACCTTTTCTCCAGGAATAACATCAGAGACAAAAACAATTTGGCCGTCAGAAAGCCGGGCCAGCCCTTCTCCACCGTGAATAAGTTTTTCAATAACCACTACGGCTTCAGCTTTCATGGTCAAAAGCCGCAGCAATAGGGCCGCGCGGTGTATCTATAATCCAGAACCCCTGCTTAACCAGTTCCTCGCGCAGACGGTCAGCCTCTTCAAAAAGCCCCTTCTTCCGTGCTTCTTCCCGGTGTTTGAGAATTTTTTTGACCTCTGGGGACTCAGCTATCCTGGCCGGACGAATAATAGCCAAAACCTGATTAACCTTTTCCAGGGCCTCTTTCACCTTCAACGTGTCTTCTTCGTCAAGGCCTTCCCGGCTAAGCACGGGTTCAAGACGGTTGGTAAACTCAAAAAGTGCCCCCAGGGCTTTGGAAATATTCAAGTCATCGTCAAGAGACTCTTCAAAACGTTCTAAAAAGTTCTCCACTGTCTGGACCACGGGAAAGTCAGTCTGACCACTTGGCTCTCGCGCCAAAAACACCATAAAAAGGTCAAGGCCTTTTAAGGCCTTAGCTGCTTCATCAAGGGCTTTGTAGGAAAAGTCAAGGGGTTTGCGGTAATGAGTGCGCAAAAGGAAATAGCGAATCTCTCGTCCAGAATATCCTTTAGCCAGAAGCTCAGGGATGGTAACGGCGTTTCCCACTGAAAAAGACATCTTTTTACCTTTGCGAGAGACAAGGGCCGAATGCAACCAGAAGCGCGCCGGAATTTTTCCGGTAAGGGCATAGGCTATGGCTATTTCGTCTTCGTGGTGAGGGAAAATAAGATCTGTCCCACTGGTGTGAATATCAAACTCCTCGCCAAGGTATTTAAGAGACATGGCCGCACACTGGATATGCCAGCCAGGCCGCACCTTGCCCCACTCTGTTTCTACATAAAGCCCTTCTTTCAACTCCTGGAGTGAAGCGCGCTTAAAAAGCGTGAAATCTAAGGGGTCGTCTTTTTCGTATTCTTCAAGGTCAACCGTGGCACCTGTCTTAAGTTTAGACAGGTCAGCCTTTGAAAGAAGGCCATAATCTTTGAGTTTGGAGACATCAAAATAAACCGAGCCGTGCCGTACGTAAGCAAAGCCTTTGTCTAGGAGGCGTCTGGTAAGGGCAATCATGTCTTCAATATGCTCACTGGCACGGGGATAAAGACTTGCCTTAGAAATACTTAGAACTTCAAGGTCTTCAAAAAACTCCTGGCTTACCTGCTGAGTAAGCTCTTTCAGAGGTATTCCTTTTTCAAAAGAGGCCTTAATGGTTTTGTCGTCAAAATCCGTAAGATTAACCACGTGGGTGACTTTATAACCCTTGTATTCCAGATAGCGCTTCAAAAGGTCAGCGGTAATCATGCGCCGGTAAAGCCCAAGATGAGGCCTTCTATGAACCGTTGGGCCGCAGGTATAAATACCCACCTGGCCTTCCCGCAGGGGCTTAAAGGCTTCTGTTTTTCTGGAGAGGGTATTGGTAAAAAACGGTCCCTGTTTGGGCAGGTCTTCAAAGTCCCAAAGCGGGGTTGAAAGGTAGCGTTCGCCACCGTCAGGGAAAATAACTACAATAACACCCTCATCCAGGCGCTTGGCCAATTCAAGGGCTCCGTAAAGGGCCGCCCCTGAACTCATGCCCACAAATATGCCTTCTTCCCTGGCCAGGCGGCGAGTAAGCTCAAAGGCCTCTTCGTCGGGGGCGTTTATGATTTCTGCCAGAAGTTTTTTATCAAAAATACCAGGTGGATAAGATTCCTTCATGTTTTTTAGCCCCTGCAACCGATGCCCGGGAAGCGGCTCTACCCCCACTACCTTTACCGGAAGTTCTTTATCAATAAAAAAACGCGCCATGCCCATGAGGGTGCCAGTGGTGCCCATGCCTGCCACCACATGGGTGACTTTACCTTCGGTGTCCCGCCATATTTCAGGAGCCGTGCCATAGTAATGGGCCTGCCAGTTAGCAGGGTTATTAAATTGATCAGTCAGGTAATATTTGTCAGGGTATTTGCGGGCCAGTTCATAGACAGCCTCTATGGCTCCGTCTGTTCCCTTTTCCGCAGAGGTAAGTAAAATCTCCGCGCCAAAGGCCCGCATAATCTTGCGGCGCTCAACTGAAGCCGCCTCACTCATGGCTATAAGACAACGATAACCCTTAACCGCTGAAACCAGAGCAAGGCCAATGCCAGTGTTTCCACTTGAGGCCTCAATGATGACCTTTTCGCGGGTAAGTTTGCCGGATTCTTCAGCCGCCTCTATCATGGAAAGGGCTATGCGGTCTTTTACTGAACCCCCAGGATTTGCGGCTTCAATTTTTCCGTAAATCTGGACTCTGGGATTAGACCTGAGCCTCCTGATGGGGACTAAAGGTGTGTTGCCAATGCGGTCTAAGATATTTCCATATTTTTTTCTAATCATAATTAGTCTTTATAAGCTAAAAATGAAGGCTAGCCAAGTTAATCTTCGTTACTAAGGCCGTATTTAGCCAGTTTATAACGTAAAACCCGCTCTGATATTCCCAATAGTTCGGCAGCGCGAGTCTTTACCCCTTGCGCCTCTTCCATGGCCTGTCTGATGCGGTCTTTTTCAAGCAGGGCCACTGCTTCTGGTAAAGGCAAGGAATAGAAAAGATCTGCTTTTTTCTGGCCCGTCTGAGGTTTCATTGAAAAAGGGAATCCCTCAGGAGTAACCATCTCATCATCTTCAGCCAGAATAACTGCCCGCTCAATTAAGTTTTCAAGCTCGCGCACATTTCCTGGAAAATGATGAGAAAGTAAAATATCAAGAGCTTCTCGGCTAAACCCTTTAAGCTTCTTCTGGTGTTTTCTGGAAAACTTCTCAAGAAAATACTGAGCCAATGGCAAAATATCTTCCCGTCTCTCTCTCAGAGGCGGAAGTCTGATAGTAAAGACATTGATACGCCAGAAAAGGTCTTCGCGAAACCTGCCCTCTTCCACTAAGGCTTCAAGGTCTTTATTGGTAGCGGTGATGATTCTTACGTTTACTTTTATTTCTTTAGTGGCCCCTATTCTCCTGATTACCCCTTCCTGAAGCACCCTCAATAATTTAACCTGTAAAGGAAGGGGCATATCACCAATTTCATCAAGGAAAAGGCTACCACCGTCAGCCATTTCAAAAAGGCCGGGCTTGGTCTTGTCTGCTCCGGTGAAGGCCCCTTTTTCATGGCCAAAAAGCTCTGACTCCAGTAGCCCTTCAGGTATAGCCGCACAGTTCACTTTAATAAATGGAGCCTTTTGCCGGGGGCTTAAGCGATGGATAAGATTGGCAATAACTTCTTTGCCTGTCCCTGATTCGCCCAAAATAAGGACTGTAGCGTCAGTTGAGGCCACTTTGGCCACCAGACGTAGAGTTTCTTTCATCTTAGGGCTTTCAGCGATAATATCTGGCACATCAGGAGGCGAAAGCTCTTTCACCTGAGCCCTTAATTTCTCCACCTCGCGAACCAGGCGAAGTTCTTTTAAGGCCTTTTCTATGATGAGAATAAGCTCTTCAAGATTTACCGGTTTGGTAAGGTAGTGATAAGCTCCACTTTTTATGGCTTCTACCGCCCGTTCCACCGTGGCAAAAGCTGTAAGCATTATTACCTGGGTAAGGGGTTGTTTTTGTTTTAGCCAGCGCAGAAGAGCAAGACCGTCTTCATCTGGTAACTTCCAGTCAAGAATAGCCAGGTCAAAGGTATTTTCATTGAGAAGATTTTTGGCTTCGGCCGCACTAAAGGCACAGGAGACCTCAAAACCTTTGTGGCGCAAGTAATCTCCAAGTATTTTGGCCTGAGGTTGGTCGTCTTCAACTATAAGAATTTTATTCATGGGTTTTAGGAAAACAGATTTTAAAAATAGTTCCTTCTCCTTGTTTAGAAGTAAAAGATACCCGGCCATCGTGGGCTTCGGCAACTTTACGCACCAAATAAAGCCCTAAGCCAAAACCGCTATCTTTGGTAGTGAAAAAGGGCTCAAACAGTTTGTCTTGAACCGCCAGCGGGACACCCTCTCCGCTATCTTGCACATAAAAGCATACTTCCTTGTCTAAAACCTCATAGCCCAGTTTCACCGTTCCTCCAGCAGGAGTGGCCTCCATGGCGTTGCGTAAAAGATTTTCAAGTGCCCTGAGGCACCATCTTTTGTCCACCCAGATACTGGCCGAAGGCCCTTTTTCTACTATAAAAATTAGCCCGAGACGTTCTATCTTTTCCCTGAATTTTTCTTCTAGTTCTTTAACTACCTCCAAAACATCTATTTGCTGAGGCTTTATTTCAAATCCCCGGGTATAAGAAAAAAGTTCACCCGTAAGCTCGGTAAGTTTTTGGGCCTCACCTTTTATCATCTCCATAATTTCAGGAGAAAGCTTTTTAGTTTCACTCATGTAGTGAAGGCCCATAACAATGCTATTTAAAGGATTTCTTATCTCATGAGCCACCATGGCTGACATTTTACCCATAGCCGCCAGTTTTTCCGAAGCCAAAAGCTTTTCTTCAAGCTCTTTCTGGCGCCGGGAAAATTTTTCCAGATAAAAAAGACCTGAGGCCAGAAGGACTGTCCCTGCTATTAAAATACAGGCACTCAAAAAGATAAAGTTAGCAAAGGCTTTATGGGCAAAACTTATGTCAAGGCCTAAAAGAAGAAAAAACTCCCGGTCAGGTAAGGCCTCAAATTTTTGACAAACATACCTGACATTTTTTCTATTAAAGCCCTGGTAACAATTGTTAAAAATCGTTTGTGGTAAAGATATGTTTTCTGGAAAGGTATTTAAAAGGATTTTTCCCTTCTCTTTTACCAGAACACCGACAAGCTGTGGTTGGCCCTGAAGTTCGTCAGTAAGCCAGGCCAGGTCTTTCAAATAATCGGGAACTTCTGGTAATAAAGCGATAGTTTCAACATAAGCCGTAAGACGAGCTTCAAGAAAATTCAAGGTACTTCTGGCTTCTCTGGCTATACTTTTGTCTAAAAAGTAGCGGAAATAAACCACCTCTGTAACCGTAGCCAGTATTAACACCCCTAGAGTTAAAAAAAAGATAGTTTTGTAACCCGAAAGTTTTGGCAACATTATCTATGTGTGCTCCAAAGAGGCTGGCTACATTCACTCCGGATACGAAAAACTCCAAATTCCTTACTTGAAATTACGATAAAAAAAAATAAAAGCCCCTTTTGAATGGCCACAATCTTCTCGTGTTCTCCGACTTTCAAATAAAAATCTTGCTTTTTCCAGAACCAATAAGGCCCAAGACGTACATGATAAAAGTTGCCCTGAGAATCCCGTATCAAAGCAATAGGATGCTTAATCACCACTACCTTGCCAGTAACAACAATTTGCGAAACCCTCAAGAGATCTTGAGCGAAAGCAGAACGACATATAAGGGACAAAAAAATATAACTATCGCTAACGAATACATCATACTTCTCTAAGTATAACATAATAACATATTTTATACCAATAAGCCCTTTCTTTACCGCCCCAAAAAGCACCCTTACCAGAGGCAATTAGAGCTTTTAAGCCCGGGGGGAAGCTGGTTTACTACGATATCACCACCTTTACTTTGAGAGCAAAGTAGAGGATGAGCTCAGGACTTTTGGGTACAGCAAAGACAGGAAGAACAATGTACTGCAGGTGGTATTGGGGGGTTGTGCTTAACGAAAAATGGTTACCAATAACCTATGATGTTTATTCTGGTGGAACCTCTGAGTCTCTTTCTCCTGACAAGCTTCCAAAAGACACCTTTGATAAAAGGAATACCCCTCGCGTGTACATCTCTCTTTATATTTTTAAGCTACCAGAAAAAGCGCCCTTTTATTAATGGGAGCATTTTTACATTACAGAGCATTATCGCGAGGCGACGTAGTCGCTTCGCTCACAATGACAATCCAAAAATTGTCAAGAGAAATATTTAATTGGCTATGTTATCTGTTTCTCAGACGGCTTCGCTAGGTTGGTTTCTTGCAGTGACAGCTTGGGTTATCACGGCGAACGGAGCCCTCTCTTTGTCATGATCTTTTTTACTCATCAACCTCGTCACTATATGAAAATTTCAGTTATTGCTTCTTCAAAATTAAAGGAGTACCTTCGTGAAAAAATACATAAACCTTAGCTTATGGAATGGAAAAGAATAAACCGCAGATTTGAACGTCATCCAGCCCGAACAGTTATTTATTCTTTTGCTCTGGCTGACTTTATAGGGGCCCTTCTTTTATGGTTACCTATTTCCCATTCTAAGGAATTATCTTTCATTGATGCTCTTTTTACTTCTACATCAGCTATTTGTGTTACTGGCCTCACCGTGGCAAACACGGCTCTGGACTTCACAAAAGCTGGTCAGTTCATCATCCTTGTTCTTATGCAACTGGGGGGCCTGGGAGTAATGACTTTTTCCGTTTTTATTGCTTTAGGAATTAAACAGTCTTTAAGTTTTTCAAGCAGGCTATCCCTTCAGGAAAGCTTTCTCCCTCATTTTACCCCTGAACCCAGAAGACTCCTTTTAACTATATTCGTTTATACCTTTACTGCTGAAGCTTTAATTGCCCTGGGGCTTTTACTATGCTTTTTAGGCCAGGGACTTAAAATAAAAAACGCCTTTTTTCAAGCTGTATTTCACGCGGTATCAGCCTTTTGTAATGCCGGTTTTTCCACTTTTAAAGACGGCCTGATTGATTTTCAAAAAAATTACCTGGTGTTAATGCTCATTACACTGGCAATATTTTTAGGTAATGTAGGGTTTCCTATCGTGTATGAACTTTTAAGTTTACTAAAAGAAAAACGACGCAGGCTATCTCTCCATTTTAGGCTTACAGTTTACACTCATATAGTTTTGATAGTGTTTGGGGCTTTGGCCTTTTTATTATTTGAAAAAAATGGAGTTTTAGCTAACTTCTCCTGGCCTTTGAAGATAGTAACAGCTGTTTTTCACAGCGTTAGTGCCCGTACTGCTGGTTTCAACTCTATAAACATAGCTTTATTTTCAGAACATAGTATCTACGTTTTTTTAATCTTGATGGTTATTGGAGCATGTCCAGGCTCTACGGGAGGTGGTATAAAAACCACCACTTTGGCGGTATTGAGTTGTACTGTTTGGAGCCGCCTAAGAGGCTTTCCACAAGCTGTAGTTTTTAAAAGGGCCATTCCTGTTGACCAGGTTGGCAAAGCCATAACCCTTGTCTTTATTTACCTTTTAGCCATCATGGTCTTTCACTTTTTTCTGACTTTTACCGAACCGAACGTGCCATTTTACAAATCAAAACACGAATTTTTAGGCGCACTTTTTGAAGTAGTCTCTGCTCTTGGCACCGTAGGTTTGAGCACCGGGGTTACCTCCCAGTTAAATCTGTGGGGGAAAATCTGTATCATTATGGCTATGTTTATAGGAAGGGTGGGGCTCCTTTCTTTGATTTCTTTTCTGTCAGAAGTGGGACATGAACCACGACCTTATAAATATCCAAAAGAAAGGGTAATGGTAGGCTAAATGAAAAGAAAAGTCATTGTAATCGGACTTGGAAAATTTGGTTCCAATTTGGCCAAAACTTTAGCTGCCGAGGGCGTTGAAGTCCTGGGCATTGATAAGAACGAAAAACTGGTTGAAGATATAAGTCCAGATATCTCAGAAGCCCTTGTAGCTGATGCTACTCGCAAAGAAGTTCTTAAAAGTATAGGCGTAGAAGAAGCAGACCAGGTAGTGGTAGCCATGAGTAATCTTTCTGCCAGCGTATTAATAGTACTTTATCTTAGAGAATTAAAGGCTAGGTTTATTTTGGCCAAAGCTAACGACGAAGACCATGCTCGCATTCTGAGGCTTTTAGGAGCCGACCGCGTGGTAATCCCTGAACAGGACGCAGCTTTAAGAGAAGCTAGGACTTTGATTACTCCCAACATGGTGGACTTTCTACCACTCTTACCGGATTTTTTAATTGCAAAACTAGATGCCCCTGATGAATTTATTGGGCACAGTTTAAAAGAGCTTGACCTACGCCGCCGTTATCACGTATACATCCTGGCCATTCGCAAAAAACATTCTACTAAACTTATCGTTCTACCCCCGGCTGAACACATAATTGAAAAAGACGAGGAATTATTTGTGTTGGGGAAAAAGGAATACCTCAGCAAGCTTTTGGCCCAGAGCGAATAGAAGCGGGGGCAGGCCCCGCTTCAGTTATTCTAAAACTTTTACCTCATAAGTAGTATGGACCTTTTTAGGGGTAGGTTTTAAGTCAACTTCCAGGTAGGCCTTATAGATAAAGTTAAGCCTTGGCCCGTGCTGGGCTGGAGCAAGCAAAATGTCTCGCCCCTGGGTAAGGACGATACGACCATCACATAAATGCCCGAAGAAATAGCTTCTCTTCTCAGGGTGTTTGGCGGCTTCTGACGCATCTATCCCGTAAAGCTGGTGGTCAGGAAAGGTAAGGAGCCAGCAGTGATAACCCTTTATCACACCTCCTTTGGGAGGAACAGGCAGTCCCATCTGAAAAAGGGCCGGGATTCCCTCTGCCCTGGCCAGCCCCATAAAAAGGCTGTGAAAATCCGTACAGTTTCCACGGCGATTGTTGCACGCCCAGATAGCATCCCCTCTTCCCCAACCAGTGCCAGTTTTCTGATACTTCATATTGGTTACCACATAGTCATAAATAGCCTTTAATTTGGCCAGGTCGTCTTTTTTATCTCCTGCAATCTGCTTAGCCATGCTCTTAAAGGTGTCCACTGGAACCAGTTGGTCTGGCAGAAGTAAGCGAAGGGGGATATCTTTTTCCCATGGTCTTGGGGAAACTTCTTCGCGTCTCACCTTAGCCACAATTTGAACCTCGGCCCCCTCAGGTAAAGCTCCTTCCCAGGTCAGGTGTAAGAACCGGTTACCATACTCACTTTCAGTAGTTACATCGTAATTTTTGGGAGCCTTGACCTCTATAGATTCTACTTTTTGAAATTCATCCTCAAGGGGTAAAGGAACCCAGAGTTCAACCAGCTTGGCCTCAGAAATAGGTTCCACTTTGACCTGGGTCTTGAGCAAATAAACCTTAGTGGCCCAGGCCCATGAAGAAAAAAACAGCATAAAAACCATGGCCAAAAACAAACTTAACTTTTTCCTCATAACAAACCTCCTCGTATGTAATTTTATGATTTGACGGGAGTTAAAGACACCCTGGTGCTACTAAAATCAGGAATACCTCCCAGGGGGTCTAGCAGCGGCAAATGGAATAGAGCTTCGTCAAGACGGCTAAAAATGTTAGGATTAAAGCCTCTTCGGCGACTGGAATCTGCTTTTACTATGTCATTTTCAGCAACTCGCCGACCACCAAGTAAAACTTTTTCTGCCTGCGAGATGATTAGAGAAGAGGCTCCGTGCTGGGTATGGCCGTAATGAAAAGGATAAGCAACAATACCCGGCCTGACCCGTGAAGAACATTTCACACGGACCAAAACTCCTTCTGGATAAGAACGAGAAGAAATCTTAACCAAAGAACCATCTTTCAAACCAAAGGCCTTGGCGTCTTCAGGGTTGAGTAAAAGAAGTGGTTCCCCTTCATAGGCCAGGGCCTGGCGATAACAAATAGTGCGAGACTGGGTGTGAAGGGCTGTCTTGTGGCTTATAAGAAAGAAAGGATAAGCCGCATCTATCTCTGATATTTTCTGGCCCAAAGCGTTACAGGGAACTTCAAAACGCGTGGTGCCCCAGAAGTTTTCACCAGTCAAAGAATTTTTACTACAGGCCATCTTCTCGTTCCATATACACACCAAAGGAATGCCTTTTTTAAGATTACCCTTGGAGTCAAAGGCCTTTTCAGGTGGCAAAAAGACACCTCCTCTGGCTAAAACCGTACAGACCTGGGCCCATTCTTTATTAGAAAGGATATGCTTATAGGCAGCTACCGGGTAGTTGGCCTCAATAAAAGCTCTTTCCTCAGAAGGAGCCTCCTTCACTTTGGCATTTAAAGCCAGATTGGCAATGCCTCTGAGATAATAGTCTTCAGCCCTTTCCAGAGGCAGAAGACCTTGCGGGCCTTTGATGGCTTTGGGACCAAAACCTGGTAAGTTCAAATGCTTAGCAAGGTCTATCAAAAAGGTCTCCAGACAATAAGGCCTTCCATCAGGAGTTTTCTCAGTCCTGGGGGATAAAACTGGTGTACGCACGGCGGTAAACTTCTGGGCCGGAGCATGAGGATTCAAAAAACCGTACTGTCCTTCAAGATAAGTAATATCAGGCACGATATAATCGGCATAAATGTTAGTTTCATTTACGGTAATATCTACTGAAACATGTAAAGGCACCTTGTTATGGTCCTTTAAGGTCTCTGCAAAACGCTTCCCACCAGGAGTGGTATAAACAGGGTTATAAAAATAAGTGAAAAGAACTTTTATGGGATAAGGATACGCCTGGTCTATCCCAGCCAGAGCCGAAACCGAAAGCCCACCTTTGGTAAAGGGAAACCAGGGAAGCTTTGAGGGATAACCTTTGCGCTTAAATTCGCTGGTTTTTTCATAAGCGGCCTTTTCTCTAGAAATTTTAATACCCCTGGGTTTATAAGCTCCTGGAAAGCTCTTCAGGTTATAGCAACCCGTTTCCCATTTAGCCGCTCCTCCTCCAGAACAAAGATAACCTCCCACACGGTTAACATTGCCGACCATGGCGTTAAGAAGGGCTATGGCATAGCTGGCATAAGCTCCGCCTACATAGTTTCCACCTCCGTGATAAGCAAAGGCCGCACTGTAGGGAGCATTTTCGGCAAACTCCCTGGCCAGCCGTTCTATGGTTTTTTGAGGCACTCCACTTTCTCGGGCGTAAAAGGCCATGTCATGGGCAAAAACACTTTCTTCTAAAAGCTTAAAAGCTGTTTTAAGCCTAAAGCCCTGATAAGTTCCCTCCCAGAAAAGAGTAGCCCGACTTACCTCTGAGGCTGGTTTTATCTTTCCTTTTTTATCTACAACTAAATGCTCTTCAGGTTGTCCGGAAAAGCCTTTAAGGTCTTTTACTCTTAGGAAACGCCCAGCTTCTGGGCCTTCAGTAATTACTAAATGGGTAGCATTAGTAAATACATTCCGGCCTTCATTTTTAGCCGCTTTAAGATTAGCCAATGAAAGGAAAGAACTGTCAAAAAGTTTCTCCTTAAGAAGCACGTAAAGCAAACCCAAAGCCAGAGCTCCGTCTTTACCCGGCTTAATAGGAACCCACTCAGAGGCCGCAGCGGTGGCTTCATGGGCCCGTGGATCAATAATTACAAATTTTAGTTTGCCCTCAGCCGCACGCCTGGCAAACACACTTCCCGCTGTAGTTGGCCCTGGTTGGAGAGCAGCATACAAATTGGCTCCAAAGACCAGGGCGTATCGTGTGTTCCAGAGGTCAGCTTTGAATTCTACCTGTTTACCATCAGAAAAGGCAAAGTTACCCATTCTAAAGCCCAGGCCACAAATGTCCGTATGCCCAATGTAGTTAACAGAACCAAAAGCCTTATTGACAAAGCGCTTTATAAAGTGTTTGCGCCCCCCCTGAGAACGCCCGGTTATCCAGACCAGTTGATTACGTTTTGGCCCAATCTCTGGAGCAGACGGGTCAATGGGTTCGTCTGAAAGCAGTTCTTTTAATCCGGGATAATGCTGGCCGTCTCCCAGATGGACAAAAAGTTTCCCACCCTCGCTTATCTCGTGAATAAGCTGACTCCAGGAAATGGGCTTAAATTTGCCAGAACCACGTGGACCGTTTCTTTTAAGAGGAACTTTTAAACGATAAGGATTATTCAAGTAATCGTGATCAAACAGTGGCTTAGCACAAATACCTGCTGTTTCTTTAAGGGCCTCTTTAAGGGGAGTTTTATAAGAGATGGGTTCTCCAGTACGGTTATAAGGATGATAGGGATTCCCTTCCACTTTTACGATATTTTCATCGCGCACCCAAACCCTTAAGCCACACCTGGCATTACAGGCCAAACAAACCGTTGTCACCAGACGTTCCCCTGCTTTGAGATTAGCCCCATCAACTTTTTGCCAGGGATAAACTTTGGGAAAAGCTGTTACTTCTGCGTACTGATACTTCTTTAGTTCCTCAGCCAGCTCCGAATTGTATTTTAAAAGAATAGCCAAAGGCCCCTCAGGAGCATATAAATTCCCAAAGACCAGGGCCCCTGAAGGACAAACCGCCACACAACGGGGAAGCTCTTTCTGAGATATTAGATGAAAGCACATATCACACTTGTAAGCCTTTTCTCTAAAGACTTTTATAGCGCTGTAAGGACAGGTATTCTCACAAGCTCCATCACCTACACAAAGGGTCTTATCCACCAGAACGATGCCTGACTTGTCACGCCTGATAGCTCCCTCAGGACAAGCCTCAAGGCAAGGGGCTTCCTGGCACTGCCTGCATATTTCTTGTTTGAAAGAAATTTTGACCTGAGGATATTCCCCTTCTTCTTTAATAAGGACTTGCATAAAAGTTTCTTCTGGAGCCAGCTGATGGACCATCTGACATGAAGCCATGCAGGCCCTACATCTTATACAGCGCTTGGAATCCCATATAAGAACCGGTTTAAAAAGAACCTTCCCAAAGGTATCTTTTATCTCTAGCGAAGGACCAACTAAACACAAAAACCCTGCCATTTTTATAAAAGTGCGCCTTTTCATCCGGCCTCCTCATATTTTTTTACACTGAGAATGCCTTTTATATCGCTAAGACTGATAAATCAAATTGATTTTTCCTATTAAAATTCGGCGGATTATAGGAATTTTCAATCAGCCTTCATGGCTCAAGAAGACACAAAGTAAAACCCTAAGTCCCGGATTTGCCGAATATAAAAATCTGTGGGAGGATAAGGCATGGACAAAACAAAAAGATTTTCTAACGAGGTAAAGGAACGGGCGGTTCACTTTTTGCCTCATTTAAACCTTGAATCCCTTGATTGCCACTAATTTTTCCCACCAATTTTGCCTTCGTTGTAGATTAGGTGTAGGGACGACCTGAAGGTCGCTTATTATAAGAAAACCATATCCTCCTCCACTCCTATCTCCAGGTCTTTCTTCCTCCTTAGCCGATTTAGCCTCTTTAGGCTCAAAATTCCTTTTATCTTTTCTGCTGCTCTTTTTACAAACCCCTTGCTCCCTATCGCCAAACTCTCGGTAAAATACCTCACCCTTTGCCGATAAACTTCGCCTGTCCCTTTTTCTGCTTTTTCTGGCTCACCAAGCCCACCCTTCCCGTATACAAACCTCCGCAATAGCTCAAGTCTTTCTTCCTCCGTCTTCTTCTCCCACCTGCTAAGCCCTAAATTAAGCGAAAGAAAATCTTTGCCTGTCCCTACTCTTGACCGATATCCC
>NZ_LSFI01000003.1 GCF_001642325.1 Thermodesulfatator autotrophicus | reverse complement strand
TTTCGGACACAATTACTGAAATACTACCAGATGCCCCGTACTATCTATTAAAACTTTATTACCACAGGATAAAACATCTAAAAAGAAAATATTGGCAAGAATGGGTTTTTACGGAGCACTTTCTGCACTCAGTTATTTTGGCTTTTTCCCTATGATAGAAAAACTAAACTATAAAATTTATATGACCGGAACTTTTTTAGGGGCTATAGCTGTTTTAGCCACTGTTCCAATTCACGCTTACATTTATGGCAGTTTCGCTGAATGTCTTCCCAAGCTTTTAGGCTTAGAAAAGTCTGCTGGTGGTGGACACTAAAGTAAAAATTAAAGTCACTCAAAAATAAAGAAAATTAAGGAGGATAAAAATGGCAGGCGGACCAGTAACCGGGCATGTAACCCCAGAGCAGTTAGAAATAATTACCCAAATTCTTTCATCAGATCCTTTAAATTATTTATGGGTAGCTCTATTAGGTTTTATGGGAGGAACACTTTCAGGTTTTATTGGCTCAGGTGGGGCCTTTCTTATGACACCAGGGATGATGAACCTAGGTGTTCCGGGTGTTATGGCTGTGGGGGCTAACATTACTCACAAGTTTGGTAAAGCTATGATGGGCTCTCGCAAACATGGTGAGATGGGCCATGTGGATAAAAAGTTAGCTATTTTCTTATTAATAACAGCCTTAATAGGGATTAAGTTAGCCGTTTGGGTAAATGGTTATTTTTTCCATCACCTTGGCAAAGCGGGTTCTAGCTTATATGTAAGCACTTTCTTTGTCCTCACCTTGAGTATTATCGGTTCTTCTATGTTCCGTGACGCCTGGCGTACAGCTAAAGGGGTAGCGGTAGGCCCATCTGAATTTCTCCTAAATCTTTCTAAAAAACTTCGCATTCCCCCTATGATTAACTTTCCAGTGGCTGGAGTAAAAATATCTCTTTGGGTGGTTCTTTTTGTAGGAACAGCGGTAGGTTATATGGCTGGTACCATTGGGGTAGGTGGCTTCATTGGCGTGCCGGCTATGATTTATGTTTTCGGAGTCCCTACGGTAGTCGCTGCTGGGACTGAATTGTTTTTGGCTATGTTTATGGGAGCTTGGGGGGGCCTTTAACTACGCGCTAGCAGGCTTTGTGGATTTGCGTTTGACCTTTTTACTCTATGCCGGTTCTCTTGTAGGAATTTATTTTGGGGCTATAGGAACTACCCTGGTAAAAGAACTTTACATTCGTATGGTTACCGCTATTTTGATTCTCTTGTGCTGTGTCTCAAGAGCGCTTGCTATCCCTGAATATCTACACAATTTAAATATTATTACACTTTCCGATAATGCTTTAAAGATGTTTGAAATGGGAAGTAAGCTCTTTCTGTTTGGCAGTGGAGGGGTAGCCACGATACTTATCTTCTATTGGACATTCAAGGGACACCTGGAAAAACAGCGTCTGGTAAAAAAATACGGTTTGGTTAAGGTGTCAGAAAAGGCTATCTAAAAAACTTCGGGGGCGTTACCCCCGAAGTTTTTAAAGGAGGCTTTTATGGCTTACAAATCTATATTAGTTCCAATTGATGGTTCAGATATAAGTTTTAAGGCTGTTGAAAGAGCAATAGATTTGGCCGACCAATACAAAGCTAAGTTGATAATATTATACGTTATTCCTAAAGGAGGAGAATTTATAGATTTATTTAACTTAAAATCAGTAAAAAAGGCTTTTGAAGAAGAAGCCCAAAAATATTTTGAAAAAGCTAGAAAGATGGCTGAATCTAAAAATATTTCTCCTTCATTTCGTATAATGGAAGGTAAACCGTGGGAAAAAATTGTAGAAGCCGTTAAAAATCTAAACTGTGATTTAATTGTTATGGGAAGTCACGGCCGAGGTAGTATAGAAAAGTTTTTAATTGGCAGTTGTACAGAAAGAGTTCTTTCTGAAGCCCCCTGCCCTGTATTAGTGGTAAAAGAATAATATAGAAACTTTATTAGTAAGCTCAAAAAGCTTTAAGTAAATTTCAAGGGCTTCTTCAGGGCAGTTCATTTCTTCAAGGAGCTTGGCTTAGGCTTTAAGAACATCTATCTTTTAATAGGTAGAAAGCTTACGATTTGAAAGCACATAGTCAAGATAGCGTAAAGCTTCCTCCAGCTCGTTTTTCTCTTTTAGTTTTTCAAAATGGATTTTCCATGTTTCTCTTAAATTGTTTTCGTCCCAGACGAATTTTTCGTATTCTTCAGGAAAGAATCTTTCTAAAATTTTAGCTTTAAGTGTGTGATTATATTCAAATTTTTCAATAAGTTTAAAGACTTTCTCAGCCTTTTCTTTAGAATCAGCTATTTCTGTAAGGGGCTTGGCAATATCATAGTCAATCCCAAAGGCTTTATACTTTCGTTTTTTTTATTTCTTTTAGCAGAAAATCAAAGACTTCCTTTTTACCAGCCTTAAAAACATTAGCCAGCAAGTCTAAAGCTCCAGTTACGACTACACCGGTGCTTCCACCAGAGTCATCCATATAGTTTTAGGGCCTGAACCCAGTTACTCGAAATCGCTTTGGCAATGCTAAATGCTTCTTCCAGATGGCCTTTTTTTAATAGGTTTTCTCCAGTGTTTAATAAGGTCTCAAGGCTATTGCCTAAGTCCAGGCATTCAAAATAGCCAATATGACCCTGCTTTTTGTAACCCCTGAATAATATTTTTCACGATGGTGTTGTATTTAGCTTCAATGGAAAAAGGCCCTTGAGAAACCAGATGCTGGAAACGCGCCAGGAGTAAATCTCTTGTAAATTTATCATTAGCAGCCATTTCCTTTAAGAGCGCTCTGAGTTCTTCTTCCGTAAGCTTTTTTACTATTTCTAAAGCGCTTTCTATCTTGCCCTTTTTCTTTTTTGTGCCTTTAGGCGCTGACTCTGGCTCAAATGCTTCAAGAGCTACCGCTTAGTTTAATTTTCACCTGGTAATAGGGATTATAGCTTCCTTTAACCCTGGCGGTTATCTGGCCGTCTTTACGAGATAATTCTAAGACATCTTTTCTTAGCTTTTTTCCTCGGGAAACTATTTCTTCTGGAATTAAGTCCAGCCAGTCTTTAAATTTCATTTTTTATTTTCCCGAAGGTAGTCTTTAAAAACAAGCTCTGCCTGTTCCAGGGCACAGAGGTCTCCGCACATGGAACAGCGTCTTTTCTCAAGAGACTTTCTTTCTTCTACCAGGCGCCTGGCATCTTCTGGAAAAAGCAAGCTTTCAAAAACCTTGTTCCATTTAAGATCACGGCGGTCCTTGCTTGCCTGTTTATCTTTTAAGTCAGCCACCCCTCGTCTTTTAACTATGTCTCCCACATGAACTGCCAGCCGTGCAGCCTTTACTCCAATAACCACGTCTTCTTCGTTAGGAAGAGATAAGTGTTCAGCTGGGGTTACATAACAAATAAGGTCGGCTCCGGCCTTAGCTGAAATAGCGGCTCCGATAGCCGCGGTTATGTGGTCAAAAGGGGCGCCCACATCTGAAGGAAGTGGGCCAAGCATGTAATAAGGGGCTCCGCCAGACATTTTTTTTGCCAGGAGAACCGAGGCTTCAATTTCGTCCAGTGGGACGTGTCCAGGTCCTTCTACCATAACCTGACAGCCGGCTTCACGTGCCAGCTCGGCGAGCTCGCAGTTTATTAAGAGTTCGGCTATCTGAGCCCGGTCAAGAGAATCGTGGATAGCTCCTGCTCTTAAGCCATTTCCAAGTGAAAGTACGGTGTCATATTTTTTTAATATCCCTAAAAGACGGTCAAATTGTTCGTAAAGCGGATTTTCGCGATTGTTTTTGACCATCCACTGGGCCATGAGGCTCCCGCCTTTGGAAACCAGGCCTCCATAGCGATACCCCTGTTTTTTCAGGCGTTCCATGGTAAAAAGGTTTATGCCGCAATGAATGGCCATAAAGGCAATGCCATCGGCACATTGTCTTTCTATGAGGTCAAATAGATACTCCGGGTCTAGCTTAGTAGGGTCTTGATATTTGCGGATGGTTTCACAAAAAGCCTGGTAAAGGGGGACATTTCCTACTGGCAAAGAAACGGTGTTAATGATTTCACGGCGGATTTGGTCTATGTCACCTGCTGCCGAGAGCTCCATCAGGGTATCAGCCCCGGTCTCTTCAGCCAGGCGGGCTTTTCTTTTTTCAAACTCAAGGTCACATACGAGGCTCGATGTCCCAATTGAGGCATTGACTTTAGTTCTTAAAATACTCCCAACGCCAACGGCCTTTCCACTCTGACGGGCCTTGATAATGACTACCTCGCCTGAAGATACTTTTTGGCGTAAAACCTCCGGGGAAACCCCTTCCTCCTGAGCTATATTTTTCACAGCCGGGCTTATTTGCCCGGCCTTAGCTATTTCTAGTTCAGTCATTAAAGTTCTACTCCTTCTTTGGTGTAGTTGGCCACAAGGTCGCCCACTTCGCTGGTAGAGTAGCCCATTTTACCGGCAGAAAGGCTTTTTAAGTGATCACGGCAGACTTTGATAACCGCGTTTTCAATAGCGCGGGCCGCTTCTTCTTCGCCAAGATGTTCAAGCATCATCATGCCGGCACAAATAGCCGCCAAGGGATTTATGACATTTTTGCCAGTGTATTTGGGGGCAGAGCCACCGATAGGTTCAAACATGGAAACGCCTTCAGGATTAATATTGCCGCCAGCGGCAATACCCATACCCCCCTGAATGATGGCCCCAAGGTCGGTGATGATGTCTCCGAACATGTTGTCGGTAACGATGACATCAAACCACTCGGGGTTTTTCACAAACCACATACAGGTGGCGTCAACGTGGGCGTAGTCGGTTTTTATGTCAGGATATTCCTTGGCCACTTCGTAAAAAGTGCGTTCCCAGAGGTTCCAGGCGTAAGTAAGAACGTTAGTTTTTCCAACCAGAGTCAGGGTCTTTTTCTTGTTACGCTTGCGGCAAAATTCAAAGGCGTAGCGAAGGCAGCGTTCCACGCCGAAACGGGTATTTATTGATTCCTGAATAGCTACTTCCTGGGGGGTTCCTTTTCTGAGGAAACCTCCTCCGCCAGCATAAAGGCCTTCAGTGTTTTCACGCACCACTACAAAATCAATATCTTCGGGCCCTTTATCTTTTATAGGAGTCCAGACACCGGGATAAAGTTTTACCGGGCGCAAGTTTATGTATTGGTCAAGCTCAAAGCGAATGCGTAAAAGTATTTCTTTTTCAAGAATGCCAGGGGTAACATCAGGATGTCCTATAGCGCCAAGGTAGATGGCGTCGTGTTTGCGAAGCTCGTCAATGCCACCTTTAGGTATAGTATCACCTGTTTTTAAGTAGCGCTCTCCACCCCAGTCAAAATAATTGTAGGAAAGTTTGAAGCCGAATCTTTCAGCGGCAGCGTCAAGGACCTTAACTCCTTCACGAATTACTTCCGGGCCGGTCCCGTCGCCAGGGATAACGGCAATTTTATAAGTTTTCTCCTGAGCCATAGCTCCTCCTCCGTTTTTGCTCTTGCTTTTCTTTTTAGTAGCAGAAAAGAAATTATTCAAGGTTTTAGATGAAAGATTGCCATAGGATTTCTGTCAGGCTTCAGGCTCAGAAAAGGGACAGGCAAACTTTTTAATTCTGGCCAAAATCTAGCCGATAATAGGGACAGGCAAATTTTCTTGCAAGGAGGTTTTGCTATGCCACGTATCCCTCGTTTCTTTATGAATGACCCAAAAGCGGCTTATCACGTCATTTCCCGCACCGCTCTTCTCGGCCACAATATCCTTGGCCCTGAAGAAAAAGACTACCTGCTTAACCTCATCCGCTGGCTCTCCCAGGTCTATTTCGTTGAAGTTTACGGCTTTGCCATCATGGGCAATCACTTCCACCTACTCTGCCGCATGCTCCCTGAAGACCAGTTCTCTGACGAAGAAGTAAAACAGCGCATCAGGCTCTATTACGGTCCAAAACGCAAAATCTTCTTTTACGAAGAGCTAATCCAAAAGTGGCGGGCAAGGCTCGGAAATCTCTCTCGCTACGTACAAGATATAAAGCAAAGATTTTCGCGCTGGTATAACAAACGAGTTGACCGCAAAGGCTACTTCTGGGCGGACAGGTTCAAGTCCGTAATCATTGAAACTGGCGAGGCGCTTCTCAACTGCCTGGCCTACATAGAGCTAAACCCGGTGCGTGCAGGAATAGTGGAAAAGCCGGAAGATTATCGCTGGTGCTCGCTAGGATACAGGTCAAGAAAAGGATACAGGTCAAGAAAAGGGACAGGCAAAAATTTCCTTTCGCTAAACCTTGGGCTTACCAGCTGGGAAAACAAGTCTGAAAAAGAAAAACTTGAGTTGTTGCGGGAGTTTGTTTACAGGAAGGGCGGATTAGGAGAGTCAGAAAGAGGGACAGGCGAAATTTTTAGGCAAAGAGTCAGGTGTTTTACTGAGAGCTTGGTCATAGGGAGCAGGGGTTTTGTGGAAGAGGCTGCTCAAAAGCTGAGAGGACTTCTCAGGTTCAAAAGAGACGCTTTAAAAAGTCCCAGAAAAGACGGCCCCATAAAGGCAAAAAGAAACAAAAAAATAACAAAGCTGCCTGATGTAGAAAAGGAGATGGTTTTCTTGTAAAGTCTCCTGAAGATTTACCCCAAGCGAATGGAACCAGGAACTAAGTTCTTGATATAAAGAAGTGGTAATACTTATAAGTAAAACAGTCAAAGTTTGGTGGCTGCATGGGAAGCAAAAGGTCCACTTTCGTTTACTTGCTCCTTTCCCTGGGGTTTTTGGGTGCAATTATTCTCGCTTTAACTCACGGAGCAGTTAAACTCAATTTTTTTAATCTTTCTCCTGTTGAAAAAGATATATTCTTTCATGTGCGGGTGCCGCGGGTGTTTCTTGCTGCCCTGGTAGGCGGAGCGCTGGTGTTAAGCGGCATTCTTTTTCAATTTGTGATGCAAAATCCTCTGGCTGACTCTTTTACCACCGGAGCCTCGGCTTCAGCAGCCCTAGGGGCTGTTATGGCTATTTTTTTAGGGCTTACCTTTTTATTGTTACCTTTTGCCCTTGGTTTTACCCTTTTGGGGTTGGCCATTGTTTATCGTATAGCTTCTTATCAGGGAAGACTCCTTCCCATAACCATGCTTTTGGCGGGGATAGTTATTAGCACTTTTTCTTCAGCTACCATTAGCCTTCTTAAGTATCTTAGCGATGATTCGGTTTCTTCTATAGTTTTTTGGTTAATGGGGGGCTTTCAGAACGCCTCTTATGGAAAAGTTGTTCTTCTTACAGGCGTTTTACTGCTAATAACTTTTCGTCTCTATGGACAGGCCCTTATGCTTGACCTCATAAGCTTTGATGAAGCCACGGCTATTTCAAGCGGTGTACCTATCTATCGTTTGAGACGGGAATTGCTTTTTTATGGGGCTATGTTAACCACCTTTTCCGTAGCCTTTGCAGGCATTATTGGCTTTGTAGGTTTAATAGTCCCTCATATTTTACGGCTTTTGGGATTTACCCAGGCTCAAAAGTTAATTTTTACCGGAGTACTTTCAGGTGCTATTTTTATGGTTTTAGCAGACCTTTTGAGCCGAAGTGTACTACCAAGGGGAGAAGAACTGCCTGTGGGTATTCTGACCTCCACCATAGGAGGCCTTTTCTTCTTATACCTTTTGGTAAAAAGGCGGAAAAGCCTTTATGAACTTGATTAGTCTCAGGCATTTTCAGGCGAAAAAGGGGAGTTTCTCCCTGAAGATAGGGAACCTTAGTCTTTCTTCTGGTGAGCTGGTGGCTATTTGTGGCCGCAATGGAAGTGGTAAAACTACTTTACTAAAGGCCCTGACAGGCCTTATTCCCTATCATGGTACTTACTATCTGAATGGTCTTGATTTTAACAAAATAGTAGCTAAAGAAAAATATCAGCTTATTTCTTATTTGCCTCAGGAAGGCCGTCTGGGCCTGCCTTTTGATGTTTTCTATGTGGTTTTAACCGGGCGCTTCCCGCTAACCGACAGTAAAAACTATCGCTCTGAAGACCTTAAGGCCACCGAAGAAATTCTTGATGCCCTTGAGCTAATATCTTTTAAAGATAGGCCCTTTCCTCAGCTTTCAGGGGGGGAAAAAAGGAGGGTGCTTCTGGCCAGAGCCTTAAACCGCAAGGCTCAAATTCTTTTTTTAGATGAGCCCTTGGCAGGTATTGATCTTCTTCATCAGCAAAAAATAATGCAATTTTGGCGCTTATACGTAGAAAAACTTAATGCCCTTATTTTGGTGGTGGTGCATGACTTGAGTCTAGCCTTAAGGTATTTTGACCGCCTTCTTTTCCTAGAAAATGGCACCCTTATCGGAGATTTTCCGCCGGAAAAAGTTACTGAAAGCTTTTTAACCCGCCTGGTAGGCCTTCCAACTAAAATCCTGCGTCCTGAGGATAAGAATTTTCAAGGTATTTATTTGGTGGGGCGATAATACTTCCAAAAGAGGCGATTAAGTTTAATTGTCGCCTCAAAAGAGCTTAAGCCCGGCCTGGCAAATTCAAACTCAGGAACTTTTATTACCACGGCGGACAAGCCCTTAAAATATGGCCGCTTTTCAGGAGGAGTGGGATTACGATTCATAGGGCCTTCTTGGTACAAATAAAAATCAGGGGAAAGGGCTAATATCTTTTCTGGGGAAATGAGCACGTGTTTTCTGCGGGCTTTAACCGGGTTTATGCCTCCAGCCGCGCGGATTATATCAGTGACAACGCTTTTTTGCCCGGCCACTTTTAAGGGTAAGCTGGTAACTTCGTATATAACCTTCGGTTTATACGGTAGAGACTTCACTTTTTTAAGTTTAGTAGAAAGTTTAGCCACTAATTTTTGAGCTTCTTTTTCTTTTCCAAGGAGGGAGCCAAGTTCTTTTATGCTTTTTAAGATTTCCTTTAAGGTGTGCGGGTCATAACGGTAAACTTTGGCTTTAAAACGTTTGGTTAGCTCATCTGGAAAGGCCCTTCTTGAACCAACTATTAAAATATCAGGGCGTAGGACTTTGACTAATTCAAGATTAGGGCGCAAATGTGAACCAACTTTTATAGCTTGAGGAAATAAGTGGTCATGGCGGGTTGTTCCCACCACTTCTTTTTCTATTCCTAAGGCCTTAAGAATAGGGCTTACCCCTGGATAAAGAACAACGATTCTTAAGGCGTGGGCTTCTCCCGCCCATAACCATAAAACAATGCTCAAAAAAAGAATGACTTTTTTCATTGTTTTAAAGGACAGGCAAAATCAAATTTGCCTGTCCCTGAATAGTTTTAAAGTCTGTGTCCGTGGCCTCCACAGCCGTGGCCATGCCCACCACCGCAAAACCTTGGGGTGACTCTTAGAGTGCCAGCCAGAAACTGGGCGACGGCCTCATCAGCAGGCATAGGAGGAACACCAGAGACAATTTTTATACCAAATTCTTCAAAGAAGGCCACGGCTCGGTGCCCGAGCATGCCGCAAAGAATACAATCAACTCCAAGGCTTGAGAGCCACTGGGGAATAACTCCTGGCTCATGGGGTGGTGGAACTAAAAGTTCCTTCTTTAAGGTATCTCCTTCTACGGTATAAATGGCAAACTGGGGCGCATGGCCAAAGTGTTCAGCAATCATTTCACCTTCAATGGGTACAGCTATTTTCATTTTAACCCTCCTATAAAATCAATTTTTTCACTTTTTGGCTTATTTCTTTTAAGGCCGTAACCGCTGGCCCACTGGAGTATTCAGGCAAAGGGGTAGCGGCGTGGATAGCGCCATAAACATCTGGGTCATAAGGAACGGAACCTAAAGGCTTAAAGCCTGTTTCTTCACCCAGTAATTTTTGGGTTATCTCAGGGTTTAAATCAGCTTTGTTAACGATGAGGTAGCCTGAAATAGAAAAGTGATCTAAAAGGCCTTTGAGTCTTTCTAGGTCATGCAACCCGGCGATAGTAGGTTCAGTGACCATAAGCACAGCACTAACTCCTGAAAGAGAAGCTATAACCGGGCAGCCTACCCCAGGGGAGCCGTCTATCAGGATTAAGTTTGCTCCTTTTTGTTTGGCTATTTCCTGGGCCTTTCTTTTGACACCAATTACCAATTTCCCTGAATTTTCTTCACCAGGGTAAAGCTCTGCGTGAACTAAAGGCCCATAATCTGTGTCAGAATACAGGAGTTTTCCCACTTCTTTTTCTTCCATGGTAATGGCCTCTTCCGGGCAGAACCAGGCACATACTCCACAACCTTCACATAAAAACGGGTCAAAGGTAAAGTCTTCACGCACGGCGCCAAAACGGCACTTTTCAAGGCAAATACCGCAGGAGGTGCAGAGCTCTTCGTTTTTTATCGGCTCCCAGCCTGATTTAAAACCTTCTTCGTCTATTTTTTTAGCCCTCAGGAATAAGGCCAGATTGGCAGCGTCAACATCGGCATCAGCCAGAACTTTATTCTCTTCAAGTAGCACCGCTAAAGAGGCACAGACTGTGGTTTTGCCTGTCCCTCCTTTTCCGCTAAGAACTAATATCTCTTTCATGTCAGGGCCTCTGTTATTTGCGTGTATAAATTCTCAAAATCTTTTTTCATTTCTGGTTTAGCCTGTAGCAGGGTCTTCCCCTGGGCATAGGCTTCGGCGATAGCTCTTTCTTCTGGAATTTCAAGCAATACCGGAATCTTCTTTTCTTTTAAAAATTCGTGAAGAGGGCCATAAGGTTCACGAGCCCGGTTTATCACCACTCCCATAGGGATTCCCATGGTTTCAAAGGCACAAACCGCCTGTTTTAAGTCGTGCAGGCCAAAGGGAGTTGGTTCGGTTACCAGTAAGCAGAAATCCACTCCGTGGACAGCGGTGAGCACAGGGCAGGCCGTACCTGGAGGACAGTCTATAATGTTTAGCCCTTGAGGGTCTAGATAACGCTTTTTAAGTTCCTTAATTAAAGGAGAGGCCATGGCCTCTCCTACTTTTAATTCGCCATAGGCTAAAAAGATCTCTTTGGCTTTACCAGCAAGAATTTTTCCAAGCGGGACTTGTGCTTCGGTAATGCATTTTTCCGGGCAAACTTCAAGACATCCATAACAGCCGTGACAAAGTTCAGGGAAGACGAGAACTGTCCCTGGAAAGACGGTTATGGCGTTGAAACGGCATATCTTTTTACATTCACCACAAAAGCTGCAGAGGCTTTCGTCAACTTTTGGAACCATGCGGTAAACGGGGGTTTCTTCTTCTATTTTCGGCCGTAAAAAAAGATGAGCGTTTGGCTCCTCAACATCAGCGTCAAGGAGCCTGGCAGAAAGTGCTTCAGTAAGAGCAACTGAAACCGTAGTTTTACCTGTTCCGCCTTTTCCGCTGGCTACCGCAATAATCATGGCTCTTAGAATCCACCACGACCTTTTCCTCCGCGGCGGCAGGCACCACCACCCTGGCCACGACCACCACAGCCGCCTTGCCCTCGGCCGCCACCCTGGCCACGACCACCACAGCCACGACCACCACCCATGCCTCGGCCACCTCCGCCGCCGAAACCACCTCCCATACCGCGGCCCATACCAGCGCCTGTAACTTTGCCAAGGCCAGGAGCTCCACCACCAAAGTGGGCTTCTACTGAGGGAGCTTCTAAGTAAGAGACGCTTCCTTCTTTAAAGGCCTCAAGGGCTTCTTTTACGGTGCCAGCTTGAACCTGGGCAACTTTAATTCCTGCAGCGTTTAAAACGGCAAAGGCTTTGGGCCCGCACTGGCCGGTGACTAAAACTTCTATACCGTTTTCAGCCAGGAAGTTAGCCGCGGCAATGCCTGCGCCCTGAGGGGACATGGCTGCCTGGTTTTCTACCGCCTGCCACTCCCCAGTGTTAGCATCAAAAATGATGAAGTAAGGAGCTCTGCCAAAATGCATGTCAAATGGTGAATCAAGTGTTGGCCCTTGGGCCGTAAGAGCTATTTTCATAAATTTTCCTCCTTAATGTTTGTTTAAACTCTAACGCTTCTGAAAAACAATTTCAAGAAGGAATTTCAATTTTTAGAGAATATTTTGCCTGTCCCTTTTCTTTTTAGGCGCTAGGAAATTTTTTCCTACCGGGAAAATATTTCCCGGAAAAAATGCCGGAAAAAATGGGGACAGGCAAAAATATTTCGAATCGGTCAAGCCAAAAATGAGGACAGGCAAAACATAAGGCACTGGTATTGCTTCGCCGTTTCGTGGCTCGCAATATCCTCAGGGAAGGGTTTGTCATGACCGGCCTACGTATTCTTTACGAGTGAGAGGGACAGGCAAAATTTTTGCCTGATGATTTCTTGAAGCTAGTGAAACTATGAAGCTAGAGCTAGAACAGAACGAAAAAATGGGGACAGGCAAAACAAACAGAGCTACCAAGAAGAAACATGGCACCGAGATTGCATGAAAATTTTGGCGATGAAAGCGATAAAAGTTAATCCCCAACTTGGTTTACTTGAAGCCTTAGAAGGTGGGCGTCTTCTTATCAGGCGCCTTGACGTTACCGCCAACAACCTGGCCAATGTATCTACACCAGGTTATAAGCGAGATGTTCTCGGTTTCCGTGAAGTGCTCATGCGCAAGTTCCCCTTTCGTTCTCCTGATGACTGGCGCACGTTCAAAGAAGTGACACCTAAGACGGATTTCCAACATGGCCCTATTGAACATACGGGAAACCCCCTGGACTTAGCCATAGGGAGCGAGGGTTTCTTTAAAGTTGAAACTCCTAACGGCATTGCCTACACCCGGGCTGGTAATTTCCGCCTGGACGCTGAGCGCCGCCTGGTCACAGCCCAGGGCTATCCAGTGCTTGCTGACGGAGCTCCCGTTGTCATTGACCCTGGCCTTGCCAAAGGTGGGCTTACCACCATTGAGAATATTCGCTTTCAGGTTGACACCTCTGGTGTCATTTCCATTGACGGTACTGAAATAGGTCGCTTTGACATCGTTACTTTTAATGACCCTAACAAGCTCAAAAAATACGGTGAAAACCTTTTCGTGGCCGAAGAAGGTGCCCAGGAAATCCCGGTAGAAAATCCTGATCTACGCCAGGGTTATCTTGAAGGCTCAAATGTGGAGCCCCTGGTGGAGATGGTAAAACTCATAGAAATTCAGCGAGAATTTGAGGCTATTCAAAAGTCCATTCAAAGGCTTGGAGATAATACCAGCCGGATGATTGAAACTTACGGAAGAACATAAGGAGGAAGAAATGATAAGAAGCCTATGGTCAGCTGCCACAGGCATGCAGGCCCAGCAGTTAAAGCTTGATGTTATTGCCAACAACCTGGCCAATGTAAATACCGCCGGGTTTAAAAAGAGCCGCCCGGACTTTCAGGACCTTCTGTATCAGAAGCTCAAGCTTGCCGGCGCCTTGAACGGCGAAGGCTCACAGGTGCCAGTAGGCATGGAAATCGGCCTTGGTGTGCGGCCGGTTTCTGTAGAAAAAATCTTTACCCAGGGCGATTACGAGCAAACCAATAACGAGCTTGACCTGGCCATTGAAGGCCAGGGGTTTTTCAAGGTTATCGTAAACGGTGAGGAGCTTTACACTCGCGCTGGCCACTTTAAAGTTGATCGCGACGGCTACATCGTTACCCCTGACGGCTACAAACTCCAACCCGAGATTACCGTCCCTCAGGGAACCGTGCGCCTTGAGATAACGCAAGACGGCCAGGTAACAGCGGTTATGGGAGACGGCACCACCCAGAATCTTGGCCAGATTCTCCTTTATGACTTCCCAAATCCCGCAGGCCTCTATGCCGTGGGGCGGAATCTTTTGCAGGCAAGTGACGCCGCGGGCGATGTAATTGAAGGCACACCAGGTTCAGAAGGTTTTGGCACTATAGCTCAGGGCTATCTTGAAATGTCAAACGTGGACGTGGTGGAAGAAATGGTCCAGATGATTGTTACCCAGCGGGCCTATGAGGCCAATTCTAAGACTATTCAAACGGCAGATAGCCTTCTTGAAATGGCCAACAACGTGAAACGGTAAGGTGCCATGAGGAAGTATTTGCCTGTCATAATTTTGACTATTTTCTTAACTGCCCAGGCTCTCTGGGCCAAAACTTACGATGAGGCCTTTTTCCGCAAGCTCTTCTTAAAAGAAGTCTCAGAAAGGCTTACCTGGGTTAAGGGCGAAATCAAGATTGAAAGGCTCATTGTGGAGCCAGAGCGCGTTGAGCTCCCTGATAATGCCAGTTTTGTGGTTCGCCTGAAAGGCCGGCCAAAGCTCGGGCTTAATACGATGCTGGTTGATTTTTACCAAAACGACAGGGTGCTTGCCCGGGTGCGGGTTATGGGCTTTATGGAAGCCTATCTTCCGGTGCTGGTGGCCCAGCGCCCCCTTGGCCGCCACGAAGTTATTGACGAAAGCGATGTAGCCCTTGAAAAGCGGCCGGTCAGCCGCCTGCCGCAGGATGCCATAAATTCTCTGGAAAACGCCCTTGGCAAAAGGCTTAAAGTCAGCGTGCGGCCCGGGCAGGTAATAAGGGCTTATGCCCTTGAAGTGCCTCCGGTGGTTAAACGAGGGAAAATCGTTCGCATTGTGGCTAGAGGGCCAAACTTTATGGTTACTGCCCTGGGTGAGGCCCGCCAGAATGGCCGCCCGGGAGAGATAATCCGGGTGCGCAACCTTTCTAGTAAAAAAGAAATTTTTGCCCAGGTGGTTAACGCGGGCACGGTGGAGGTGAAGTTCTAATGGTCAAAAAATTGACTTTTTTGAGTTTGTTGATTCTGGCTTTAGGGCTTACGGCTTGTGGGCCACCTAAAAACGTGGCCATAGGGCCGCCGCCACCGCCAAAAGTCTATGTGCCTGTCCCCAAACAGGAGAAGCCCAAAGAAGGCTCACTTTTTGCCGGTAGCCAGAGCTTTTTCTTTGAAGACCACCGCGCCCGGCGGGTGGGGGATGTCATCACCATAAAAATCGTTGAGAACTATCAGAGTTCAAGCAAGGTTAGTAACAAAATCTCCCGCAAGTCTGAAGCCAGTGCCGGTATCAAGGCCATGCTCGGTTTTGAAAAGGCCATTGAAGAAAGGAACCGCCGTTTTAATGCAGACCCCATGTTTAGCGGAGGCCTGGGGTCCACCACTGACGGCCAGGGCCAGCTTTCGCGTAATACCAACATCGTGGCCACTATCACCGCCAGAGTGGTGGAGGTCCTTCCTAACGGCAATTTGGTGATTCAGGGAGTGCGTACGGTGCGGCAGGACGAAAATCTTGAATACATCACTATTACCGGCATTGTGCGCCCGCAGGATGTGGCGGCGGACAATACCGTGCTTTCCACCCAGCTGGCTGACGCTCGCATTGAATATAGCGGTATGGGGCCAGCCACCGAGGCCACCCGGGGCCCTGGCTGGTTATCCCGAGCCTTATTCCTTATCTGGCCGTTTTAAGGGGGTAAATGGTGAGGCGGGTTTTGATTCTACTGCTAGCCATATTGTTAAACTCAGGGTCCATTCACGCCGCACGCCTTAAAGATCTGGTAAACATTGAAGGCGTGCGCTCAAATAGCCTTATTGGCTACGGCGTTGTGGTGGGGCTTCAAGGCACCGGTGACGGAGACCAGAGTAAGTTTGCCGTGCAGTCGGTGGTGAACATGCTTGAACGCTTTGGCGTTCATGTGGATCGCAACCAGGTGAAGCTCAAAAACGTAGCCGCGGTGATGGTAACCGCTGAGCTTCCCCCTTTTGTAAGGGCTGGCCAGCGCATTGATGTAACAGTTTCCTCTATTGGCGATGCCAAGAGCCTCCAGGGAGGCACGTTGTTAATAACCCCCCTCCGTGGCCCCGACGGCCAGGTTTATGCCCTGGCCCAGGGGCCAATTTCTCTAGGTGGCTTTGCCGCGGCTGGAGCCGGCGCTACGGCTCAGAAAAACCACCCCACAGTGGGCAAGATTCCCGGCGGAGCCATTGTTGAAAGAGAAGTCCCGGTTAGCATAAACGGCAAAGGGGTCTTACGCCTCTCTTTTCGGGAGACAGACTTTACCACGGTGGCCCGAGCGGCTGAGGCTATAAACGCCTATCTAAACGGCCCCTACGCCAAGCCCCTTGACGGACGCACTTTGACGGTCCTGGTGCCAGCAAAGTATCGCGGAAAGGTGGTTTCCCTGCTGGCAGAAATAGGTGACCTTTCAGTTGAGCCAGATGTCCCGGCACGTGTGGTGATAGACGAACGCACCGGCACGGTGGTTATGGGGGAAAACGTGCGTATCTCCCGCGTGGCCATTGCTCACGGCAATCTTTCAGTGCAGATAAAAGAGACCCCTCAGGTGATACAGCCGCCTTTTTCGGCTGGAGAAACAGTAGTAGTGCCTGAAACAGAAATAAAAGTAGAAGAAGAAAAAGCTCGCCTGGTGGTGCTTGAAGAAGGGGTAAGTATTGGGGAGCTGGTGCGGGCGCTTAACGCCGTTGGCGCTACCCCGCGGGACCTCATTGCTATCTTCCAGGCCATAAAAAGGGCAGGGGCCTTACAGGCTGAACTGGTCATTATGTAGGAATTTTTATGAAGATAACAAGCCTTGACCTGAAAAGCATTCAAAAACTTGAAAGCCTGGCTAAAAAAGACCGTGAGGCTGCTTTGCGTAAAGCCTGCCAGGAGTTTGAGGCTGTTTTTCTTTACCAGATATTAAAGGGCCTTAAAAAAACTATACCTGAAGGCGGATTGGTGCCGAAAAGTTTTCAAAGGGAGATGTATGAAGACTTTTTTTATCAGGAAGTTTCAAGAAGGCTTGCCCAGAAAGGCACCGGACTCTCAGAGATGCTTTACCGGGAGCTTAGCCAGAAATACGGGAAAATGGCCGGGAGTAAATAATGAGAGAGGGGTTGGCACTTTTAAAGAGATTACTTCGGCCTTTTACTAGGCCTTGCGGTGACGCTTTCTCTTTGTCACCGCGAGGAGGCCAAAAAGCCGACGAAGTAATCCTTGTCCCGAGCGGTAGCGAAGGGATCTGGATTGCTTCGCTCCGCTCGCAATGACGAGGTGGGAACATGGCTCGCAATGACTGAAAGGGGTATGGCCCGCAATGAGATGCACTATTGTTACGGCGAGCGGGGTGAAGCAGCCTCATAAAACAGACAGGAGGTAGGCCATGAGAAATCCCTGGCAAAGGCTTGCGGAAATCTTAGAAGAAGAACGCAAAGCCATTGTTTCTGGCAACATAGAAAAACTTCTTGATTGTCTCAAAGAAAAAGAAACCCTTCTCAAGGACCCGAGTCTTAAAAAAGCGCCGCTTTCGCGTGAACTCCGCGAAGAGATCACTCGCCTGAGTGAGCACAACCAGATGCTTCTTAAAGCCGGGCTTGCCTTTATTGAAGAGGCCTACCGCTTTCTTGGCAAACACTTTGCTCCCAAAGGGGTTTACACCGCCAAGGGTAAAGCTGAAAACATAAAAGGAGCACAGCTTTTAAGCGTAGAGGTGTAAAATGGCTGGCCTTTATAGCGCTTTAAACATTGCCAAAAATTCGCTTCTGGCCTTTCAGACAGGAGTCCATGTTACCGGCCACAATGTGGCCAATGTGGACACCGAGGGCTACTCTCGCCAAAAAGTGGTAAACGCACCTTACCCGCCCACTCCCGGGCCGGCTGGCCCCATGGGAAGCGGAGTCAAAGTAGAGCAGATAAAACGCTACTTTGACGCCTTTCTTGAGGCCAATCTCAACCTGAAGCGCAGTGACCTTGGCCTTCTTTCTGCGGAAGAGACCGGGCTTGACCTTATTCAGGGCCTTTTTAACGAGGCCAACCCCCTTGGCCTTTCCAAGATGCTTGATGACTTTTTTACTGCCTGGCAGGGGCTTTCTAACCGGGCTGAGGGTATTCCTGAACGCCGGGTGGTAATAGAAAAAGGACAGGTTCTGGCTGAGGCCATAAGTGATAAATACCAGGGCATTGTTGACCTTGAGCAAAATGTAAGGCTTAAACTGCGCGATGTGGTAAATGAAATAAACGACCTTGCCAAGCAAATTGCCGAGATAAACCGCCAGATAACCGCCGCTGAATCAGGCCTACATCAGGCCAACGACCTGCGGGACCAGCGCGATAAATTGGTAGCCAGGCTCTCAGAGCTTGCCCAGGTGCGCTACTTTGAAAACAGCCAGGGAGCTTATGCCGTAATCCTTGGAAACGGCTACAACCTGGTTGACATTGATTCCTACTGGCACCTTGAACTTTACGGAAACGAAGTCTATTGGTTTGGCCACTCAGGTGAAAAAGTAAGGCTTACCAGTGAGGAAGTTTCTCAAGGAAAGCTCGGGGGCTGGCTTCGCATCGTGGAGCAGATCTCAAACGACTGGAACTACGAATATGTTATCTCCGAACGCAATGTCTTTACCCCGGATGGCAAACTGGTAAAAGAAAACACCACCTGGAAAGAACTCGGATTAACTGGTGGTGTTAACATTACCTTTAGTGGGACGGATCACTTCGGTGAAGAAATCACCGGTAGCTACTCCACCACTGATGACACCCAAACCGTAAGGGATTTTTTAAACGCCATAGAAAAGGCCTATCACTACAAAGTGCAGGCCTATCTTACTGAAGACGGCCGTCTGGTAGTAAAAGACGCTGTGCAGGGGGGAGGGAAACTTACCTTTGAAATAACCTCCGGGCCTCTGGCCTTTGGCCGTTTTGACGACGAGGCCGCCAACCACCGGGTGGAAGAGCTAAACCTTACGGGCAAGTTTCAGCTCTTTGCCAAAGAGTTAATACGGGCGGTAAACGAAATTCACACCCAGGGCGTGGGGCTTAAGTTTTATGAAGGTGAGCTAGAGGGAACTTTTCAGAGTGACGGCAGTTTAAAGAGCTTGCCTTTCTTTCAGGACATAAAAGGCGACGGTTCTCTTTTTGTGTGGCTTAAAGACCCGGCTGGAAAGATTACCCCGGTTAAGGTGGATTTCGCTTTGCCTTCCACAGCCACTTTAGACGATGTGGCTGGCCAGATAAACGATGCCTTTAAGAGACTTGGGTTTAATCCTGACACTTCGGTTAAGGCCCTGGTGCGGGGAGGACGGCTGGTTTTTCAAGCTCAGGAGGGCTTTGGCTTTGCTTTTTCTAACGACACCTCAGGAATTTTAGCGGCTACAGGGATAAACGTTTTCTTTACAGGCTTTGATGCGGGAAGCATAGGCCTTAACGAGAAGCTTTCGGTTAATCCCGAATACCTTGCTGCGGCGCGTCTTGACCGTGAGGCCTGGCGTAGTGAAACAAATCTTTTTTCAGAGTTCAGAAGTAAGCTTCCTGTTTCTTCCTGGACGAGCCCTGTCAGTGAAGGTGATTACAAGCTTTTCTTGCGTTTTTACGATGCTAGCGGAAAGTCGTTAAACCAAAACTTTCTCGTGGCTTACAATTTGGCCTCCAGTGAAGCGGATATCAACAATTTGAAGACTCAGATAGAAAGCTTCCTGGCCAATAATTATCTTGAGGACTTCCAGGTGGAAACTTTTCGTTTAAACGGAAATGAGTGGGGGCTTAAAATATTTTCCTCTTTTGAGGACAGGCTAGAAGAAGTGCGTCTGGCGCTAAATAACGAGTTTTCTTTGGGGGCTACCATTGAAGACCAGGTCTGGGTAGATGTAAGAGCAGACGATACTTTAAAAGACGTCATGGCTCGCCTTGATAGAGTGGCAGGCTTGAGAGCTTATGTTGACCCTGACGATTACCTAGTTTTAAGGCTTGACCCAAATTCTTATAAAAATTACGCTTCTTTTGAACTTGGCCTTGAGGACCCTGAAAACAAAGGTTCTCTTTTGAAAGAGTTTAAAAATCTTGGCCTTTATGTGCCTCAATTTAATCAGGCAACCGGGAAAAGCATTTTTTCAGGCCTTGAGCCCTTATTAAAACCCACGCAGTATGTGGCAGATATTGGTAGCCTTGATCCGTCCTCTCTAGGCTTTTCCGGTTCTCTTACCGTGAGTTTTTTTGATGCTTCTGGCCAGGAGATAGCCGGTTCAAGCTTTTCTGTCTCTGGTGGTAGCCTTTCTGATGTCGTGGCTACTCTTGATGCCCGAAGCGAGCTTAAGGCTTATATAGACAATGGCGAAGTTGTCATCACCCTTGAGAATCCACCTTCTGGAACGGCTTATTTTGTGCTTGAAGAAGATAACGAAGCTGCGTCCTGGGGGCACATTTATCTTAATGGCGGTAGTTTTGATCTTTCTTTTAAAATAGGCACCATAGAAAACTGGCTTTTTGACGAAAAAGTTAAACCCATAGATGTTGACCCTGAAAACGAAGTCTCAGATCCTTTCCGCATAGCTATTAGCAGTGACGAAGGGCTTATCCAGCTAATTAAAAAGTATAATGCCCCTGAAAATGCCCGGTATGGCCTTTTGGCCGAAATAGACACCGCTGGCCGCCTGGTGGTAAAAACCTCTGGTCTTTACGACACCAGAAGTTTTGTGATTACCGATGGCGGGGTTAAAGAAGCCTTCGCTGAAAACATTACCGCTAATAAGTTTGACCCTGATGAAAACAACTGGTATTTCCTTACGGATTCTCCGGTAGGGTTAAATGATTCTTTTGATGCCCAAAGTATTACTATAAGCTACTTAAAGCCTGATGGAACCACCTTATCCACAGAAACCATATCACTTAACTCTGGCGATACCCTGGAAGATTTTCTAAAGAAATTAAATAAGGATTCTGACACAGATACTGAATTTATAGATTCCGATAACGACGGTGTGCCAGACTTTTCTGCAGGCCTTGATGCTTCAGGGCGTCTTTATCTTCGCATAAACGACCCAGACCTTGATAACGACGGCCAGGCTGACTGGGTTTCTTTTAAGATGGAAAGCTCCCTTACCGACCCTGAAGGCAACCTGGTGGCTTATCTTGGCAGAAAGAGTTATACGCAGACACGGAGCCTTATAGATGACCTTCAGGGCTTTTCACCTCAGCCTGGAGATAACCGCAACGCCTTAAGGCTTTCCGCCCTTTCTGACGCCAGGCGTGAAAACCTTGGAGAGGCTTCTATTTCTGACTACTACACCGCCATTGTAGGCGAAGTAGGTATTGCCACCAAGACCGTCAAAAACTCTAAAACTTTTATGGAAGACCTTATAAACCAGCTAAACATCATGCGCGACAGCATTTCTGGGGTTTCCCTTGACGAAGAGATGGCCAATTTAATCAAGTATCAACAGGCCTTTTCCGCTTCAGCCAAAATATTAACGGTGGCAGACGAAATGCTCGATACATTAATACAGAGCAAGCGTTAGGAGGGGCTAGATGCCAATTCGCATTGGGCTTAAAACCCAGTATGACCGCATGTTAAATCATCTTAACCGTTTGACCACCGAGCTTAGTGACCTTCAGGCCCAGGCGGCCTCAGGTATAAAGTTTGATAAGCCGTCAGATGCTCCTGTGGCCCTGGTAAACACCCTTAACTACCGCAAGGCTATTGAAGAAATAGACCGCTATCAGTCTTCTATTACTGAAAGTAGAGGCTATCTTGAAGCTATAGACAAAGCTTTTGACGGTCTGGAAAACATCGTAACCAGAGCCAAAGAACTGGCCATCCAGGGCGCAAACGATACTTTAAATGACCAGGATCGTCTGGCTCTGGCCAGAGAGGTCTGGAATCTCCTTGAGGAGGCGGTGGCGGTAGCTAACTCTCGTCATAACGGGCGCTATATATTTGCCGGGAACAGGCCCACTGGTTATGAAAATGGGCCTTTTAGTCTGGTTAAAGAGGCCCTTCCTGGAGGAGAAGAATTAGTAAAAGTAGTTTATGAAGGAGGCCGTGAAGACTTATTTCAGGGCTATGGCCCAGGGCAAGAGATTCTTGTGGGCCGAAACGGCGAGGAGGCCGTCTCTAAGTCAGAGATTTTTGAAAGCCTTATCGGACTTTATAAAACCCTTTCTAACAACAATCAGGTTGACCCCAAAAAAGAAAACGAAAACATCCAGCTACAACTGGAAAGGCTAGATAGGGTTTTAAACAAACTTACAGACCAGCACGCTGATGTAGGGGCAAGGCTTGATCACCTTGAGCTAAAAGAAAACCTTTACGCGGATTTGAAAGTCAGCATTCAGGAGAATATCAGCCGCACTCAGGATGTTGACCTTTTGGAGGTGGCTACACAGATAAGAGCTAAAGAGGTGGCTTATCAATCAGCGTTAGCAGCCACGGCCAAGGTGATGCAACTCAGCCTGGTTAACTATCTTTCCTAGGAGAAGGCTTTGTTAATACTTCGTCGCAGACCTGGTGAAAGCATAGTTATAGGTGGAGAAATAGTAATTAAGGTGCTTGAGGTAAGTGGTAACCAGATAAAATTAGGAATAGAAGCTCCGGCTCATATCCCTGTACATCGTTTAGAAGTACTTGAACGAATAAGGCAGGAAAACTTAAGCGCGGCCAGGGTGCCGTCAGATTTAGAAAACTTTTTGTTAAAACTAAAGAAATGAAAATTATGAAAGGCGTGAGAGAGATTGTTTTACTGGGATTGCTTCGGCCTCTGCCGAGGCCTCACAATGACTGGGAAAGGGTGTGGCCTCGCCATGACACTTTCAAAGAAGCCGAAAGACTGAACCGGAGGCCATACGTGGAGCACGAAGTGACCAATACTGGGTTTATTACGAGGAGGTGTGTAAGCACCGACGAAGTGACCCACTACTGGGGCATTACGAGGAGCACGAAGTGCGACGAAGTGACCCAACGGGTCATTACGAGGAGGCACGAAGTGCCGACGAAGCAGTCCCGGGGACAAGCAAAGCTGTCTTATAAAAACTAGCAGGGAGGAACCGTGGAAATAGAAACCACTCGTTTTGGAAAGTTAGAAATAGACGATTCAAAAATAATCTTTTTCCCTTCCGGGATTCTGGGTTTTCCTGAAGCCAAGCGCTATGTGCTGATTCCCCATGCTGATGACTCACCTTTTCTATGGCTTCAGGCCGTAGATGTCCCTGAGCTTGCTTTTCTGGTAATTCTTCCAAGAGAAGTGTTTGAAAACTACTCTCCTGACATTCCCAAAGAAGCCTTAAAAGAACTTCACTTTCAAGATGGCGACGAAATTGAGTTTTTAGGTATAGTTACCGTCCCTCCTGGAAAACCTCAGGAAATGACTGTAAATCTCATGGGGCCAATCGTGTTAAATGTGGATAAAAAACTTGCCAAACAGGTGGTCCTTGATCAGGACTATCCTTTAAAACAGCCTCTAAAACACCTTTTTGAAAAGCCCGCCGCGGCCTAGCCAGCTGTCACTGCGAGGGGCACCTTCTCTTCGCTGAGATTGCTTCGGCCTCTGACGAGGCCTCGCAATGACAAGCTCCTTTTGTCACTGCGCTTTTGCACTGCGAGGAGCACCTTTTTCTCCTTTTGTCACTGCGAGGAGGCATCTTCTACTGTCACTGCGAGGAGCGCGGAAGCGCGACGAAGCAGTCTCAGGGACAGGCGAAGTATTCTCCGAAATAAAAAGGCCAGAAAATTAAAGTCTTAAAAAAACAGGACGATAAGTATTAGCAGAGGCCAGGAGATAAAGAAAGGAGGTGAAAGATAAACAAGTTTAAGCTTACAGGCCTCATGCTTAGCTTTACTTAAGTCAATTTAATTCTCAGGCAGGGAAGCCTGAAACAAAAAAAAACACAAGGAGGTAAAGAGTTATGCCAATGGTAGTTAACACCAACGTTTTTTCTATCAACGCTCAGAGGAATCTTGACAAGACCCAGAGTCTTCTTCAGCGTTCACTTCAGCGTTTGTCTTCAGGTTTGAGGATTAACAGCGCCAAGGACGACGCCGCAGGCCTTGCCATTGCCACCCGCATGCAGGCCCAGATTAAGGGGCTTGCCATGGCCATGAAAAACGCCAACGACGGTATCTCCCTGGCGCAGACGGCCGAAGGCGCCCTTGACGAGTACACCTCTATTCTTCAGCGTATGCGTGAGCTGGCGGTGCAGGCCAGAAACGCCACCAATACTGATGCAGACCGTGAGTCTCTTAACGCCGAGTTCCAGCAGCTCAAAGCCGAGCTTGACCGAATCGCTAACACTACTTCTTTTAACAACAGGAAGATCCTTGACGGCACTTTCGGTAAAGCCGCCTTTCAGGTAGGCCCCAATGTGGGTGAATTGATTGAACTTGAGCTTACCACAAGCGTCAAAACAAAAGATGTAGGCCGTTATGCAGATAGAGTTTTTAGCTTAGAAAGCTATAATATCCAAGATACTACTTATAGTGATGGCTTTACAAACGATTTTTCTAAGGTTGATGCAAATGGTGAGTTTAAGATCAATAGTGTAGATATTTATGCGAATACTGGCTATGATACATCTAGCTTGCCTAATGGGCTTGATAGTGCCAAAAAACTTGCCGCCGCTATTAACCAGACTGCCGAAATAAATGAGAATGTTACTGCTACGGCCTTGGGAGTTAAGGTTAAAGTTGATGCCAGTAAATTTACCTCCTTTTCTTTTAATGATGATCCAACTACTTCTGATGATCTAGAATATACTTTAAGCATAATGGACGAGCAGGGTAACTGGTATCAAGTAGCAAAATTTGGTGAAGGTGATCCTGTTCCTACTGCTGAAGAGCTGGCCGATCTTTTCAATGCCCATTATGAAAATACCGGCGTGCGGGCTTCGGTAACTGATAGCGGAGACCTTATCCTTACCGCTGATGACGGCCGTAATATTGTAATTCGAGAAACCTTGAGTGGAGCTTCTGATGCTGGTGACCAAGTCTCAGGCTTTTTTGATGGAGCTACCCGTTATGTTATGGATAACGGTGAGGATCTGGATGCACAGACTATTTCCAGAGCAGCTATTACACAAGGTGCTCCTGATCAAGTAATCGTCTATAAAGGTGGCTTAAAGATTGAAAGTAAAGAAGACTTTACCGTACACGTAAATTATACTGCTAGCAATCAGGACCTTTTCACCAGCTACAACAGTGCTCCTCAGGGTACTGGTTCTGAGGAGACTCTTACAGTAGGTAGTGAAACTTTAGAAGGTATGGATATTCTTACGGTTTCTAATATTGACAAAGCTATCAAGCGCATAGACCAGGCCCTTGAAGACATCAGCTCTTTCAGGGCGGACCTTGGTGCTATCCAGAACCGCCTTGAGTCCACCATTCGCAATCTGGCAAGCATTCACGAGAACCTTTCGGCCTCGCGTTCTCGTATCATGGACGCTGATTTTGCCGCAGAGACGGCCAACCTAACCAAGGCCCAGATTCTCCAGCAGGCGGGCACGGCTGTGCTGGCCCAGGCCAACATGATTCCGCAGCAGGCTTTGACCCTCCTCCAGGGTTAGTCTAAATGAGCCGGCCCTTTGGGGCCGGCCTCTATTCACTTTAGCTTAGGAGGCTAGAAATGACGGGATATGCGCAGGCGGCTATCTCTGCTTATAAACGCATAGAAGTAAATACCTATTCTGACAAAAGGCTTATCCTTTTAAAACTTTTTGAAGGGCTTATGGACTCCATTAAAAAGGCAGCTAGAGCTATTTTAAGTCAAAATTATGAAGAAAAGGGCAAAAACATCGCCAGAGCAGTGGCTATCCTCGGCGAGCTTTGTGCTGCCCTTGACCGCGAGCAAGAAGCCGAGTGGCTTACCAACCTTGAAGCCCTTTATTTTTACGCCATGCAGGAGCTTACTCTGGCTAACCTTGAAAATGACCTTTCTCATTTGAAAAATGCCGAAAGGGCTTTAACACCCATTTACGAAGCCTGGCAGGAAGCCGTAAAAATCTCTCGCCAACAGGAGCGAGAAACAGCAGGAGAAAAGTAATGAACACTATTCAGGAACTTTTTGCTATTAATGAAAAAATTGAACTGAGCCTAAAAGAAAAAAGAGCCGAAGAACTCCCTGCGCTCCTTGCGTCTCGCCAGGATTTATACGAAAAATTTTTCCACGAGTTTACTCCCAAAAACGAAGGTGAACTTGCTCTCGTAAAAATGCTTCACGAAAAAGAAAAGAAAATAGCGGCTCTGGCCGAAAAATATAGAGAGGAACTTTTAGCAGAGCGTAAACGGCTCTCTGAAAAGAAAGCCTGTTTGCTTTCTTACGAAAAAACTTCAAGGGGGATTTAAATGGGTATAAGCGTTGGTGGTCTGGTCTCTGGGCTTGATGTTGATAACATTGTCTCTCAGTTGGTAGAGGTTGAGCGCCGTCCTATAAAACTTCTTGAAGCCAAAGAACAGGCCTATCAGGTTAAACTTAGCTCTTACGGCCAGCTTAAAGCCTCCATTGAAGAGCTGGCTAACCAGGTTGATTCTCTAAAAAGTTTAGAACTTTTTGATACTTTTCTGGCTTCGTCTTCAAATGATTCTATAGTTTTTGCCGAAGTTAACGGCACTCCTGAAGAAGCCGTTAACGAGCTTGTAGTTAACCGACTGGCCACTTTCCAGCGCTTAAAAAGTGAGGCCTTCTCAGACTTAAACGAAGAAATTGGCACCGGCAAACTTAAGATTTCTATCGGTGATGAGCCAGCTGTGGAAATAGAAATTACTGAAGAAAATAATACCCTGGCTGACATCGCCAGGGCCATAAATGAGGCCGAAGCCGGTGTTAAAGCTCAAGTAGTAGCTGATGGCACCGGGAACTACTTTTTGCTCCTTTCGGGCGAGAAAACCGGCGCAGCCAATACCATCAAGATAGAAGTGGACGAAGACGGAGACGGTGTTTTTAACGAAAGTCCTGACGAACAGGACACCACTGGTCTTTCGCGGCTGGCCTTTAATCCTGATGTTCAAAATCTTACTGAAACCCAGGCTGCTCAGGATGCCGAAATTATTTATAACGGGATAACTGTTTATCGCCCTGAAAATACCGTAGAAGACTTGATAGAAGGTGTTAAACTCACCCTGAGAAAGGCTGACCCTTCAGAAACCGTCACCATAACTACTCAAAGAGACTGGCAAAAACTTGAAGACGCCCTAAACGGCTTTGTGGAAAAATTTAACACTACTATGGGCCTTTTAAAGGACTTGCAAAAGTTTGACCCGGCCAACCCGGAAAATAACGGGGTTTTGCTGGGAGACACCACCATCTCACTCATTAAAACACGCTTAACGAGACTTACTTCCATTTTAGCTGGCGAGGCCACGGCTACTATAAGAAGCCTTTCTGACATGGGTATAGTTTTTAACCGTGATGGCTTTCTGGAAGTAGATAACGAAAGGCTGAACAACGCCCTTCAAAACCACTTTGAAGAAGTAAAGGCTATTTTTACAGACTCTGAAAATGGACTCTGGGCCCAGTTTGGTCAGGTGCTAAAAGGTGTGGAAGAAAGCTTAAAGGCTAAAGAAGACGGCCTTGAAAAGTCCCTTGAGCGTATTTCTGAGAGAAAAACTCGCCTGGAAGAGCGTATCAGTCGTTATGAAGAAAGGATCCGCGAGCAGTTCAACAACCTTGAAGTGCTTTTAGCTCAATATCAAAAGACTTCAGAATACCTGGGCCACCAGATAGAAGTCTGGTCTAGCCTTATAACCGGTAGTAAGAAGTAACCATTCTTTTTCAATCCAGCTACCTTACAGAGCGTCATCGAGAGCGACACAGTCGCCGTGGCGAAGTGACCCTACCAGGTCATACGAGGAGGTCCGCAGGGCCGACGAAGTGACCCAATGGGTCATACGAGGAGCACGAAGTGCGACGAAGCGACCCTACCAGGGTCGTTACGAGGAGGTGCGTGAGCACCGACGAAGTAATCCCCCGAGATTGCTTCGTGGCTTCACCCCTCGCAATGACGGGTGAGGGCTCGCAATGACGCAGTAGGGAGGCTAGCATAACAGCCCAAAATTGTCGTTTGTTTTGTGCTCCCATTCCTGTGAAAACATCAACCAATAACCACCAGCTTCCTTTAAATAGATTCCTGTGCGTGGTCAAAGCCTCCAATTTGTTGTGCCTACTGGTGGTCGGTCAGGTTAATATTATTGGCGACAAGAAGGTTTATGACTCCAAATTGCTTGAGAAAAATTAAAGTCTAGAAAAATCTAGTTTTGTATATTTTGATTTGTGATAATCTTTTATAATGTACATATAAAAGCCATTCAGATGAGGTATTTTATGGAGAAATTAAAGCGTTTAGCTATAAATGAAGAGGGTTTTATTTTTGATCCCGTTTCAGGAAATAGCTTTACCACTAATCGTGTAGGCTTATGGATTCTTCAAAAACTTAAAGAAGGCAAAACCCCTGAAGAAATAATAAGTGAATTGCCAGGATATTTTGAGGTTGATGCTGAGACCGCTGAACGTGACGTGACTGATTTCTTAGAACAGCTACGGCATTACAAGCTTATTTAAAAGGAGTTTTTATGTCTGAAGAAATAGTGGTGGCTGTTTCAGGCATTAACGCTGTTGATAATCCAGGCCCGGGGTTAGGTGTTATTAGAAGTTTAAAAGAAGACTCTTCTCTTAAAATAAAGGCCATTGGCCTGGCCTATGATGCTATGGAGCCGGGAATATATCTTGACTGGCTGGTTGATAAATCATTCATTATGCCTTATCCCTCAAGTTCAGAAGAAGATTACTTGGCCAGACTGTTTTACATTAAAGATGTGACAGGTCTCCAGGTAGTAATTCCTACTCTAGATGCTGAGCTTCCCCTTTTTATAAAAGGAGAACAGGAATTAAAGTCTAAAGGGATTGAGACTTTTCTTCCTACCTGGGAACAGTTTGAGCTACGCTCTAAGCAGCGATTAATAGAAATGGCTCCTCGTCTCGGTTTGTCTGTTCCTCCAACAGAACAGGTTTCTTCATATTCAGATCTCTTAAAAGCGCTTGATCGTATAGGTTTTCCAGCTATGGTAAAAGGTCTTTTTTATAAGGCTTATCGTGTACACACCTTTGCTGAAGCTGAAGGAGCTTTCTATAAAATTGTAGAAGAATGGGGATATCCTGTTCTGGTTCAAAAAGTTATTCAGGGTGAGGAATTAAATGTAGTGGGAGTGGGAGATGGAGAGGGCGGTTCTTTAGGTATGATGGCCATCAAAAAGCTCTGGATTACTTCTCTTGGCAAAATATGGACAGGAGTAACTATAAAGCACGAAGTTTTACTGGAGTCATCGCAAAAATTTTTACGTGAAACCGGCTGGCGAGGAGCTTTTGAGCTTGAGTGTATAGCCACTGACGACCGTATTTATTTGATAGAGATAAACCCTCGTTTTCCGGCCTGGTTATACTTTGCTACTGGGGCTGGCATAAATCTTCCAGCAAGACTGGTCAAAAAAGTATTAGGCCAACCTGTTGAGACCCATTCAGAATATGAAGCCGGACGCCTTTATATACGTTACACTTACGATTTAGTTACTGATATGGATGTTTTCCAAAAAATAGTAACGCGTGGTGAAACTTAATTCACAAGGAGAGCCGGAATGAAAGAACCTTACGAAAAACCCCTTATAAAAAAAGTTCAGGTGGGACTTAGTAATAAGTTTGGTTCTGTTTATGGTCGCCATTTGCGTCCTGAAATAGACGGAGTACCTATTAGTGACTTAGTCTCTAGATTTGGTTCGCCGCTTTTTGTTTTTTCTGAAAGGCGATTAAGAGAAAAATATCGTCAAATATATCAAATGTTTTCTACAAGATATCCAAATGTTCATTTTTCCTGGTCTTACAAAACCAACTATTTAGATGCTATTTGTGCTATCCTTCATCAAGAAGGAGAGACTGCAGAAGTTGTTTCAGAATTTGAATATGAAAAAGCTCGCAGATTGGGAGTACCAGGTTCTGAAATAATTTTTAATGGTCCTTATAAACCTATTTCTGCTCTTAAAAGAGCTGTTCAGGAAGGTGCTCTTATAAATATTGACCATTTTGATGAAATTTATGATTTGGAAGACATTGCTGAGGAACTAGGTAATTCTATTAAAGTAGGTATTAGACTAAATATGGATACAGGAATAAGTCCTCAGTGGACACGTTTTGGTTTTAATTTGGAATCAGGCCAGGCGTTAGATGCAGCCAAAAGAATAGTTTCTGGCGGTAAACTAATATTAAGTGGCCTACATTGTCATTTAGGTACTTTTTTACTTGAACCTAGAGCTTATGCCAAAGCTATAGAAAAGATGGTAGATTTTGCTTATGAACTTGAAGATAATTTTGGTTTAAAAATAGAATATCTAGATATAGGTGGTGGATTTCCTTCTCGTAATCGTCTGAAGGGAATTTATTTATCACCAGAAATTGCTGTTCCTCCTATGGAAGATTTTGCAGAAGCTATTTGTGATACCTTATTATCAAAACTTAAACCTAATGATTTTCCTAAACTTATTTTAGAAACAGGTAGGGCTATAGTAGATGAGGCTGGTTTTTTAATCACTACTGTGCATGCTAGTAAACGATTACCCGATGGTACTCGCTCTTATGTAGTAGATGCTGGAGTAAATATTCTTTTTACGGCATTTTGGTACAACTTTAAAGTAGAGCTTGAAGAAGATATTCCAGGTCCAGCTGAGCCATGTATAATTTACGGCCCACTTTGTATGAACATAGATGTAGTAGCTGAAAACGTACAGTTACCTCCTTTACCCAGAGGAACACGCCTTATATTTTCTCCGGTAGGGGCTTACAATGTTACCCAATGGATGCAGTTTATTCGTTATCGTCCAGCGGTGGTATTAGTGGGAGAAGATGGTCAAGTTGACGTGATCAGAGAAGCAGAAACATTAGATGATGTTATAAATAGAGAACGCCTTCCTGAAAGGCTAGTATTGAAAATGTCTTAAACTGATTTATGAAAACAACTTTTCAAAGTGATAAAAAAATTATTCAAAAAGAAATAATTTTAGAAGAACAAAAATTAATTTTAAAGAAGATTCGCTCTTTTTGGGGTTATTTTAGAACTATAGCCAATAGTTATTCTGAAATCTTTTTCTTTGAGAATTTTTGGCTTGGTTTGTTATTATTAGCCGCTACTTTTATTTACCCTAATATCGGTTTATCTGGCCTTATATGTGTATTATCTGCTTATGAATTTGCCAGGTTTTTAGGTCTAAAGAAAATTTTTCGTGGCTCTGGTTTTTATACTTATAATCCCTTATTAGTAGGTCTATCAATTGGCTACTTGTTTAAGCTTTCTCTATTTAGTTTTTTCCTGATAGTGACTGCTGGAATTTTAACTTTTATAATTACTTTTGGATTAGCTAACATTTTCTATCATTTTTTTCGTTTGCCAGTACTTAATATTCCTTTTGTTTTAATAAGTACAGCTATATATTTGGCCTCTTATAAATATAGTAACCTTTTGTTTACCGAATTTAAAACTTGGTCTTTCCTTATAGATGTCGCTGAGCACTTACCAATCTGGTTTTTAGGTTTGACTCAATCTTTAGGAGCTCTTCTCTTTTGTCCCCATTTTATAGGAGGACTTATTTTTTTAACTGTTATATTTTTGGCTTCGCGCATTTTATTTGTCCTGGCTGTAGGAGGCTATTTTTTAGGCCTTTTAATACTGTCTTTTCTTGAGGGTTCTATTTATCAAGCAGCCAGTAATTTGGGTGCTTTTAATTTCAGTTTGATAGCCATGGCTATAGGTGGAGTCTTTCTTATTCCTAGTCCTAAAAGTTATATTCTGGCGGCATTATCAGTGGCTATTTCCCCTTTTCTTTTAGATGCATCTACTTTTTTTTGGGCTCAGTATGGTATCCCTTCCTTTACCCTTCCTTTTAATGTAGTAGTTCTTTCTTTGTTATATACTTTAGGTCTAGCTGGTTTTCCCTTGCTGGCTTCTTACTATCGCGGTTCACCTGAACGTACACTTGACCACTATTTGTCTTATTTAGCTAGATTTCCAGGAACATTGCGTACATTGAGTTTACCAGTAGCAGGGGAGTGGACAGTATGGCAGTCTTTTGACGGCTCCTGGACCCATAAGGGAATATGGCGCTATGCAGTTGATTTTGTCATTACGGATGAGAACGGTCAGACCTATCACGGCGATGGTATATATCTTGATGATTACTATTGCTTTGGCAAACCTGTTCTTTCTCCAGTTAGAGGGAGGGTGGTGAGTCTGGCCAATGACATAGAAGACAACCCTCCTGGGACGGTTAATGAGACCCAAAATTGGGGAAATTATGTTCTAATATATGATGAGCGCGGCTTTTATGTGTTGCTTGCCCATTTTAGAAAGGATTCCATCAAAGTAAAAGAAGGGCAGTGGGTGGAGCAAGGTCAGATATTGGGGCAGTGTGGCAGTTCAGGATATTCTCCTCAGCCCCATTTACATGTTCAGGTACAACTGACTCCAGAGTTAGGGGCCCCTACGCAACCCTTTAGTTTTGTGCATTACGCTGTTTTAAAACATAATAGCTTAATCTATAAAGCCAACGATATCCCTAAAGAAGGAGAACTGGTTCAAGGTCTTTATCCAGATAAGGCTATGGAAAATATGATGTCACTAGTTCTTGACCAGGAAATGACCTTTGAATTTATAGTAAATGGTATTCCTCAAAAACAGATAAGCTTTAAAGTTCACATGGATACTGATGGCACATATTATTTGGCCCAAAAACATGATTCTCTCTATTTTAATAAGTTTGAAGGTACTTTTTATTTTTTACGTCATGACGGCCAGGCTATCTGGTTTAAAATGTTATTTTTAGCTCTACCGAGGATGCCATTGGTTTACCAGAAAGGGCTTGTGTGGGAGGACTTTTTACCTCTAGAGACTTTTTATGGTCGGGTGAAACGGGCCTTTTATACTTTTTTAGCCTCTTTTAATCATCGCCTGGCTGAAATAAAAGGTATTTATGAATTTTCTGCTCCTAACCAAATAAAAGGAAAAATTAGCCAGGGAGGTGAAGAAATAAAGACTCAAGTAATATTGGACTCTTTAAAAGGCTTTGTACAAGAGGTAGTTCTTGATAGTAAAAAATATAAATTATCTTTAAGGAGGTTATCATGAAAAGGTTTGCTATTTTTATTTTGTTAATTTTTGTAGTAGGTATTCCAAAAGCTTGGGCTCAAGACTGGGATTCGTATGCTAGCTTGTATTTGAGTTATTTTGATTTTCAAAATTCGCCAGTTAAAGATAATGGCTGGACAACTACGGGTTACTTATCCTTAAAAAATAGTTATGCTCATACTTTAGAATTGGGTATATCACAAACAGAAATAGATTATAAAATAGGAAATGATTTATCTCAAACTGATTTTAATATAGTTTATTCTAATACTGACCAAATCCTTAAAAATTATATTTTTAAATTTGGCTTTCATTATATCAATACTGATGATGAACTCACAGATAGCGGGAAAATTTTTTACTTTCAGTGGAAATATTATCAAACATATAACTGGAATGCAGGATTAGAATTTGCTTATTCATTATATAATTCTTTTTCTACTACTTCTGGTGATGACTTAAATGTATTTCAGGTTAGGCCACATTTTGGCTATTATTTTGCCTTTCTTGGTAAAAGAATATATGGTGAATCTCGTTTATATTTTATTCATACTAATGAAAATGTTGGTACCTTTGATAGGAATAACTTTTCTTTTGAACAATATTTTAGCACTTATATAGGATTAACAGACTTTAAAGTTTCAGGTTGGTTTGGAAAACAGATTTTTGCTGTTAAAAATGAAGGTTTTGTAGTCTATAACTTGTCTGATGAATATTTAGGTGGTTTTTCTTTTGAAGTAGGTCATAAAATTACTAGTAAATTAAGGGCAGCTTTTAATTTATCTCAAGAGTGGTTAAAACATTCTGGATATAACGACAATGTTAGTCAAACAGTTATTACTTTAAGTATTGGTGGTAGCTTTTAAAAGTTAAGGAGGTTGTGATGAAAAAAGGCTTAATCACTTTTGTTTTAGGTCTTTTTCTGATAACATCTTCAGCTCTGGCTTTAGATGTGCCGCAGGCTTTCCGTGATTCCTATCGTTATGAAAAGATGGGTGCTTATCAAGATGCTATTAACGTTCTTTTGCCTGTTCATCAGAAGTATCCAAATTTTTATTTGGTTAATTTAAGATTAGGATGGCTCTATTATCTGGCCAGAAAATATAGAAACTCAATTGATTATTATGAAAAAGCCTTAAATATAAATCCCAATTCATTTGAAGCTCTTTTAGGACTATCTTTACCATATATGGCTCAAAAAAATTGGCCCAAAGTAGAAGACCTAATGAGAAGACTGATAAGAGAAGATAGATATAATTATTACGGAAACTTACGTTTGGCTATAGCGTTGCGCCTTCAGAATAAAGCTGATCATGCCGAGAGAGTGATGCGAAAAATGCTGCAACGCTATCCTACCGATGTGCTGTTTTTGGTAGAGCTTGGCCAGGATTTGTGGTGGCAGGGGAAGAAAAAAGAGGCCAGGCGAGTTTTTCGTCAGGTTCTTCTTTTGTCTCCAGAAAATGTAATAGCTAAAACATTTTTACAAAAATAGATTTAAAAGAGAGGTTAAACCGCCCCAAATTGGCCGAAGGCTGAACATAAAAAATCTTTGGAAAGATAAAGGGGTAAGGCATGGATAAAACAATTTTTGAGGGGGAGTTGTCCCCCTCTTTTTCATGCCTATTTTCCGTAAAAAAATATGGGTTCAACCAGTTTTATGCCGTTCTGGTTAACCATTTCCAGGGCTTTTTCAAAAAGATTATCAGGTACTTTGAAGATGAGGATAGCTGAATCCTTGCCCCCCACAAAGGCGTAAGTGTAATCAATGTTTATGTCTGCCTCTGTCAAAGCTTTTACTACCTGGTAGAAGCCGCCAGGTTTGTCAGGCACTTCTACGGCAAAGACTTCCTGTTCTTTAACGGTGAAACCTTCTTTTGAAAGGACTGAGCGGGCCTTTTCCGGGTTATCCACCACCAGGCGGAGGATACCAAACTCGGCACTTTCTGCCAGGGCAAGAGCCCTTATATTGACATTGGCTTCGGCCAGCACCCTGGTGACTTCTTTTAGTCTTCCTTTGCGGTTTTCAAGGAAAATGGAAAGCTGTTTTATTGCGTATTTACCTCGCATTTTGGCCTCCTTTAGGCTATGTCTTTAAGCTCGCGGCGGTCAACCACCCGCTTGGCTTTACCCATGGAGCGTTCAAGGGTTTTGGGTTCAACCAGTTTAACCCGTGCTCTCAAGAATAAAGCATTGGCCAGTTCTTCTTCAAGTTTGCGCTTCAGGTTTTCAAGAGAGCCAATATCTCCGGTAAAGACCCTTTCGTCCACTTCTACCCACACTTCCAGTACGTCAAGAACGCCTCGCTTGTCAACCACGATTACGTAATTGGGCGTAAGGCCTTCTACTTGAGTGAGCACGTGCTCTACCTGAGAAGGAAAGACGTTTACTCCAGAGACGATGAGCATGTCGTCTGTACGGCCTACAATGCGGCCCATGCGTAGAACAGTGCGTCCGCATTTGCACGGAGCTTTGTAAAGGCTGGCAATATCTTTGGTGCGGTAGCGGATTATGGGAAGCCCCTGTTTGCTGAGAGTGGTAAAGACGAGCTCTCCTTCTTGGCCTTCAGGGAGAACTTCCCCTGTTTCAGGGTTTATGATTTCCGGGATAAAGTGGTCTTCAAATATGTGCAGTTCTCCTTCAGGGCAGCTGGCGGCTACTCCTGGGCCGATGATTTCAGAAAGTCCGTAAGCTTCAAAATACTTTATGCCCCAGGCCTCGGCTACGGCCTGGCGAAGGCCTTCAGAAGCAGGTTCAGCCCCAAAAAAGCCCGCTCGTAAAAGAAAGTCTTTCGGTGGGTCAAACCCTTCCTCTCTGGCTACTTCTGCCAGGTGTAGGGCGTAAGAAGGGGTGCAGCAAAGGATAGTGGCACCAAAATCCTTGAGAAGCATAAGCTGCCTTTTGGTAAAACCTACGCTTGAAGGTACCACCGCGGCTCCTACGGCTTCGGCTCCGTAATGAAAACCAAGGCCTCCAGTAAAAAGCCCATAACCGTAGGCGTTATGCACCACGTCTCCCGGGCCAACGTTGGCCATCTTGTAGGTGCGATACATCACTTCTGTCCAGACTCTCAGGTCATTTTCAGTGTAGCCAACTACCGTGGGTTTTCCAGTCGTGCCTGAAGAGGAATGTATCCTTACTATTTGATCCATAGGAGCGGCAAAAAGGCCAAAAGGATAATTGTCTCTTAAGTCCTGTTTGGTGGTGAAGGGGAGATTTTTAAGGTCATCAAGACTTTTTATATGCTGGGGCTTAAGGCCAATTTCATCAAACTTTTTTCTGTAAAAAGGCACCAGGTGATAAACCCGTTCTACCGTATCCTTTAAACGCTTGAGTTGAATAGCTTCTAAATCTTCGCGGGGCAGAAAATCTTTTTTATACCAATCCATAAGGCCTCCTTATATTTTCTTTTAGTTTTGCTCATAATCCAGCCCTTTATTTTTGGCAAGCCTTTAGTCTTCAAGGGTTGAAGTATCCCCTTCAGGGAGCCCCAATTCCTGGGCTCGCAATAAACGGCGCATTATTTTTCCGCTTCTTGTTTTGGGAAGTTTGTCAACAAAAGCTACTTCTGATGGAGTGGCAATAGGGCCAAGCTCTTTGCGCACGTGCTGTATAATGCTCTTTCTTAGGCCATCGGTGGGTTTTTTGCCTTCCCTTAAGACTACGAAGACCTTGATGCGCTCACCTTTGACTTCGTCTGGGAGGCCTATAGCCGCAGCTTCTGCTATGGCGGGATGACTTACCAGGGCAGATTCAAGGTCAGCAGTACCTATGCGATGGCCAGCTACGTTTAATACGTCGTCTGCCCGCCCTAAAACGGCAAAATAGCCCTCTTCGTCGCAAACGGCGATATCTCCTGTTTTATAACAGCCTGGAATTTCATTCCAGTATGACTCATATCTGGCCGGGTCATTATAAATAGTGCGCATCATGTAGGGGAGAGGCTGTCTTAAAACAAGGTAACCACCTTTGCCAGGCGGAAGGGCTTTCCCGTTGGCATCAACTACGTCGGCCACCACCCCTGGTAAAGGCTTTCCGGTAAACCCTGGTTTAGCTGGGAGACAGGGAAGGGTCCCCAAAACAGGGCCAGCCACTTCGGTTTGCCAGAAATTATCAACACAGAAGCCCTTGTTTTCAAGTATAACCTCCTGGGCAAAGCGCCAGGCCTCAGGGTTTAAGGGCTCACCGGCACAGGCGAGAATTCTTAAGGTAGAGCGGTCATATTTTTCAATATGTTCCTTACCAAAACGCATGAACATACGTAGAGCCGTTGGAGCGGTAAACATTACAGAGACACCATATTTTTGCACCATTTGCCAGACTATCCCGGGATGAGGGTAATCAGGAGCCCCTTCACGGATAAGAAGAGTGGCACCGGCGCAGAGGGGCCATAAACAATGAAGGAATGCCCCACAATCCAGCCTATATCAGATGTGGACCAGTAAACATCTTTGTCTTTGATATCAAAAAAGGCCTTGGTGAGATAATAAGTTCCCACCATGTAACCACCGTGAACGTGAACCACCCCTTTAGGTTTTCCAGTGGTGCCTGAAGTGTAAAGGATAAAGAGTGGGTCCTCGGCGTCCATTATTTCAGCCGGGCAGTGGTGGGAATGAGACCGTAATAGTTCCCAGAAATCAACTTCCCATTCTTCTAGTTCAATGGGTGGGCTGGTGCGGCGATGGACCACTACTTTTTCAACAAAATCAAGTGTTTCAAGGGCTTCATCAACCACGGCTTTAAGTCTTACCACTTTGCCACGTCTGAAGGTTACGTCAGAACATATCACCACTTTGGCCTGACAATCTTCAATGCGAGAACGCAGGGCACCAGCTCCCATGCCCGCGTAAACAACGGAATGAATAGCTCCTATGCGGGCACAGGCCAGCATGGCAATGATGCCCTCAATGGTCAAGGGCATGTAAATTACTACCCGGTCTCCTTTGCCTACGCCTAGTGATTTCAGGCCATTGGCAAACTGGTTAACCCTGTCTCTTAATTGCCCGTATGTGCCTACCTGTTCTTCGCCTTCTTCAGAAAGCCATATTACTGCTACCTTGTTACGCCGCCAGGAATCGGCGTGGCGGTCAAGGGCGTTTAAGGTGATATTGGTTTTTCCGCCTACAAACCAGCGGTGGTAAGGTAGGTTGACTTCTCTAACTTTCTGCCAGGGTTCAAGCCAGAGTAGCTCTGAAGCAATTTGCCCCCAAAAACCTTCAGGGTCTCTTATGGAATAGGCGTAAACAGAATCATAATCTTTTATAAAGGCTTCTTCTAAAACCCTGGCAGGGGGAGAAAATTTCTGGGTAGTTTTCAAAAGGTGGTCAATCTGTGTTTCATACTGGTGATCGTTGGCCATATGTCCTCCTTCTCTTTTAACTTAAGCAAGCTATAATAAAACTTTTGATGTTGACGCTTTATTTTGCTTCTCAAATATTTACCTGGCCTTTTTATCTGGGGCCGCATTTTAAACGAGAAAAACGCCCCCTTCTCGTTAAACGCCTAAATCCTCCCACTATTCCTGTTTCTAAACGGGTTATCTGGATTCATACCTTATCAGTAGGGGAGGTGCAAGCCGCTATTCCTTTATTAAAGGCCTTACGGAAAAACTTTTCTGATCACTTTTTAGTTTTTACCGTGGCCACTTCAAGTGGTTACCAGCAGGCCTTAAAACGCGCCCAAAATTTAGCTGACCTTGTCTGGCCAGGGCCTATTGACCTTTATCCCATTGTCCAAAAATATTTGAAAAAATTCCATCCAGATTTTTTTATCTTGGTGGAAACAGACGTGTGGCCTGGCCTTCTTGCCCAAATAAGCAAAAAAAACATTCCTATGGCCTTGGTTAATGCGGCTTTATCTGAAAAGTCTTCAAGGAGGCTTGAAAAGTTTTCTTTCCTCAAAAAAATACTTTTTGAACCTTTTTCTTTTATAGGTGCCGCTACCAAGGGAGATGCCGAACGTCTTAAAAAACTTTTGCCTGAAAAAGAAATACATTTTTTGGGAAACTTAAAATATGAAGTTTCGCCACCCCCTGAGGAAAAGATAAGCCGTTTAAAAAACGAGCTTGGACCTTTTTTAAAAAAGCCGGTGATTGTGTGTGGTTCCACCCACCCCGGGGAAGAAGAAATTTTGCTTGAAGCGTTTAAAGCGTTCGGGGAAGGCTATTTGCTTCTTTGCCCACGGCATCCCTCGCGGGCCGAAGAAGTTTTAAGTCTTGCTGAAAACAAAGGGTTTCGTGCTTCTCTTCGGAGTACCCCTTCTCCTTCAGAAGTAATAGTAGTGGATACCCTGGGAGAACTTGCCAGCCTTTATGCCCTGGGGGACATAGCTTTTGTTGGCGGGAGCCTGGTCCCAGTAGGTGGGCATAATCTTTTTGAGCCGCTGGTTTTTGGGCATCCGGTGTGTTTTGGCCCTTATGTTGAAAGTATTTCTGACCTGGCAGAACATCTTATTGAAACAGGGGTGGGCTTTAAAATAGATGATCCTCAAAATGTAGCGGCCTTATGGAAAAAAATGCTTTCCGAGCGGGAAAAAATTAAAACCAAAGCCTTTTCTCTTAGAAAAGAGTTTTTAGGAGTCTCTCGGGAGTATATCTTTTTTTTAAAGTCTTTGGTACAGGCGACTTAACGGCTGCGGCGCGTTCAGAAAAGAACTTGGGTCCAAAATTTTATTAATGGGGCATTTTTACATTACAAGCGTCAACGCGAGGCGACGTATTTGCTGTGGCGAAGTGTCCCTACCGGGTCATTACGAGGAGACCCGCAGGGCCGACGAAGTAATCCCCTGAGATTGCTTCACTCCGCTCGCAATGACGGTGGTAAGTGGCTCGTAATGACAACCCAAAATTGTCACCTGTTTTACGCTCCCAATAATAAAAAACTGCTGTCTTTTTGGGGAAACAGTTAGCAGGAAATAGCGGATCTTATAATTTTTCGAGCAGGTCTTCCAGGGTACGTTTTACAAAGCGCAGGCCATATAGTTCTTCATTGCTTAAGGGTTTTTGGTATTTAAGTATCAGGAGAATGGCCGGCACCCGATGAAAAGCTATAGGGATATAAACCTGGCCATCATAGGCTATAATTTCGTTAGTTGCGAGGAAGCGCTTAAAGGACTCCTGCCTTACCGGTTTTTCCCCCTCGGAATCTACCATAAAAAAGTTTTCTCCTTCGCGATAAATCAGTATGCCATCAGCTGAGAGTTCTTCAGAAAGGCTTTTTAAAACTTTTTGGGCCAAATTCAGGGCCTCTTCTGGTAAGAAAGGGCCAATTTCTACGTTAGGTGAAAAAACTTTGGCGGAGGTTTCTATCTTTAGCTGTTTCAAAATTTCACTCGGTAAATGAGAGGCGTTTTTAGAGATGTTTCTGATTGCCTCATCAACTTCCTCCAGAGAACGAAAAAGATTTTCCCAGCCAAGGGGGCCTTTCCCGGCTACGATTCCTGCGGCCATAAAGTCAGCGTAAAGGCATAGGTGTTCAAGCCTTTTAGGCCGAATAAAAACTTCACGGCCTTCCAGGTTATTCAAAATAAACTCAGGGAAGTTCCACTGTTTGGCAAGCTTTTCTCCCACAACGTAAAGAATTTCTTTACGCAGTCGCGGTGACAAAGTTTTAATCTTCTGGAAATACTCTGGACTATAAAGAAGCAAAACAAGTCGTCCTATGCGTTTTAAAAGGGTGGCGAGATAGGCCTCTTCGGCGTTTATACCTTTTTTAATGGCCGCTTTGCCAGCAAAGTGAGCCGCCAGGATGGATACGGCAAGTTCTCTGGCAAGTTCTTCATCTTTCAGGTCTTTATCTGAGAAGTGAGGGCCTTTAGCCAGGTTTTTTAAGTTTTCATAGCCAAGAAGAGAGACCACCCTTGAGATAGTTTTCATGGGAAGCCCCATGGGATTATAAAAGACGGAGTTCCCTGTGCGCAAAAGCTGGCAACAAAGGCCTGGGTCAAGAAGTATTATCCTTACCATGCGTTCGGTGGTGGGGTGGTATTCAAGCCTCAGCCTTTCAAGGGCCAGAGCTGTTTCCTTAAAAGAGGGCAGGTTGGCTGTGCGTTTATATTTGTTTATTAAACGTAAAATTTCGGCTTTCATCTATAATTCTATCGGCAATTTTTCTCCCAATACTCAAGACCTTTCCAGAAAAGTTCTATATTTTGGGCGCTAAGAATTAGGGGTAAAAATTTGCGTTTGTAAGGCATGGCCTTTAAAAACTTGGGGGTAAATATTTTTAGAATTCGCAGGCATTCTTCCTGCGGGCGGTAATTTGAGAGATAAGAGTGGAGTTTTTTTAAAAGGGATAGGCGGCCGTAGAAATTTAGCTCAAATTCCTGAGCCAGTTTCCACTCGGTAAAAATCCAGGGTCTGCTAAGGGCTTTTCGGCCAATAAGGGCTCCTTTGGCACCAGTTTTGGCAAAAAAGAGAGCGAGGTCTTTTAAGCTGGTTATGTCTCCGCTTCCGTAAACCCGGGCCTCTCCTTCAGCCAGGTTAACCAGGTCTTTTATTCTTTCCCAGCGAGCTTTGCCGCTAAAGCCCTGTTTAGCTGTGCGAGGGTGAAGTACCAGTATGTCCACTCCTGCTTTGAGAAGGGTCTCAGCTATTTTTTCAAGCTGGTCGTGGTTGAAGCCAAGCCTGAATTTTACAGAAAAATCAACCCCAAAATCGTGGCTTATTTTAGCAAGAGTGCGGGACAGGCGAAAAAGTCTTGGCAGGTCCTCTAGGAGGGCGGCTCCTCCACCGGTTTTTATAATTTTGGGAGCCGGGCAACCGGCGTTTAAATCAAGACCTTCGGGTTTGAGGTTGCTTAAAACCAGCTCAGCTGCCCGGGCGAGCTTCTTTTCATCATAGCCGTGAAGCTGAAAGCGAAGAGGCCGCTCTTCTTTTGAAACATAAATGTTTGGCAAATCAAGACCTTTGGCCAGAAGGGCGTCAGCGCTAATGAGTTCCGTCCAGGTAAAGTCTGCTCCAAGTTCTCGGCAAAGTCTTCTAAAAGCGCTTTCAGTAAAACCAGCTAAAGGGGCAAGGCCTACAAGTCTTTTGCCTTTTTTATTCATGTTATTTGAATTTATCTAAATTTTTTGGCGATATTTGGGAGCACAAAACAGATGACAATTTTTACTGTCATTGCGAGCTTTTTTACCTGTCATTGCGAGCGGAGCGAAGCAATCTAAGATCCCTTCGCTAGCGTTTGGGAGAGAGACTGCTTCGTCGGCAGTTTATGCCTCTTCGCAGTGACCTGATAGGGTCACTGCGTCGCCCCGCGGGCTTCCGCACAATTACGCTCCGTAATACAAAAAATGCTACTTCTCTATTCTTCTATTTTTTCAACTCTTACGGCTTTCCCTTCTCGCCGTGGAATCTGCCCTTCAGGGAGAAGGATAACCTGGGCCCTGAAGCCAAGGTAATTATAAATTTCTTCTTCCAGGCGTTTTTTAAGTGTTTCGTCAAGGGTGCGGCTTTCCACCAGGATTTCAATAAAGTCTTTACCTTCTTGTTTGCCAATTCTTATCAGGTAATCAGGGAGAGTTTCCGGGTGGGCCATAATGATTTCTTCAATCTGGCGGGGATAAAAGTTTACCCCTTTTACTTTAAGCATGTCGTCAGTGCGGCCTTTGATGCGGGCAAGCCGTAACATAGTGCGCCCGCAGGCACAACGCCCTCGTGATACCACCCGGGTAATATCCCTTGTGCGGTAACGGATTAAGGGAAGGCCTTCACGGGTAAGAGTGGTTATTACCAGCTCGCCTTCTTCACCGTCTGGAAGTGCTTCTCCTGTTTCTGGATCAACGATTTCTACGATGTAGTGGTCTTCCCATACGTGGATACCGGCTTTGGCAATACAGTCTATGCCAAGGCCCACGCCACCTGTTTCCGTCATGCCAATTATGTCAAAGGTTTCTATGCCCATTTCTTCTTCTATGAATTTGCGAGTTTCATTGCTCCAGACTTCAGCCCCAAAGATGCCTACCCGAAGTTTGCTTTTCTTGAAGTCAAAGCCTTCGGCCTTGGCCACTTCTATTAAGCGCAGAGGATAAGAAGAAATCGCTGCTATGGCTGTAGTGCCAAAGTCTTTAATGAACTTGAGTTGCATGAGGGTTCTTCCAGGGCCTATAGGAACCACAAAGCAGCCGATTCTTTCGGCACCATAGTGAAAACCAAAGCCCCCGTTAAAAAGACCAAAGCCAGGTGTTATTTGAAAGACGTCCTTGTGGGTAAGGGTGGCGGCTGAAAGGCAGCGGGCCATAATTTCTGCCCACTGCTCTACGTCAGAACGGGTGTAAGGATTTATAACCGGGGTGCCGGTTGTTCCTGAAGACATGTGAAAGCGCACAAAGTCTTCCCTGGGAGCGCAGGCCAGTTTAAAGGGATAAGCCTCTCTTAATTCGTCTTTGGTGATAAAGGGTAATTCCCTGATATCTGTTAGAGTTTTTATGTCTTCAGGGGACAAGTCTCCAAACCTTGCAAAGTAGGCCTGATTATTTTCTTGGATATGCCTCAAGGTGGCTTTAAGCCTTTTCAATTGAAGTTTTTCAAGTTCTTCGCGGGGTAAGGTTTCAAGCCTTGGTTGATACATGTTTCCTCCTAATAAGCTATTTCTTTGGCTTTAGCTACGGCGCGTTTAAAGCCTTCGCGGGCTTTTTCAATGTAAACTTCGTCAATGCAAAAGGCCAGGCGAATATGCCCGGGGCCACCAAAACCACGGCCGGGAACTGCAAGGATTAATTCTTCCTGAAGGAGCTTACAAAATTCTACGTCGTCAATAGGGGTTTTGGGAAATACATAAAAAGTGCCTTTGGGTTTTACGAACTCAAGGCCTGCTTCTTCAAGGACCTCGCAGAAAAGGTCTCTCCGTTTTTCGTAAATGGTTACATCTACTACTTCTTCCGCACATTTAGCTGCCAGGCGCTGGGCCATGGCTGGAGCATTTACAAAACCTAAAATACGATTGGCCAGAATAAAGGCTCCCATAAGTTCTTCACGATTTTGGGCCTCAGGATGTAAGGCCAGGAAACCTATTCGTTCACCGGGCAACGACAGTTCCTTGGAAAAACTTGAAACCACAATACTCTGGTCATAGTGAGGGAAAATAGGTGGTGTTTCCCGACCGTCAAAAACGAGATTTCGGTAAGGTTCATCAGAGATGAGAAGTATCGGGCGGCCAATTTCAGCGGACTTCTTTTTCAATAAGTCAGCCAGGGCTTTTATTTCGTCAAGTTCGTAGAGCTGGCCAGTAGGGTTATTGGGAGAATTGATGAGTATAGCTTTGGTTTTAGGGGAAATAGCTTCTTCTATTTTAGCAAGGTCAAGGGAAAAATCAGGCTTAGTAGCCACTGGCTTAGGTACACCGCCGTGGTTTTCTATGTAAAACTTGTACTCCACAAAAAATGGTGAAGGATAGATAACCTCGTCTCCCGGGTCTAGAATGGCCTTAAAAATAACATTTAAAGCCCCGGCGGCTCCACAGGTCATTACCACACATTCCATGGGGACGGCGTATCTTTGTTCTTTTGAGACTTTGATGGCCATGGCTTCTCTGGCAAAGGGGAAACCTGCGTTTGGCATATAAGCGTGAAGGGAAGGGGCGTCTTCTTCAATTAATTCCTCAAGGGCTTTATGAACACTTGGAGGAGGAGGAACATCTGGATTCCCCAGGCTAAAATCACATACCCGTTCAGGGCCGAATTTGGCCTTAAGCCTGGCGCCTTCTTCAAACATTTTTCTGATCCAGGATGCTCCGGCAAGATATTCTTTTATCTGGTTAGATAACATTTGAACCCCCTTTTGTTTTTATGTTTTTAAACCTTTTATTTTAGCTAGCGTCAAGGTTATTATAAGAACATGGAAAAGAGGGAAGGCAATATAAAATTTAAGCTTTTTGGCACTTTAAGGCTTAATTATCGGCCAAGTGAAGGAGAAATATTTATTGCTGAACCTATAACCCTGGCCCAACTTTTAAAAGAACTGGCTAAAAAATACGCAGGCATCCAGGAAAAACTGCTTGAAGAAGAAAAGCTTAGGCCTGGAGTAGTTATTCTGGTAAACGGTAAAAATGTCTTGCATTTGCAAGGATTAAACACTGAAATTGAGCCAGGAGACACCGTAGTTATTTTCCCTCCGGGAGCTGGAGGATGAACATCTTTGAGCGCCAGAAGGCTATTTTTTCTCACGAAGATATGGCCCGCCTCAGGGCTTCTACTGTTATGATTGCCGGGGTAGGGGGCCTTGGCACAGTAGTAGCTGAAGGGTTAGTACGCCTGGGTATTGGCGGGCTTATTCTGGTTGATGATGATCGTGTTTCTCCCACAGACTTGAACCGCCAGATACTTTACACGGCCAAAGATATTGGTGAGTTTAAAACTAAAGTAGCCAGAGAGCGACTACTGGCTATTAGAGATGATGTGTGGATAGAGGCCTGGGTACAACGCATTGAAAAAAAGTTTGACATACCTAATAAAGTAAACGGAGTTGTAGATGCCTTAGACAATTGGGATAGCCGTTTTATACTGGCTGATATGTGCGAGGCCAAGGGCAAATTTTTAGTTCACGCCGGGCTTTCAGGGGCCTTTGGCCAGGTAGCAAGTTTCCTCCCGAATAGGCCACCAAAGTTTAGAGACGTGTTTGCCGGGGCAGCCCCAGAAGAACCCGCCGCCTTTTTTTCTATTTGTGCTGTGCTTGGCGGTGTTCAAGCCTTTGAAGTGGTAAAAATAATTTGTGGCCGCAAGGATAATCTTGTTGGGAAACTTCTCCTGGTTGACTTAATAACCTATCACTTTGAAGTAATCTCGCTAGCTAAGTAAAAGGCTTCTTTAATTCCTTCTATCCCCATTTGCACGGCAATAACCGCAAGAATTAAGCCCATGAGCCGGGTGATTACCCCTATTTTGGTTTTGCCAAGCCTGGCGGAAATAGCTTCTCCATAAACAAAACAAAAATAGGTAAGCAAGCACACAAAGCCAAAAACAGCTTCTATGATTATCAACTCATAAATACTTGACCTTTGCGCGGCAAAGGACATGGCAGTAGCAATGGTGCCTGGCCCGGTAAGAATAGGGGTGGCTAAAGGGGTAATAGCAATGGAGTCAGGGTCAGCTTCTTCGTGTTCTTCTTCGCCTGGATGATGCTGGCGTGAGGTTTTCCCTCGTAAAAGGTTGTAGGCGATTAAAAAAACCAGGATGCCGCCGGCAATTCTAAAGGCGGGAAGCGTGATACCAAAGAAGTGGAAAATAAAGTTTCCCGCCCAGATAAACAAAGAACCCAGAATAAAGGCCCATAGGGTAGCTTTTTGGGCTACTTTTATTCTAACTTTTTCATTAAATTCTTCTACCAGGCTTACAAAGATGGGGATATTCCCAATTGGGTTCATAATAGCCATAAAGGCGCCTAAGAGATGTAAAATGAATGCAAGCATATTTGCAAATTATAAATTTAGGGTTTTAAATTTAATCTTTAACAAAACAATTCTTTTGAAGGGGTGTCAATATGATAGTTATTTTAAAGCCGGATATAGATCCGGCTGGTCCTGAAGTCCAGCGCATTTTACAGACTCTCCACTATTACCAGGGGATAACCACGCGTATTTCAGGGGTTACCGGTGAAGAACGCAAGGTCATAGAAATCTACGTAATAGGAGATACTTCTAAGATTCCCGATGAGGAAATTGCCCACTTACCTGGTGTAGAAAAGGTAGTAAGGGTTTCCAAAAAATACCGTCTAATAGGTCGCCACATTGCTGATCAGGAAGGCCTTGGTTTTAAATACAATGGGCTTTATTTCAGCCAGGATACCTTTCACATCTTTGCTGGCCTCTGTGCGGTAGATACCCCGGAGCACGTAGAAATGATGTTTGCGGCTATGAGAGAAGTGGGCCTTGAAACAGCTCGCATGGGTGTTTATAAACCTCGCACCAATCCTTATTCCTTCCAGGGCCACGGGCGCAAGTGTCTCCCCTGGCTTTTTGAACTGGCTGGCAAATATGGCATTCGCTGCATTGCCATGGAAGTATGTAAGGAATCCCATATAGACGAAATTTTTGAAGAATGGGAAAGGGCAGGGCGCCCTACCGGGATAATGCTTCAAATTGGTACTCGCAATGCCCAGAACTTTGAACTGCTAAAGGCCGTTGGTAGCCAGACGGAGTTTCCTGTTCTTTACAAAAGGGGTATGGGAATCACCATTGAAGAAAGTCTTAACGCCTGTGAATATATTGCCAGCGAAGGTAATCGTAACATTATATTTTGCTTGCGCGGAGTGAAAACAAATCTTGGAGACCCCCATCGCAACCTGGTAGATTTTGCTCACGTGCCGGTAATAAAAAGCCAGACTCGCCTGCCAGTCTGCGTTGACCCTACCCACTCGGTAGGCAGGCGTCATTTTGGTCCAGATGGTATTCAGGAGATTTTTCACGCTGCAGCTCAGGGAGTAATTGCTGGAGCTAATATGATTCTTGTAGAGTTTCATCCACGCCCAGAGAAGGCCTTATGTGATGGGCCTCAGGCTTTAACCCTTGAAGAGCTTCCTCATTTCATTGAAGACATGAATATTGTGCGTGAGGCGTATTTACAAAGAAAAGATCTGGCTAATCGTTACGCGTTGCAAAGTATGGCCCCTAAAGCGGTTAATTTATAGGAGAAAGAAAATGAAAAAACGTCTTCATTATATCCAACATGTGCCTTTTGAAACCCCTGGGGTGATTCTTGATTGGGCTCGGAGCCGAAGCTATGAAGTAACTCACACTAAAGTTTTTTTAGATGAGCCCTTTCCCTCAGCCCTTGATTTTGACTTTTTGGTTCTTATGGGCGGGCCTATGAGCGTGCATGATGAAGACCAGTTTCAGTGGCTCTCAGAAGAAAAGGCCTTTTTGCGCAACATTATTGGTGAAGATGAAGAAAGAATAAAGATTCTTGGTATTTGCCTGGGGGCCCAGCTTCTGGCCGAGGCCCTTGGTGCAGAGGTTTATCCCAATCGTTACAAAGAAATAGGCTGGTTTCCAGTTGAGCTTACGCCTGCTGCCAGAGGCCTCCGCCTTTTTAGAGACTGGCCTCATTCTCTTGAGGTTTTTCACTGGCATGGGGAGACTTTTTCCCTTCCTCCAGAGGCCATTCACCTGGCGCGTTCTGAAGCCTGCGAAAATCAGGCCTTTCTTCATGAAGACCGCATCCTTGCCTTGCAATTTCACCTGGAAGTTACTCCTGACCTGGTGGCAGGGCTTTTAGAGAACAGCGCTGAAGACCTTGAGCCTGGTGGCCCTTATGTTCAGGACCCAGAAGCTATAAAAGGGCAACCGGAGTTATACGAATTCTGTCACGAAATGCTTTTTAAGCTTTTAGACCGCTTTACCCGTCTTTAGAGAGTTTCTCTGCCAGGGCCAGGAACTTTTCAGGAGGTAGCTCCTCGGCCCTGGCGTCTGGAGAAATGTCTATTTCTTCTAAAAGATTTCTGGCTTCATCTTTACTCAGGTCAAGGGCTCTCAGGTTAGTAGCAAGCTTTTTACGACGATTGGCAAAAGAAGCTTTAAGGACTTGAAGCAGTTTTTTTTCATTGGGTAGGGAGTCATTCAAAAATTTTATTTTTATAAGGCTTGAGCGCACTTCAGGAGGGGGATAAAAGCATCCAGGCGAAAGATCCATTAGCTTTTCTGTTTCAGCGGTTAAGGCAAGAAGGATGCTCAGTGGTCCGTAGTTTTTGTGGCCGGGCCTGGCGAGAAGTCTTTCCGCCACTTCTTTCTGAAACATAAAAACGCAAAAATCTATGTTTTTTCGGCTTTGAATTAATTCCCACAAAAGGCGACTTGAAAGGTAATACGGCAGGTTACCAAAAAGAATAAGCTTCTGGCCTATTTCTTCTGATAAAGCATGGTAGTCAAGTTTTAAAATGTCGCCGTGTCTTATTTCCACGGTTGGCGTGAGAAAACTTTCTTTTTCAAGGATTTCTATAAGGTTCTGGTCAAGCTCAAAGCCTATTACCTTTTGGGCCTTTTGGGCGAGAGCATAGGTAAGGGTGCCAAGGCCTACGCCCAGTTCCACCACGATTTTTTCTTCTGGAAGGCCGCTTAAGGCCACTATTTTTTGGGCTATCCTGGGGTCAGCCAGGAAGTTTTGCCCCAGGCTTTTTTTGGCCTTAAGGTCATAGCGCCTTAAAAGCTCTCTGGCTGAAGGGATTTTAGAGGGAGAGTTTTTTAAAGGTTGCTCTGGCATAAACATCAAGGTCAAGGGAGGCAAATTCACCTCGTAAGTATTTGCGATAACCACAAACCGCCACCATCGCGGCGTTATCCGTGCAAAACTCAGGGCTTGGCAGGTAAAGCCTGAAGTTTTTCTTCTGGGCCTCCTGTTTCAAAGTTTCCCTCAAGCGCTTGTTAGCTGCCACTCCACCAGCAAGAACCAGGTGCTGGCAGTTGGTGGCTGAAAGAGCCGCCAGGGCCTTTTCTTTAAGCACCTCTACCACGGCCTTTTCAAAGGCAGCACAAAGGTCGTGTAGGGGAATGCTCAGCCCCTTTTGTTTTAAGTCGTTCACGTAATTTACCACCGCGGTTTTAAGGCCTGAAAAACTAAAGTCAAAGCCTGGTTTATCAAGCATGGGGCGGGGGAGGGGGATAAGGTCTGGGTTTCCTTCTTCAGCCAGGCGGCTTATGATGCGCCCACCAGGATAGCCAAGGCCAAGAAGCTTGGCCACTTTGTCAAAGGCCTCACCAGCGGCGTCGTCTCGGGTTTGCCCGAGAAGATAGAACTCAAGATAGTCTTTAACCCAGAAAAGAGCGGTATGCCCTCCTGAAACCACCAGGGCAACGAAAGGGAAGGGCGGCCTTTCTTTTTCCAGAAATACCGCCAGAATATGGGCGTTTATGTGATCACAGGCTATAAGGGGGATTTTTTGTCCGTAAGCCAGGGCCTTGGCAAAAGAGACTCCAATAACCAGAGAACCAATAAGGCCCGGGCCATTGGTTACACAAACTGCGTCTATATTTTCCAGGCTTACATTAGCCTTTTTCAGGGCTTCTTCGGTGATAGGTAAAATGATTTCCATGTGTTTACGAGAGGCAAGCTCAGGAACAATGCCTCCATAGCGGCGGTGGAGTTCTTCCTGCGAGGCCACTAGATTGGCAAGAAGATACCTGCCGTCTTTTAGAATAGCACAGGCAGTTTCGTCACAAGAGGTTTCAATAGCAAGTATTATCATGGCTTACTCTCTTCCCACTAAAACTATTACCGGGAGTATAAAACAGATAATAACTTCTGTAAAATTAATGAGTTTTACATTACAAGGCGTCATAGCGAGGCGACTTAGTCGCCGAAGCAATCTAAATATTTTTAGTATCACCCGGAAAAAGATTGCTTCGCCCCTGATAGGGCTCACCATGACGAGGTGGGGAACGTGGCTTGCAATGCCCCCTTATTTGTCACTGCGAGCGAAGCGAAGCAGTCTCAGCAGATAGAGGAAACAAGAGATTGTTTCGGGGCTTTGCCCCTCGCTTCGCTCGGGACAGGCGAAGTAGTCTCGCAGACACCTCGCCACAAGGGCTATTTTGCTAGCAATTACCGCAATTACAGAAAAAGCTAGCCAGGTATAGCAGCCCCAAATAAAAAATTTCTATACAGCAAATTGGTATTGGTTTAATATTACCTGAATCAGGGAATTTGAGGGTGGAATGCGAATAAGCATAACCTTTAAAGTTACTAAAGAAAAGTTTTCTTTGCCTGTTCATTATAACCATTTGGTGCAGGCCTTTATTTACAGTTTTCTTGATGAAACCCTGGCCCATTTTTACCACGAAAAGGGTTATACCTACGGCAAAAGGCGTTTCAAGCTCTTCACTTTCTCCCGCCTCCTCGGAAAAAAGCGAACCTTTAACCGCAAGAAGCGAGAGATAACATTTCACGGTTCGGTAAAGTTAAAAGTTGGCGCGGTGGATGATAGGCTTCTTGAATCCTTTGCCACCCATCTGGTTCGTAAAGGAAGTTTTTTTCTTGGTGAGAACTTTTGCGAGGTAGAGGCAGTAGAGGTGGAAATGCCTGTTGAGGCTAAAGGTCCAGTAGTAATGAGGGCACTTTCCCCTATAACTATTCATAGCACCCTTATGACTCCAGATGGTCGCAAAAAGACTTATTTTTACACTCCTTTTGAGCAGGAGTTTACCCAAAAGATTTTTGAAAATTTGGAACGCAAGGCCAAGGCCTTATGGGGAGAAGGAGCAGAGCTTCCGCCTTTAAATGGGGCATACCTTAAGCCGCTTCGGGTTTCTAAGAAGAACGAAGCCATCGTGAAGTTTAAAGATTACTGGATAAAGGGCTGGATGGGGCTTTACGAGCTAAACCTGCCTGAGCCTTACTTTTCCCTGGCCTATAACGCCGGCCTCGGCGCCAGAAACAGCCAGGGTTTTGGGATGATTGAAGTGGTGAGAGATGGAGGTAGAGATGGATCCCTTAAAAGTGAAGATTAAGACGCTAACCCCGCTTTACACCGGTGGCGTGGACGGCACCATGGACCGCATCCACGAAACGGGCATCCTGGGTAGCCTTCGCTGGTGGTATGAAGCCATCGTGCGGGGGCTGGGGGGAAGCGCGTGTGATGTGACAGGGGATCATCGTTGTCCTGACAAAGACGGGCGATATTGCGATGTGTGTGCGGTGTTCGGCACCACAGGGTTGCAGCGCGCCTTTCGGCTGGAAGGGCCAGTGTGGTGGAACGAGAAGCGCGGTTGGCGTTTGGAAATCAAAGTAAACAACAATCGGGGTTGGTTCTTGGGACGCGGTTTTATGGGCGGGGGAGAAATGCACCTGCGCGCGCTCCGGCTGCCGGAAGGATGGGCAGAATCAGACTTATGGCAGACTGTGTTGTTGACTTTCCGCCTGATCGCCTGCTGGGGCGGGCTCGGGCCAAAGACGCAGCAGGGGTACGGTGTCGTTTGTATAACCTCTGATGATAAAAAACCAAATGTGGTACAGGCTCTGAAGGCTTTTGACAAACTGAAAGGGCGTCCTAACCGACGCAATGTAGCGCCGTCGCCAGACTTACCTTCACTGGGCGGATTCTTCTTTGCCAGGATTCGGTTTCCTCTGGATAACCCTGAGCAGTGGCTGCGAACCCAAACCACCCGTCTGAACCCCAACAAGGAAGATGAGAAGACTTCCGTCTTACCTCTTGCTCCGGTAGCGCGCTACCACCTGCGGCAGCTGATTCGCAACCACATTCAATACAACGGACATCCTAATGCACCTGCTCGCTGGCAGTTGATGGGTGTAGTAAATGGTTTATGGCATGTTGGAGATTTTGGAAAAATTGAAGAAATTGATCGGTGGTATTGTAGCAAATGCCACCAAGAGTGGGACCACAGACCTTCAAAGGAGGAGCATAAAAATTGTTCAGGAAAACCGCGAAAGAAGGCGCAATGCGAGCATTGTAATACGGAATGGAATTCATTGAGGGATGTACAAAAAGATTCAAGCACCAAAAAAGTGGAACGCCAGAGGGCACTCATTCATGTTTCCCATGCCTATCCGGCTGGAAATGAGAGATGGGAGTTTCGCATCTGGGGCTGGATTCCGGAAGGTTTACCCGGAGGTGTGACACGCAAAATGGTGCTCAGTCACTTGCGAACTTGGCTGGGCGTATCTCAAGAGCGCCAATGGCACACGGCTGCTACAGATAACAATACCTTATGGCAACGCCTGAGCCTGGACAATGTAAAAATTTGCTGGTTTGCCCGGCAAAACGGCGAGAAAGTTGGCAATTACATCCAAGCACTGCTTGAAGGATGTTCGTCATGAAGATTCCACACAGAGGCACAGGGAACACGGAGAGAAACTCTCTGTCCCCTCCGTGTCTCCGTGTGAAAAGATTTGAGGTTACGCCATGAACAAGCGGGATTTGCAAGACTTAATTGAACACCTCCGCCGGCATCTGGGCGAGCGCCTGGATGCGGTGGTGCTCTTCGGCTCCCGAGCCCGGGGCGAGGCAACCGAGGAAAGCGACTGGGACCTGCTCATCGTGGTGGAGGGTCTGCCCCGCAGCCCCCTGGACCGGCAGCGCCTCTGGCTTTCCGTGGCGCCCAGGGAGTGGAGGGCCTGCGCCGCGCCCCTGCTGCGCACGCCGGAGGAGTGGTACCGGCGGGTAACTCCCCTTTCCCTGGACATCGCTCTGGACGGCGTTATTCTTTACGATGCCCAGGGGCGGATGAAACACTTCCTGAAAAAGTTGCGTCGTCAGATACGCCATATAGGCCTGGTGCGTCGTAGGATCCATGGGCAACCCGTGTGGCTTTGGCAACAGGGTTCACCTCCCCAGGGTTGGGAAAAGCGCTTACAGGAGGTTGCCAAAACATGAGCACCCATGCGGCCTACCGGCTTCGAGTAGCCCAGGGCTTTCTGGAGGAAGCTGAACAGGATTTCCAGTTCCAGCGCTGGCGGGCCTGTATCTCGCACGCGCAACTGGCCGTTGAAAATGCGCTGAAGGCCGTCATCGCTTTGTTTACCGTGCCCCCCAAGACCCACAATCCGGCCCACATTCTTGCCACTTTATTGCAACAGGGGCAGATTCCACAAAAGTGGCGGGAACCGGTGGAAGATCTGATACAAAAAAGCCAAACCCTGGGCCCGGAAGTCCACATCCAAACCGATTACGGCGACGAACTCCACGGCCTGACGCCCTGGGAACTGTTCAGCGAAGAAGATGCCCGGGAAGCCCTGGAAGTCGCTCACCGTGTGGTTCACATGGCCCGCCAACTGGTGGAAGCAGTCCAGGAGGATAACGATGAAGCGTGAGTTTTGGGCGCACTTTGATTTGTATGAACCTTTCGCCCAGAAAGGTATCAACATTCGCAACGAACAAAACAATCGGCAAAAAAGAAGAATTCAGCAACAGGCACGGTCCGAGATTGAGCAATTCATCTTTCAGGGGTGCATTGGACACCAGGTCGTACGCGATTGTGCGGCTCGCTTGTCTCACCTGGCTCAGCTTCTGGCAGTGGATTGTGTTTGTGAGGGCAGAACTACACAATGCAAAGACTATGCCAAGGGCAAAAACGGCCTTCAACGCTGGTATTATGCCGGCGATCTTGAAAGCCCTCGTGGCGATTACCAGACCTTCCTTTGCCAGCGTCTCCGATGGATGGGACAGATCTTAGGCCTCGCCAACCATCATGAGACAGTCAGCCCCTCCTTCCCCGACCTCGCCCTCTTTCCACCCGGTGCGTGGGCCATGCAGGTGCACTTTACCCTGCGCAAGCCTTACATCAGCAAGGACGATGTGGACTTCTACATCCTGGATAACCCGGTGAAGAAGGAATGGGTCTTCAAGGTGCCCTATGTGGCTCCCAGCCAGTGGAAGGGGGCGCTTAGGGCGGCGATGATGAGAATGTTAGTGGACGATTTGCGTTCCGGTCAAAAGAACGAAACGGAATTTGTCCAGGAACGTCTGCGACTCTATCGCTTGTTTGGCAACGAGAAAGACGGCACAGCCGAATTTCTGAATCGGGCTTTGACCCTGCATCTTGTGGGGCCTCGACCTGAAGACGAGGAACAGGCAAAAGAATGGGAAAAGCGGTATAAACAAACCTATGAACAGATGGCCCGGGAATTTGAAGAACGGGTGCGGTCCGAGGGCTACCGTAAAGATAATGTAGAGGGCTTCCAGGGCGCTCTCCACTTCTACCCCACCTTCTTTGACCGCATCGGCCTGGAGGTCATCAACCCCCACGACCGCAAGACGGGCGCGGGCAAGAACCCCATCTACTTTGAATGCGTCCCCGCAGGCACCCAGGGCGTCTTCACCCTGCTCTATGTGCCCCTGGATGCCGACGAAGAGACGACGAAATCCGACCTTGAGGCAGTGGTCAAGGGCATCCGCTCCATGCTCACCCAATACGGCTTCGGGGCAAAAACCAGCAGCGGGTATGGTGTGGCGGAAGATGAACTCATCACAGGTGTTGTGAAAACGAATGTGCCAGGCTGGTTCAAGACCACGTCAACTCCACGAACCGCGGACCTGGAGCCTCCCGAAGAGGCTTTTTTGAAGTACTTAGATGATGAAACAGGTGAGGTTAAAGGCGCTTTCAAAGGAAGCGGGAAAGGTGGTCTTTTCAGCAACTCGGAGTACAAACAGCATGGTGCATCATTGGGAGGAGGAAGCCTTGGGGAATTTAAGCGCTTCCGGGCATGGTATGTCAAGCATGGCGCGCGGTGGAAGGCGAGCCGCATGGAGCGAGCATCTGAAGAGCCTGCTTCTGTTGCGGGGTTAGAGAAAGACTTCCACTCGCTCAGCGAACTTTCGGAAATCGCTCATGCTCTCGCTAACGAGGGAGGCGATCATGCCTGACTTGAAAGATTTGCGTGATAAACGGGAAGAGATCCTGAAGGCCGAACTGGCAGCGTGGCTGCATGATGTGGGGAAGTGTGCAGATGCATTTTTACAACCTGGAGGTATGGGCTTCAATGCTCAAAACTGTCAGGGGCAACCAAGAGTTAATCCACATAAAGCTGTATTCAATCCGACCGAACTGCAAAGTTTACCTTATTGGAATAGTCTTTCCCCGCAGAGAGGCCAATGCGCTCGCTTGGAGGAAGCTAATCACCCTACGGCGCTGTGGAGGACTTTACAGCAAATCCAGGCTCAATTGCCAAACCTGAGAGTCTCCCTGGGTGCTCACGGGGCTGTTTCCTTAAAAGAGTTAATACTATGGGGAAGACCACTGGTAGCGCAAAGATACAATAATTTCATAAATATTCTTGGAGGCGATTTAACGCATCTTGCCGGAATACTTGGCCAAGCTCACAAATCTGCTCATATGGAAAAGGAAGATGATGCAGATGGGGGACAATCTTCCGGGTATTCTTCACCTTTTGGATGGTATATAGGAGACTTTGAAAATCTTAACGAAAAGCTAAAAAATATCATTGAAAATTCTGGACGATTTTTAAACAAAAGAGGAAAGGTTATACAAGTTTTAAAGACAAACATGCAGAAAGCCCCCGGCGACACCCGCCGACCCATCAACGAAGTTACTCTATGGGATTGGTCCTCCATTGTAGCCGCGCTTTATAAAGCCGAGGTTGCCCGGTGTGTGCTCAAGCAAGGTGCTCCTGATGCTCAACGCTCTCCTAATGATGTCAAATGGCGCCTCCTCTCCATCCGCACCGATGGGCTGAGCTACCTCCTTTCCGCCATCTCCATTCCCGATATGTTAGCCCGCAAGGACATCCTGAAAGACGCCTGGGACCGGGTGCAAAAGGTGATAGAAGAGACCTACCCCCTGGGCCTTGAGGTTTACCGGGACGAAAACGGTTCCGTCTTCGTCGTGCCTGATATGGATGTGCTGGGACTTACCGACTATGCTGAAAATTGCAAATCCTTGCGGCAGTACCTCCTCGGAGCCTTCCAAAGCGGCACAGTGAAGAACAACCACTCCCTTTCCCTTCAGGGCGAGATTGTGCCGGTCTTCAACCTGGACGATATGGGCTGGAGTGGGCAGGGGAATGATTTGCCTCCCATAGGCCAAAAGCATCTCAGAGAGGTTCCCCCTCTCCAATCAGATCCCACCTGGGTGGCGCAGCAATGGTGCGACTTGCCGAAGCCCAGGGAAGTATGCCCCGTCTGCGGCTTGCGCCCTCAGGGCCCCTCGCAGAAGGCCCTTGCCCGTAAAATGTGCGATGTATGCGAAGGGCGGAGGGCGGATCGGGCCAAAGAATGGGCTGTAAATATCGGTCAGGCTTTATTGTCCACCATCTGGATAGACGAAGTGGCCGACCGCAATGGGCGCGTGGCCCTTCTCGTGGGCACCTTTGACCTGCGCCACTGGCTGGACGGCACCTTAGTGCGCAGTCTTGCAGTTCGCAATCCCCAAAATGTGCAGGATAAAACCAAAACAGAAGATATTGCCAAAAACCCCTCCTTTGCCCGCCTGCGTCGTATATGGGAGACAACCAGAAAGTTCTGGGAAGAAACCCTTGAAGAGGCGAGAGGCGAATTGACCAAACGCCCCCGCATCTTTCTCAAAGGAACTCCTGCTCCGCAAAATGCCCTCGCCCCCTACCACGCCTACGAACTGGAAATCCAGGGGCGCAAAGTGGCCGTGCTCTGGGTGCCGGAGAATGCCACGGACGATAAAGGCAACGCCCTTGAATACCGCGGCGGCTTCTGGGTGATTGAGAATCTGTATTATCTGGACAGTGTCTATGGCCGCTCCTTCCATGAACTTGTGAAATCCTCAGTGGGACAGCCCCTGAAAGTTTACGAACCCACCGAATACGGACGGGCGGGAGAGGAGCGAGCCTCTTTCACCATCGCGGAAAACGGCGTCCAGTACTTGGAGAACAACTACACCTCCCTCATCCCCATCCTCGCCGAGCCCCGCACCTTCATGGCCCTGGTGCCAGCCGACAAGGCCTTTGAGGTGGTGAAGGCCATCAAGACCAAATACGAGAGGGAGATGGGCAAGGTGCGTAACCGCCTGCCCCTTCACTTAGGTGCGGTTTTTGCCGATTCTCACCAGCCCCTGCGCACCCTCCTGGACGCGGGGCGGAGGATGTTAAAGCAGGAAGCGCCAGGTTTGCTATGGCGTGTGGTGGGAGAGGAAAAAAAACAGAAAGCAGCGAAAGCTGGCATTATCATTGAGCACATAACAGAGACAAAGCTTCTGGAGACCACTTTAGAAAATGAACACCCGGCCTTAATTTATCGCAACCTTGAGAATGAGGAAAAGAAAGAGCGCATCACCAACCAATTCAAACGGTGGCACCGAATCGTACTCCTCTCCGAAGGGCATTTCCAAAGATGTGTCATCACCTGGTACATCCCTGCCGTGATGGGCGATGGCCAGACGGAAGACCACTGGTACCCCTATGTGTTCCTTGCCCAGAAGGACGAACCCACCGACCGCACCCGCTACTACAAAACCGACCTGGGCAATCCCTGGAATGCGAGCCACCCCTGGCTTGTCCACGCGGGGGAACTGAAGCCCGGCGACCGCATCTACTTCACCCCTTCTACCTTTGATTTTGAATTCCTTGACTTCAATGCCAGAAGGTTTGAGATTGCATACGATGAAGGGGGTAAAAGGAAAGGTTCCCTAACCAAACCCTATTTTCTGGACGAAATTGAGAACCTTGAAAGGCTCTGGAAATTCATTGCAAAAGATACTAAAGATGGGAAATCCCGCCTGAGTTCAAGCCAGATTTTTGCCATAAGAAACCTGATAGAGACCAAGCGGGAAGAATGGTTTGATGACCCGCAGGAATCTATAGCCGACGAAAACTTCAAGAGGTTTTGCCGTGACCTTTTTGTGAACGCCGAATGGCGCTGGGGAAAACCTGAAGACAGCAAATTGGACTGGCTTACGGATATGACAGTTAGAGGTTATTTCACCGATGCTGTTTACCTTTTTCATAATATCATGAAGGAAAAAGTAGAAGGAAATGAATAAAAAAGATGAGTCAACATTATAGGAGGTAAAAAATGCCTGAAACCCATAGATTTCTCATTATGACTACAGACCCTGTTCACATTGGCACCGGGGGAATGAGGCTGGGCAGGGTGGACAATACCATCGTCAGGGAGCCGGGAACGAATTTACCTAAAATTCCCGGAACGGCCCTTCACGGAGCAATAAGGGCTTATGCAGCGAGGAGATATGGGAAGCCCCAGTGCGCTGGGCGGGGCGGCAGGGAAGGGAGGAAACATTGCGGTCGGCCCACCTGCCCTATCTGCTATACCTTTGGCTCTGTTCAGGGAGAGGCTGGCTCTTTCTCAGGTGTTGTTTCTATCTCAGATGCCAGAATCCTGCTCTTTCCGGTCTATTCCATGGTGGGGCCGGTTTGGGTGACGAGTCCTGGTGTTCTTGAGGACGCTGGGTTGGGGAACAATTTTACTGTGTCGCCCGATAAAGCCAAATGGGATGGTAATGGGGAACTTCCTACGGACAAGCCCATTAACCTCGGCTGGCTAATGGTTGAGCGGGAAGACAATTTCCCATCTATTCAATGGCCTGACGAAATTCCTGCCCAAATCAGAAACCGTGTCGTTTTGGTCTCTGACAAGCTCTTCTCCCAGATAGTCAACTCCAACCTGGAGGTTCGCACATCGGTGGCTATAAACCCTGAAACCGGAGCGGCCGAAGAACACGCCCTCTTCACCTACGAGGCCATCCCCCGGGCTACCGTGCTATGGTTTGATGTGGTGCTGGATGACTTCAGGAATAGTTTCCCTTCCACTGCGAAACTTACAGAATGGGAGCAAGTTTTAGATAACGGAGGTGAAGATGAAAAGAAACGGCTACTGAAGAAGAGGAAAGTATGGCCTGAGAAGGAGGAGCAAGATAAGGTTGAAGAAGCAATCAGTAGAGCAAAGTCGTGGATAGCCGAAGAAAAATACTCTGAGAACGGCGAAACAAAATGGAAATGGACGAAGATGGGATGTCAGAACGGCAATGAAACCATCCTGTGCCTCATCAACTCCGCTCTTGAATGGGCAGAGCACCTCGGCATTGGAGGCATGGGAACGAGAGGGTTTGGCAGGATAAAGAAAATTTACTGTGACCCTGTGGAGGTTAAAAATGAGCAAAATTAACCTTGACAAAATTGCCCAGGATAAGGCACGGGAGATGCTGGAGTGCCCGGATAAGGAAACCTTAGAAAGACTTGTTACGAAAGCCCTCGGGGTTTTACAGTCCCAGGGCGTCTATGCCATGATGCTCTTTTTATTTTCAAGAACATCAAAGGAGAACGAGACTTCACCTTACATAAAAAAACCCCTTTATAAGGCATTGCTGGAACTTCCTCAGTTCAAAAACGATAGTTCATTAAAGGGCTTTTGCGAAAATAACGAAAACCACGGCGATGTTTTTAAATGGTTTTCTGACAACATCACGGATAATATGGATAACCTCCTTCTTGTCCGGGATCTCTATGAACAGACCCTTATTTATGCCCGCTTTCACGCTAAAGCTGCCCAGAAGGAAACCTTTAATTCAGGAGGCACTCCATGAGCTTTGTCCACTATCGCATAGTTTTAAGACTCCTTTCACCTCTTCACATCGGAAAAAGAAAATACCGCAATTTAATGGAAACACGCGAGTATGTCCCCGGAAGGACCTTATGGGGTGCCCTGACCGCGAGGATAACCAGGGATTATTTTGGCGGCAGGCCGGAATTTTACGAAAGAGTTGGCAGATTTCTGATGGAAAATTTCCGTTTTGGCTATCTCTGGCCTTCCCTTGATGGCGAAACTCCGTATTTCCCGTGGGAACATAACGATTTTGATTACCTTTTCAAATTCAGCTACATGGGACAGCCCATTGATTATGGCAAGAAGTCAACGGAAGAAGGTATGCTCCACGAGGTGGAATTTATCGGACCTAAAACAAGGAAAGATCAACAGGTTTATTTCGTAGGTGATCTCTGGATTAAAAGCTCACTAAACAGTCATAGTGATGCCATAATAAACTCTGTGAAGCTTGAAGATAACGATGCTCTTTTCCGAAAAGAAAACGGCGAGGAATCATCTCTTTCCAGTGTTTTAAGCACCTTCCAGCTTGGCGCTGAAAGAGGCTACGGTTGGGGCCGGGTGCAATGCGAGAGAATATTTAAAGTGAACAATGGTTCAGCCATAGGCGGTATAGCAGTGCAAATTGTAAACGATGCTGTGGTTTTGACATTTCCTAAAAGCTCTCACCTTACCGCCCACGCCCTTGCTACTGAATGGAATGGTCTTACTTCTATTTCGTCTGATAAGCTAATAGGCCTAATAGAACCCTTCACCGGATATGAATTTAAAGGCTCTTTTGGCCTTATTTCACCCACAATTTGTTACTTGCCAGGAAGTAAAGCAACCGATTCTTTATCTGTTACCATTGGCTACTATGGTCTACTATCATGTTCCTTAGATTCTCCTTCTAGTTAAACATAATGAACCGCCCGGGTTTGCCGATAGAAAAGAGGATAAGTTTATAAATAAATCAAAAAAGTTTTCTAACGAGGTAAGGCAACGGGTGTTCAGTTGGTTCTGGAAGTTCAGGGGGAACACCATTCGCAGGGGTAAACCATCTGTTTTGTACCAGAAAAAATTGGTTGTGCCATCAATTACCAAAAAATCGCCTCTAAACTGGACTTCTATTCCATTTTAGAGTATCTATTTTGGAAAGATGCTTAAAAGCAGAAAGATTCTTAAAAAGCTCCTGGCGGAGCAAGGGAAAAGAAAGCACTCCATCATTCTTGGCCCCAGGCAGGTGGGGAAAACGTGTGTGTTAAAAATTCTTTACCAGGAAATATGCGAAAAGCAGGGGCATAAAGGAATTTTTATAGATGTGGATGTTTTTTCCCAATACGAGTCTGTAGCTACTTATGAGACGGCCCTCAATACCTTTCGCTTGCACGGCTATCAGGATAAATCTTCTGAGAAATTCTTTGTGTTTCTTGATGAATTTCAGCGCTATGCAGATCTTTCTCTGGTTTTAAAAAACATATATGACCATCACGAAAACATTAAAGTTTACGCCACTGGTTCTTCAAGTCTCACTATTAAAGATCGTATTCAGGAATCCCTTGCTGGAAGAAAGATATTACATTACTTATATCCGCTTGACTTTGAAGAATATTTGTCTTTTTTAGAAGACGAAAAAGCCCTAAAATTATGGTCAAATGTGTCCTTATTAAAAGGGCAAGACTTAGAAAAGCCTATTAAGCCTCTTCTTTTAAGATTATTTGAATTTTTACAATTTGGTGGCTATCCAGAGGTTGTTATCCAAAGTAACGAAGAAGAAAAAAAAGAAGTACTAAGAAGCATCTTTGATTTATTTGTAAAAAAAGACTTAGTAGAATATCTACAGGTCAAAAAGCTTAGAGAACTTAAAGAAGTGATAACTTATCTGGCTATTAATAACGGCCAGAAAATCAAATACGAAAACATCGCAAGTTTAACAGGATTTTCCATAAAAACCGTAAAAAATTATCTTGAACTTTTATCAGAAGTATTTCTTATTCAAGTGGTAAGACCTTTTTTTACCAACAAAAACAAAGAATTAGTAAAGATACCTAAAGTATATTTTCTGGATCCGGGAGTTACTAATTTTTTTACTAATAATTTTAATGACCCTAGATACCGTCAGGAAGGTGGCCAACTCTTTGAAACCTTTATCATGGCAGAGCTTCTAAAGGGTGGATTTTCAAGAGAAGAAATTAAGTTCTGGCAGGACAAAGCTCGCCATGAAGTAGATTTTGTTATAGACAAAACAAGCTCTCAAACAGCTATAGAAGCCAAGTTTAAAACGAAATTGAAAGCTAGCGATTTGCGAGCTCTTAAAGCCTTTAAAAACAACTATCCTGAAAGCAGGCTTTTTCTAATAAATCTTGGTACACAAGAAAGAAATGAAATTAACTATATTCTTCCTTTCAATATTGGCCATTATTTGAATCAAAATTAAAGTTTTCCTTTGACCGGCCGAAAGAAATAGTATATCTTTACCTACAAAAGAGGGTGGAGAATTAGCAATAAATGGCCTTGGTAAAAATATTTCTTGGTCAAACAACTGGTAACTTTTGGGTAGATAATGGCCTAGTTGTTCTCTACCGCTTTTTCGGTGAGGGGGAGTTTGAGGTCGAGAAAATTCTTGAAGACCTGTTAGAAAGGCTCGTCCAGGAGACCGGAAACGAAGGCGAATACTTTGATCCTGAAAACGAAGAAATCAAAAAATATCCCAAAAAGAATTGGCTCTATCCGACTAATCTCTTTATAAAGGCTACTCCTCGAGCTCCAAAAATAAAAATAGCTGGTAAAAGTTATTTCACTCATCCACCGGCTTACGAGCTCAAGCTCTCCTTTAGTTGCAAAGAAGAAACCTGTGACCTTTGCGGAGAAACAGCTCCTCTTACCAAGGCCAAGATGTGGAATTATCCCTTTGTCGTTGAGCCTGGGAAGTTTGCCAATTTCTATCCTGGACTTAAGCGTGAGCTTAGAATCTGTCCAACCTGTGCCGTAGCCGGGCTTGCCGCCTATCTCGGCTGGCTCTGGTGCGCTCAGGGGAAAGATGCCCTGCACATCTTTTGTTTCCACGGAGATCTTGCTGACCTGGAACGTCTCCAGAGAGAAGTTTTCGATCCCTTACGCCTTGAAGAAAAGGGCAGGAACGTCCCGCTGGCCTTTTATGGGCCCTATCTTCATGAAACGGTCTTTGGGCTATTGTTGCGCCTGTTTTCCCTGGTGCGGCGTAATTCTCAAGAAGCTGAAAAATTAAGCCCAGAAGCCCGAGAACTCCTCGCCCAACTTTTAGGAGCAGCCGAAAAACCTGCTGTCCAACCTTTGTTGCTCTACGTGGTTACCGGAAAACCGGGGCAGGCTTTCACCATGCAATCTTTCAAAGAATTCAGCCGGCTGGCCGCCCTTTACCGCCTTTATAAGGCCTTCCTCGAAATTCTTCCTCCGGAGCACCCTCAAGAAATACTTGAGAGCGTCTTCAGACAGTTTCAAAAACGAGAGGGGCGAGGTTACAACACCATCTGGCGAGACAAGATCGCGGCCGCGGTTCTAGATTTTGGTGATCCTCTGCCCTTCATAGAAGAATTTCTTTATAAAGGTTCGGAAAAAAGGCCTCTAGTTTTTAAAACTCTTGAAGTATTTGAGGTCTATCTCAAGGAGGTTCTTAATATGGATGCACAATTGCTAAAGGTAATCAGAGGTTTTGGTTACACCCTTGGAAGTCACGCCCAAAAAGAAAATGAAATGGGGCTTTTATACACTCTACGCAATGCCAAAAATTTAGATGAATTTTTCCGTGTTTTGAACGACGTTCAGTATCGCCTGAGCTTAACCATACCTGAAGATATTCTGGCGGTAGAATCAGGAGAACTCATAAAGGGTAGTCCCTGGAAGCGGGTCAAAACTCTCCTTTCAATATATGCCATGAATGCCTTTTTAAGAAGGCAAAACGAAACATCCAAGGAGGCCTAAAATGAGCAAGGCGATAAGCCTGGGATACCTTTTTAAAGTCTCGGCAGGCAACGTAAACGCATCACACACCGAAGGGAACGTCCTGGTAACCAAAAAGGTAACCCTTCCTGATGGAAGCACCCTCCCCTATATCTCCGGTCAGGCCATAAGGCGTATGTTGAGGGATCGCCTTGAAGACCTGGGCTGGCCCCTTTCCGAACCCTTCTGCGAGGTCTCTGGCCAGGAAGTTACTCCGCCGGTAAGGCCCTGGGAATTTATCGATGAAGATCTTTTTGGTTACCTAGACCCCTCTGGCGGAAGGCGGCGTACCTCTCCGGTGCGGGTGTCGGCAGCTATTGGTCTTTTCCCTTTCCAGGGAGATCGCGACCTCGGCACACGCTCGTTTGAAAGATTTGGCCAGGCTATGAGCGAAGGCGGCAATATGTTTGAAACTGAACTTTACGCCAATGTCTTTCGGGGCGCATTGTTGGTCGAGATTGATCGTCTGGGAAGCTTCACCACCCTTGAAGTGCGTGAAAACGAGATTCCGAACGAACTCTTGAAAGAAGAAAACAAATTCTCCCTTTCCCCGAAAGAAAAGGCAAAGAGGCTTCAAGCCCTACTTGAGGCCTTGGGTCTTCTATGGGGTGGTGGTCGCACCGCTAGAATGCTTACCGATCTCTCGCCGCGCTTTCTGGCCTATGCCCGTCTTTCGGTAAAACATCCAGTATTCCTTGAAAACATCGAAGTCGAATTTCAAAGCGGCAGGTACCGGCTTGCGCTTTCCCCTGTGCAAAACGCCCTAGAAAGATTTCAAGATCGAATAGCAAAAGTCATCTTCGGGCTTGAACCAGGCTTCTTCATAAATGAAAATGAAATACGTGAGTCCCTTTCTTCCTATGGTGAAGTAGTAAGCCTTTCCGAGGCTATTAGCGAAGCCAAAGAAGATATAGCGGAGATATGGAAGGCTTAACCGTTACTCTAAGCGCTCCAGTGGCCTCCTTTCGGAGGCCGCTTGACATAAATTTTCAACGCACCCTGCTTTTGCCACCGCCTACGACCTGCCTGGGTATTGCCGGAGCAGCTCTGGGCCTTTCTGAAAATGAACTTTGGCAAGAAGGAGGCCTTCTTTCGACGCTAAAAGTTTCTGTCCTTCTCGAACCCTCCCCGGTGATCGGTGGAGACCCGGCATTGACTCGAGACCTCTGGAAAGTATTAAAAATTAAAAATAAAAAAATCTCAGAGCGTTCTCCCTATTTCCGAGAGCTTCTCTTTTTCCCGCGTTACACCTTGCTTTTCACCGGGGGAAAAGCACTGCTTGAACGGCTTGCGGAAGCTTTTGCCGATCCGGCTTACCCCATTTCCTTAGGAAGGGAAGACGAACTCGCAAGCGTTGAAGCCGTAGAAAAGGTTGTCTTTTCTTCTGGAGGCTCCGTCCTTTTCGGGACAATGGTACCAGGTGATCTACGCGAGCTGGAAGTGAAAGTGAAGCTCACACCGGGCCTGCGTATAGAACCACCAAGTGTGGAAGTCCTTCCTTTGGAATTTAAGGTAGTCAAGGGAGTAAGACATCCTGTAAAGCGCCGACCTTTTACTATTATCCCTTTGGGAAGTCAGCTTGAGTTTCCTACTTTGAAAACATTTTCCTTCCGTGGGCGCAACTTTGTATGGTTGAACTTTTAGCTAAACCGGATGAGACCCTTGAGGCACATCTTGAGAAAGTGGCAGAGCTTGCCAGAAAATTGTCTCTTCGGCTGGGTTTAAGAGAAGATCTTACCAGGAGAAGCGTTCTTGCCGCTCTGTTTCACGACCTTGGCAAGGCCACACAGGATTTCCAGCATTACATGCGACTCTTAAAAGAAGGGTGCGAGAAAGATGCCCAGCGGCTGAAGCCCCGTGTTTTCCCTCATGCCCTGGCTTCTCTGAACTTCGTATTTCTTACCGAGGCCGAACTTTTCGGTGAGCCTTTCTTGGCCACTGGAGCGGTGCTGAGTCACCACTCTCCTCTTTCGGGAGATCTTTACCATACATGGGAAGGAAAACCGAATTTTATAGAAAACCTTTTTGAGCTTGTCGCGCACCTTTTTGAAATATGGAAGACCATATTGGGGCATATCTTGGAGAAAGAAAAATTGATTACTATCCAAGAAATACCCCCTCTTACCCTTCTTGAAAAAGCTCACGAAAGAGATGGTCGTAAGATAAGCCTTCGTGGTCTGATCAAAGAAGCTCCTCGATGGGACTTTGCTCAAGTAAAAACCGTTCTCCATCTTGCGGACTGGCTGGCTTCAGCCGGAAAGCAAAATGCTAACGAGCTTTTCTTTAAAGACGGCAAACATGCTCTCGAAGAGTATTTTTGCCGACGTAAGCTTATACTTTATAAATTTCAGCAAAGGGCCAGAGAGCTTTCATGGAAAAAACTCGCCCTGAGAGCTCCCACCGGTTCCGGGAAGACAGAAGCTCTTCTCTTCTGGGCAGAGAAAGCCGAGCGTATTCTTTATCTTCTTCCTACCCAGGCCACAACAAATGCCATGTTTCGGAGGCTAAAGAACATTTACGGTCAGGAAAATGTAGGTCTTGCCCACGGGCACGCCTCTTACATATTACATCAGGAGACCGAGGAGGACTTTCTCTGGGAAAGACTTGCCGCTTCGGTCTTTGCCAAACCAATTACGGTGGCCACCTTGGATCAGTTTCTCCTGGCCGGTCTTCAGGGGAGGCATTGGGAGGAAAGGCTTACACTTGCAGCCTCGGCACACATTGTGTTCGACGAGATCCACTCCTACGAGCCTTATACTTTAGGCCTTCTTGCGGAGGTACTTTCCGATTTCCCGGGAAAATCTCTGGCCTTTGCTAGTGCCACCCTGCCGAAGGCACTACTTGAAATCTTTTCACCGCAAAGCCTTATTGAAGCGGAAGAAAACTTCTTTTTGCGAAAACGCCATCGTTTGGGCCTTCATAGCTGTCCTCTCAAAGAAGCCGTTTCAAAAATCATCTCCCGGGCCCTGAATGGCAAGAAGGTGCTGGTCATCTCAAATACGGTTCGAGAAGCTCAAGAAATCTATCGGGAATTGCGCCAAAACTACTCCGGTCCGGTTCACCTTTTTCATTCTCGTTTTGTGTTAAGAGATCGCCTGGAAAAAGAAAGACTGGTGCAGGAGCAAAACCCTGGCACCATACTCGTGGCCACACAGGTGGTGGAGGTGAGCCTTGATATTTCGTACGATGTGCTCTTTACGGAACTTGCCCCGCTTGATGCCCTTGTCCAGCGTCTGGGTAGAGTAAACCGCCGAGGAGAAAAGCCTTCCGCGGAAGTAAATATCTTCTCTCTCGTAGGAGAAGGCAGTAAGCATGTCTATCCAGAAGGTGTTCTTGAAGAGAGTCTTTCTCTTTTGAAAGATCTTCCCGAGGTTCCTGCGGAGAGAGATTGGGTGGAGGCTGTAAGCCTGCTATACGAAGAGCTTGTTCAGAAAGATTCGTTTCAGAAAGATTTTGAGTTAGGGCGCAAAACTTTGCAGGAAGTCCGAGAAATCCTTGGCTGCTATACTATTGATCTTGCCGACGAGGAGCTAAGGGCGCGCTTTGCCACCCGGAGGGGCACTCCATCAGTGGAGGTATTGCCGGAGACTTTTCTTGATGAGGCCCGGGCCTTCAAAAATCAAGGAAAAGGATGGCGACTGATAGAACTATTGGTACCGGTTCCTATCTGGTGGATTCCCGCCTTCAAAGATTGGTTTTACCCTACTGAAGAGCTAGGGTGTTTCGTAACCCGACTTCCCTACACTTCTGAAGAGGGTTTAATTCCACCTGTAAAAGAAAAAACACCGGAAGGGTATGAATTCTGGTAATATGTCTATAAATTTGTCTTTTCTCAACGGCACCATTTTTTACGCCTACCAGGTATGTCCACGGGAGGCTTGGTTTTATTATCATCGTTTAAATCCTTCTCAGGAACATGAATTTTTAGCTCTGGGGCGGCTGGTGCATGAAGGCTCTTATTCGCGAGCCCGTAAAGAAATAATGGTAGATAACCTTCTCAAAATTGATCTTTTCCGCGACGAGTTAGTGGCCGAAGTCAAAAAGTCATCCCGCCACAAAGAGGCGGCAAGGCTCCAGCTGGCTTATTACCTCTATTACTTAAAGAACGAAAAAGGTCTTGAATTGCCTGGTATTTTGCTCTTTCCCAAAGAGCGTAAAACTGAAAGAGTGGAACTTACACCTGAACTTGAGCAAAAACTTGAAAAACTTATTTCAGAAATGCTTCCAGTACTTGAAAGCGAGTTTCCTCCTCCACCAGTTAAGTCCAGATACTGCCGCACTTGCTCTTTCCAGGAAGTGTGTTGGAGTTAAACATTCTCTATTTCTCCAGAAGGTATGAAAAATAAGGATAGCTTGATAATAGCCATAAAAAAATATAAAACTTAAGGGTAAAGCGTGCCAGCGATAAGCGTTTTATTAAAAACACTTTGGTCTGAAGGTATTGTATTATTCAAGACTTAAAACCTTATCATGAAACGGTCTCTTTACATTCTTAATCCCGGCCAGATTAAGCGCGAAGGAAACACTTTAGTTTTCATAAGCCAGGAAGAGAAAAAGGCTCTCCCTGTAGAAACCATAGATAGTCTTTATATATTTGCTGAGGTAACTTTTAACAAAAAACTTCTTGAATTCCTTTCTCAGAAAAAAATACCTGTTCATTTTTTCAATTATTACGAATACTATGTTGGCTCTTACTATCCACGGGAATACATGAATTCAGGCCTTATTACCCTGCGTCAGGCTGAGTATTATCTCAATAAGGAATGGCGGCTTGGTCTGGCCAGGGCTTTTGTTTACGGAGCCCTGGCCAATATGCTTTTTAACTTGCGCACTTATTCTTCCAGAGGCAAAGACCTTTCCACCCAGATTGCCACTATTGAGGACGATATGAGGCAGCTTAATCAGGCTCAAAGTCCTGCTGAGCTTATGGCTATTGAGGGTCAGGCTCGCCAGGCTTATTACGAAGCCTTTGATGTTATCACCGCGGACCCGGAATTTTCCTTTGAAGTGCGCAGCCGTCGCCCACCCGCCAATCGTCTGAACGCTTTGATTTCTTTTGGAAATTCTCTTTTATATGTGACAGCCCTCTCAGAAATTTATCGCACCCACCTTGACCCAAGAATTGGCTATCTTCACGAGACTAATCAACGTTCATTTACTCTTAATCTTGACCTTGCCGAAGTTTTTAAACCTTTAGTAGTTGACCGTGTTATCTTTGGCCTTCTCAACCGAAAGGAAATTAAAACCAACGATTTCGCCGAAGAAATGGGAGGTATTTATCTCAAAGAAAAAGGTGTCAGGAAGTTTTTGACTGCTTATGAAAAAAGACTTTCTGAAACAATAATGCATAAAGGATTGGGGCGTAAAGTTTCTTATAGACGACTCATAAGGCTTGAGTGCTACAAACTCTATCGTCACTTTCTTGGCGATGAACTTTACCACCCTTATATAAGGACACGCTGATGTTTGTAATTCTGGTTTACGATGCCGGCGAAAAACGTGTACAAAAGTTTCATAAGACCTGTAAAAAGTATCTCCACTGGGTGCAACTTTCTGTATTTGAAGGAGAACTCAGCGCAGCCCAGTTAGAACGGCTAAAAATGGAACTAAAAGCTCTCATAAAGCCAGAAGAAGATTCTGTGATTATCTATACCTTTCGCACTAAACACTATTTCTCTCGCGAGGTAATGGGAAAGAAGAAAGGAGACCCTGACAGCATATTTGTGTGACTTTATTAGCCCCGTGTAAAAAGCTAAGCAACAACTCAACCCTCTCCCAGTGAAAGAGGGATTTGAGGAAATTATTTATTTTTTGAGACCTTTGCAAAAATTTAGATTAGAGATAGGTTTATGACACCACGGCGATTATATCGCCTAGCGGCAAGGATTCTTCACTATCGCAATGTTCCTTCCAATTTGTCACTGCGAGGAGCGCGTAAGCGCGACGAAGCAGTCTCGGAAAGTTTTAACTTTTTAGTATCCTGAGAACAATAATTAACATAATAAAGGCTAAAATTTGTTCAATAATTGACACTTTATCCTCCTGTAATCTAAATTTTTAGCTTTAGCCGCTGGATGCCCGGGTATTTTTGCAGGATTGGAGGTCCAGCGGCTAAATACACCTTTTTCAGCAAATTGACTTTTGCCGAAATTGTTGATATATAAATAAAAACAAGTTCATTGATATGAGGGTTTGAAGCCTAACTAAAAGGAATGGAAACGCGCGTGGACGCAGTAAAGAAAGAAGTCTCCGAACTGGTTTGAAGCCTAACTAAAAGGAATGGAAACCGACGGATACGTCTATGGTGCTCTCAACGACGGTTCTGTTTGAAGCCTAACTAAAAGGAATGGAAACGTGAGCTTGACCATCGCGGGATGTTCCGGCACGACTCCCTGTTTGAAGCCTAACTAAAAGGAATGGAAACGGCGCAGAGGGCTAATCTCTCCTCATCTGAAGCATCCTGTTTGAAGCCTAACTAAAAGGAATGGAAACAAGGGCAATAGACGACCTTTCGTGGAGAGGTCACGGCTAGTTTGAAGCCTAACTAAAAGGAATGGAAACAATATAGGGTCATCATCGGTGAATATCTCAGCTTTCAGTTTGAAGCCTAACTAAAAGGAATGGAAACATATACATTCATAGGAACACTATTATCTTTGTAGTATATGTTTGAAGCCTAACTAAAAGGAATGGAAACATAGCTTGTTTGATTGTTTGTTTACTAGTCTTATGGGTTTGAAGCCTAACTAAAAGGAATGGAAACAGGTTTTTGTTTAGGTAATCTATAAAGGTAGGTAAGGTTTGAAGCCTAACTAAAAGGAATGGAAACTAAACTAAAATCCATCCAGTATCAGCTATTTTGGTTATGTTTGAAGCCTAACTAAAAGGAATGGAAACTGTATAGTTATGAACATATACTTTAAATTCGCTATCGTTTGAAGCCTAACTAAAAGGAATGGAAACGGTTGTGCTACTTTTTCTGTTATTTGTGTCACATTTGTTTGAAGCCTAACTAAAAGGAATGGAAACTTCGACGACCACAAGGGCTTCTATTTCTTCTCTTAGACGGGTTTGAAGCCTAACTAAAAGGAATGGAAACTGATTAGTTTGTGGTGGATAACACTAGAATGATACTGTTTGAAGCCTAACTAAAAGGAATGGAAACCTATAATAACACCAGCCAAAAGACTGGTGTCTTTGTATGTTTGAAGCCTAACTAAAAGGAATGGAAACTAGAATTGAGGTTTATCCTTACTTGGAAGTCCCTGAGTTTGAAGCCTAACTAAAAGGAATGGAAACCAGCAACTTCTGGGAAGGGAAGTTCTTAACCTAGCGGTTTGAAGCCTAACTAAAAGGAATGGAAACTAGAATTGAGGTTTATCCTTACTTGGAAGTCCGTGAGTTTGAAGCCTAACTAAAAGGAATGGAAACTCAGGGAAGGGGGTTGCGTCAGGACGAGAGAGAGAAGTTTGAAGCCTAACTAAAAGGAATGGAAACACAGCTTGCAACGGGACCTCTTCGGATTCACTTTTGGTTTGAAGCCTAACTAAAAGGAATGGAAACGACAGAATTCCCCTGGAGGAGATGAGACGGGGTGAAGTTTGAAGCCTAACTAAAAGGAATGGAAACAAGTTTAAACTTCTCTCATAATACCGTCTTGGTCCGTTTGAAGCCTAACTAAAAGGAATGGAAACGACTCCCAAGCTTGCTCGAATCGTCTGGGAACTTAGTTTGAAGCCTAACTAAAAGGAATGGAAACTTCTTTGAAAGGCAAAAACACACGTAACCGAGGGCGTGTTTGAAGCCTAACTAAAAGGAATGGAAACAAAAAATAGACTTTCAGCCTTATATGAACCGATTCTGGTTTGAAGCCTAACTAAAAGGAATGGAAACTAAGTTTTGTTTTGTAAACATAAGGATAACGCTTGCGTTTGAAGCCTAACTAAAAGGAATGGAAACGGTTTCAGTTTCAAAATAACAGATATAGCTAAAGTTAGTTTGAAGCCTAACTAAAAGGAATGGAAACGATTTATGGAATATTGCACATCTTCCATGTATTCGTGCGTTTGAAGCCTAACTAAAAGGAATGGAAACGAAGCTCGACAAGAAGTCGTCCCTGAGCATGAATGGGGTTTGAAGCCTAACTAAAAGGAATGGAAACAGAAATGGTAGCGCTTATGAATACATACTTGGCCGAAAAGTTTGAAGCCTAACTAAAAGGAATGGAAACTGCCTTCGTGGAGTTAGAGAAGTTTTTACCACTCACTTGTTTGAAGCCTAACTAAAAGGAATGGAAACTGGATATATATGATTCCACCAATCACTTATTCGCTCTCGTTTGAAGCCTAACTAAAAGGAATGGAAACGACAATAAGCCAATGGTCTTATATAATCTCAAACTAGTTTGAAGCCTAACTAAAAGGAATGGAAACTCTTAAAAAAAAGTAGCGGTTACTTGGCGGTTACATGTTTGAAGCCTAACTAAAAGGAATGGAAACAACTTGCATCTATGCAATCGTTTATAATATATTTAAGGTTTGAAGCCTAACTAAAAGGAATGGAAACTGGAGCATAAAATGGAATTTAACTTCTTTTTCTTTCATGTTTGAAGCCTAACTAAAAGGAATGGAAACATAATTTGCACAAAGTGGTGACATATATGTCACCGCTTTGTTTGAAGCCTAACTAAAAGGAATGGAAACGCTACTCTTAACGATAGCCCAAGCGTGGGACGGCAGGTTTGAAGCCTAACTAAAAGGAATGGAAACAGAGAAGCGTTTGCTCCGACACTGAAAGATGTAGGGCGTGTTTGAAGCCTAACTAAAAGGAATGGAAACAGTTCTGAGCGGCGATCTTCTTGAGGCTGCCCTCAGAGTTTGAAGCCTAACTAAAAGGAATGGAAACGGCGGAACAAAAGGCTCAGACTGCATCTGAGATCCTGGTTTGAAGCCTAACTAAAAGGAATGGAAACGAAAATATGTCAATAAAATTTTGACTTTCCTCTTGCACGTTTGAAGCCTAACTAAAAGGAATGGAAACGATAGCTCGCTAAGCATCTTAACTGGGTCAATCTCAAGTTTGAAGCCTAACTAAAAGGAATGGAAACGATTGACCGCCCTTTTTGTTATTTTTCTTTATGCTTAGTTTGAAGCCTAACTAAAAGGAATGGAAACTATCTTGACCTCTCTTGACTTCTATGCTAATCTATGTGTTTGAAGCCTAACTAAAAGGAATGGAAACATGTCTCCAGCTAAGCGGTCCGCATGTTTCATACCGAGTTTGAAGCCTAACTAAAAGGAATGGAAACAATTTCGTTTTTTCGTTTTTTCGTTTTTGTTGTTTTCGTTTGAAGCCTAACTAAAAGGAATGGAAACAGTCATGGTTCGGCGAGACTAAGAGAAGTGGAACGTGTTTGAAGCCTAACTAAAAGGAATGGAAACAATAACTTGCATAGCTACACCTCCTCACCGTCAAAGTTTGAAGCCTAACTAAAAGGAATGGAAACGAAGTTAAGCAAAACTGAACAAAACAATCAAAACAGGTTTGAAGCCTAACTAAAAGGAATGGAAACACGTAAAGGCCAAGTAAGAGGCCGCAAAAGGGCTTTTTGTTTGAAGCCTAACTAAAAGGAATGGAAACACTCTTGGTAGCGCTTTTTTTCTTTTAACGCAGACTTGTTTGAAGCCTAACTAAAAGGAATGGAAACGGCAATAGACTATTGTCTATCGCCTGGACTAAATAACGTTTGAAGCCTAACTAAAAGGAATGGAAA
>NZ_LSFI01000029.1 GCF_001642325.1 Thermodesulfatator autotrophicus | reverse complement strand
AATTACTGAAATACTACCGGAAAAGGAGCTGAATAAAAAATTCTTCAGCGGGCAATTTTAGATGTAAAGCCAACTGTTTTCCCAGAAAGGCCCCTAAAAATGTTTCCCCTAAAAGGCGCAAAAGGATATCGCGATTTTCTGGACTAGACTTAGAAATAATTTCTTCCAGATACTCAGACACCAAAATAATTTCCCTGATTTTTTCAAACCCTAAAAATAAAATTGCTCTTGAAACAGTTATTATTTCCACCCCTGAAGGGTTATAAAAGCTGGAGTTGGCAAGTTTTATTACCTTATTGGTGAGACCGTAATCCTTTAAAATATGGGCAGCTAAATCCTGTAAGGATATTTCTTCTATATCTTCAAGAGTTTCTAATAAACTGAGGGCTACATAGCTACAAGGGAGTTCCTTTTCTGCTAGAAGCTCTTTTAATTTTGACCAATTTATTTGAGAGATATCACTTGTATTACCAGTTCTCATCATCTAAGTTTTATCGGAAAGATCTTAGAAAAATTTAGCAAAAAAGTGGGAAAAGAATCTACGGCCAGGTTAATAGCTACTGGTTTTGGGTTGGGTTGTCTTCCAAAAGCTCCAGGCACCTGGGGTTCATTGGGGGCGGTAGGCCTTATGGCTTTAACAGGGCCTATCTTTCATCCAGCCCTTCAAAGCCTCCTGGCGGTAATTTTCTTTTTAACAGGCATCTGGGCCGCGGAAATTTATATTCAAAATACAAAAGACAAAGACCCTTCTGAAGTGGTCATTGACGAAATAGCCGGCCAATGGATTGCTCTTATCTCTTTTGATATAACTCTTGTTAACCTGCTATTAGGCTTTCTTCTTTTCAGGCTTTTTGATATCTGGAAGCCTTTACCTATTCGCCTGGGAGAAAAACTTCCTGGAGGGCTTGGTATTATGATGGATGACGTTTTAGCCGGAATAGCTGCCCATCTTTGCCTAAAGCTTATCAATCAATTTCTTCTATCTTAAGCCCTTCAAGATGGAATAGAGCCGTTGTTACCCCCATTACCGGAGTCAAACCACAGGAAGGACTCCTGGCCTTACAAAAGACCTGGTTTATCTTTAAAATTTTGGCTATTTTGAGGCTCTCGTAGGCGCCTTTAATAAAGGCCTGGGTAACATCAAGGCCATCTTTAGTTATAACTTTAGCCTTTCCTTCAAGCACGGCCAGACCATCTCCACCGTAGAGGTCAGCAGGAGGCCTGGGAGTACTCAATCCGCCGAGTTGTTCCGGACAAAAGGGCACTAAAATATATCTTTGGGCCAGGGTTTTTATTATCTCGGCTTCTTTAGAAGTTCCATCGTAGCGGGTAGAAAGGCCTAAAAGGCAAGCAGAAACCAGGACAGGAATCATATCAAGTTATAATGACTGAAGGTTCGTCTTTTTTTCTGGCTTCAATATGGCCAATCTCAAAGACTTCCTCTTCCATGCCTTCAAGGATGAGTTTTATGTCCTGAAGTTTTTCAGGGGAAACAATAAGCACCATCCCTATCCCGCAGTTAAACGTTTGAAACATTTCTTCTTCAGGTATTTGCCCCTTTTCTTGAAGGAAAGAGAAAATTGCCGGCCGCGGCCAGGCGTTTTTATTAATAACGGCCTTACAGCCTTTTGGTAACACACGGGGAATATTGTCGTAAAAACCTCCTCCGGTAATATGGGCAAGGCCTTTTAATCTGAAACCCTGCCTTAAAAGACCTAAAACCGGACGCACATAGATTTTAGTGGGCCTCAAAAGTTCCTCAGCTAAAGGTTTATCAAGGCCTTCAGGGATAGCATCCAAAGAGAGCTTTAATTCTTCAAAAAGAATTTTACGCACCAGGGAAAAACCATTGCTGTGGAGCCCATTTGAGGAAAGCCCCAAGAGAATATCCCCTACGGCTATTTCGGAGCCATCTATAATTTCATCCCGATCAACCACCCCTACCGTAAAGCCTACACAGTCATAATCCCCTTCGGCATACATGCCAGGCATCTCTGCTGTTTCACCACCTATAAGGGCACAGTCAGCCTCTTTACAACCCTCGGTAATCCCTTCAATTAGCTCCAGGGCTACTTTTTCATTAATCTTACCAAAAGCAAGGTAGTCAAGAAAAAACATAGGGGCAGCCCCGGTGACGATAATATCGTTTACACACATGGCCACGAGATCTATGCCAATACCCCGGTGTTTCCCGACAGCCACGGCTACTTTAATCTTGGTGCCGACTCCATCGGTGGAGGATACCAAGACAGGATTTTTATAGCGGTCAGTATTAAGGGCAAAAAGCCCGGCAAAACCGCCTATCTCTGTTAAAACTCCACGACGAAAAGTAGTAGCCGCCAGTTTTTTTATCTTACTAACCAGCTTGTCAGCGGCTTCTATATCAACCCCGGCTTCTGCGTAACGTTTGGCTTTAGTAGGCATAGAGTTTTCCGTAAGGACGATGTGTTTTTGGTTTTATCTTAAAAAATTTCTCCTTCCAAATTTCTTCTAAATCAAAATTCAGGTCTTTAGCGTATTCAATAAGGATATTTTCAAGTGTAGCTTTATCTTTATCGTCTATTTCTTCAATTTTTAAAACCGGGCTAATCTGGGTCTCAGGAAGATGCCCCCTTACATAAATTACCCCGCCGTGCATACCTGTGCCCAAAAACATGCCAGCTAGAGGACGTTCAGGGTAGCGAGAATTTAGACCCAAAAGGACGATTATCCCCCCAGCCATATATTCTCCAAGAAAATCTCCAGCTTTACCACCGATAACAAGAACCGGTATTTTGTCCATATAGGATTTCATGTGGATACCAACCCGATAACCTACATCAGAGGCTATAAAAATTTTCCCACCGCGCATGGCATAGCCCACTACATCACCGGCCATACCTTCCACGATGATTTTCCCTTCGTCCATGGTATTTCCGGCTCCATCCTGGGTGTTACCGTGAACTCTTATACGCGGGCCGCGCATAAAAGCGCCAAGATCAAGGCCAGGAACTCCATAGACGTCTATGTCAACTTCAGCCGAAACTCCCGCAGCCAAATAACGATGACCATTTACATGTTTTATGACAAGATGCTTGGCACCTTCGGCAATGGCCTTACGAATCTGCTGATTTAATTCCCGGTAATGTAAATCTTTGGCGTCAATTTCAAAAACCATAACAAACTCCTTACGCCTCTTCCTCTTCTTCGGTTTCTTCTTCCTCTACCAGGGAGATACGGCAAACAGGCGATGAAATCTGAAAAGGCTCACCACGCAAATAACTCCGTTGATTGGGGATGGTATCGGGTTCAAGTTCTACAATTACTGGCTCTCCAGCTTTAGGACACCAGACTTCGTCAGGGTCAGGACAAATGGCCCTAATAGCCGCTTCTTCACTGGCCATGTAATAAAAATCACCTTTTTTAGCGGCTACTAAGGGTCTAAGTTTTACTCGATCGTTTAGGCCCACCAGCCCGCCGTTATAGGCAAAAAGAATGGCAAAAGGCCCGTTAAGCATGGCCGGGCCATAAACCGCACGAATAGCGGTACAAACACTTCTCTCAGGCTCTTCCATGCGGTCTATTTCTTCCCAGAATGGTGGGGCCAGGGCCATACAGGCAAGTTCTATGGGCAGGCCATGCCGTCTGATAAGAAGATCCAGAAGATAGGCTACAACTTCGGTATCAGTAAGAAGTGTACAATGATAGCCAAACATTTCCAGGTACCGACGATTAGTCCCATAACTTGAGATTTCGCCGTTATGCACTATGGACCAGTCTAGAATGGTAAAGGGGTGGGCGCCTCCCCACCAGCCCGGAGTGTTAGTAGGGAAACGATTATGAGCTGTCCAGATATAGGCTGAGTATTCGTCAAGTCGGAAAAATTCGGCTATCTGGTCAGGAAAGCCTACCCCTTTAAAGGCCCCCATATTACGGCCAGAAGAAATAATGTAGGCCCCTGGCACATCACGGTTTATCTTCATTACCAGACGGACCATATAATCGTCTTCGTCAGGGGTGCCTTCACATATCTCGCGCAGGTCTCCTTCATAACGAGGTTTAACAAAGTAACGGTAAAAACGTGGAGGTGAAGTAATTCCCGGAACAGGACGAGTGGGAATTTTTTCCTGATGGACCAGATAACACTTATGGGCAAGTATTTCTTCTACCTCTTTCAAGGCCTTTTTGGTGTCAGCCATTACGTGCAGGCAGTAGTGCTCGGCAAACTCTGGATATATGCCATAGGCCGCGTAACCTGCTCCAAGACCATTCCCTCGGTCCATCTGGCAACAGATGGACTCTATGATCACTTCGCCTTTAATGAGTTCACCTTTGCGGTTAATAACCCCTGATAAACCACAACCAGAAATTTCTTTGTTAGGAATAAATATCTCCATATCTATTCTCCCGCGTGTTTTACACCCAGGATTCTGAGTTCAACTTCGTTAAGCCCTACGGCCCGCAGTTTATCACGGTTACCTCGAAGGCTTTCAATAGAGTTAAGCCCCATAGCCCCTAAAAGTTCCTGAATTTCATGAGCCCAGCCATGAACCAGGTTATATATCTTTTCGTAAGCGGTGTCAGGGTCAAGGCGTTTGATGAGCTCCGGGTTATTAGTAGCTATACCCCAGGGACACTTACCGGTAAAACAGCGGCCACACATAGTGCAACCCACGGCGATTAAGGCCGGTGTGCCGATATAGACAGCATCTGCCCCCAGGGCTATGGCTTTAACCACGTCGGCACTACAGCGAATACCGCCAGAAACAATGAGCGAGGCCCAGTGACGAATGCCTTCCTGGCGAAGCCTTTCATCAACTGCCGCCAGAGCCAGCTCAATGGGAATACCCACGTAATCTCTAAACATAGTGGGCGCTGCCCCGGTGCCACCGCGCAGACCACAAAGGACGACGGCATCAGCCCCAGCGCGCACGATACCAGAAGCAATGGCCGGAGCATTGTGTACCGCGGCGATTTTCACAAACACAAGCTTCTTATACTCTGTGGCCTCTTTGAGGGCGTATATCAAGCCGCGCAAGTCTTCAATGGAGTAAATATCGTGATGGGGGGCCGGAGAGATAGCATCAGAACCCACAGGGATCATACGGGTTTTAGAAATTTCTTCAGTAACCTTTTCACCTGGTAGATGGCCACCAATGCCCGGCTTGGCCCCCTGGCCAATCTTAATTTCAATAGCCACCCCAGCGTTTAAGTAATCCACATGCAGGCCAAAACGCCCAGAGGCGCACTGAACAACAGTATTTGAGCCATATTCATAAAGGGAGGCGTGAAGCCCGCCTTCACCGGTGTTGTAAAGAGTTCCTAAGTCTTTAGCCGCTCGGGCCAGCCCCTGATGGACATGCAGGCTTATGGCCCCGTAAGACATGGCAGCAAACATGATGGGCACTTCCAACTTGATCCACGGACCAGGCTTTTGTTTAAGATGATATTTTCCGTTTTCAAGCACTACTTCCACTTTATCAGGTTTGGGCCCAAGATAGGTGCGAAGTTCCATGGGCTCGCGTAGAGGATCTATAGGAGGATTCGTTACCTGACAGGCGTCTAATACCAGGTGATCCCAGTAATTACGGAAAGGAACCGCACAGCCTGTAGCCGACAAAAGCACTCCGCCTGTGTCTGCCTGTTTATATACATTTTTTATAAACCACGGCTTCCAGGTATCATGTTCACGAAACCGGCTGGGATGATGTTTGATAACAATAGCTCCTGTGGGGCAGGTGGCTTCACAGCGATGACAACCGACACACTTGGAATGATCTTCGGTGAGTGTTTCCCTTTTATCGTCCCAGCCGTGAGCTTCGTAGGTACACTCGCGAATACAGAGCTTACATTTGATACATTTATCCCAGTCTCGCTCAATATAAAAATCGGGATAAAGCTTGCTGAATTGGACCTTTTTTCTTTTTGGCTTGGCTTTAGTCTCTTTTTGGGGGTTCACTTCGTCCTCCCAATCATCAAGTGTGTTGGCAAACTTACAAAAAATGTTAAAAAAATTCAAGTTCTATCTAAATTTTTCTTATGCTAGCATAAAAAGTGGAGATAACAAAAATGCCCCAGGTCCTTTTAATAAGCAAAAAAGGGGTTTCTATTCCAGCCCGTCTCAAAGAAAGCCTTTTTCGGGTATTTAAGGCTTACGGAATAGAAGTTATTGAGAAACTCAAGCCAGAACACCAGGTAATAGCGGTAGTGGTCTTTGGAGGAGATGGGACTTTCCTGCGGGCTGCCCCCATTGCCTACAAATTTGATGTCCCTCTTCTGGGAGTAAATTTAGGAAGGCTCGGATTTCTCACAGAAATAACCGAAGATGAGGCAGAAAAGGCCTTTGAAGCCCTGGCCAAAGGAACATATGAAATAGAAGAACGTTTGGTGCTACAAGTTTTTAGAGGGGCTGAAGAGTATATAGCCTTAAACGAAGTGGCTATAATCAAAGGGCCTCTTGGCCTCATGATTCATATAAAAGTTGACTGTGAAGGTAGCCTTTTAAGTGTTTACCACGGAGACGGTTTAATTATCTCTACCCCCACAGGCTCAACCGCCTACAATCTTTCTGCAGGTGGGCCTATTGTTCATCCCCAGAGTGACAATTTTATTTTAACTCCTATTTGCCCTTTTATGCTTAGTGCCAGGCCAATCGTTATTCCTGCCAACAAGGACTTATCAGCAAAACTTCTCTATGAAGCCGAAGAAGTTCACACTATTATTGACGGACACATTAATTTTATTCTTTCCCATGAAGATGAACTAAAAATCAAAAAAGCGCCGAGGACCTTGAAACTGATAAAGTCCCCGACGCGAGACTACTTTGAAATTTTGAGAATCAAACTCGGCTGGGCCGAACTCAAGGTTTAAACCGTTTCTTCTTTTTTTATCTTGGCCAAAAGTCTCTCTTTTTCTTTTTCCATGGCTTCTTTGCCAGCTTCTATAGCTTCACGCAAAGTGGATGTCTTCTCTTCCAGCACTTCTTTACTTTTAACTACCACCTCTTCGGCCTTTTCTTTTAATTCTTCTTTTAGTTCCTCAGTCTTTTCCTCAAGTTTAGACTTAACTTCTTCGGCCTTTTCTTCAAGCTCTTCCTTGGTGGATATAAGCTTTAAGCGGGCTTCTTCCGCTGCCATGCGAGCTTTTTCGCGAAGTTCTTCTGTGGTTTCTTTTAACTCTTCTCTTATTTCTCGGCCAGGTTTAGGGGCTAAGAAAAGGGCTAAGCCTGCCCCTACTACTCCTCCAAGAAAAAAAGAAGCGGCTACCGTAGTAAAAGAAAACCTTTTTTCTTCCATATTATCTCACCTCCTGGGGTATTTTCTTTTTAAAAGTTTTTAAGGCCACTTGAAGACCTTTGGCTACTGCCGCTACTTCTATTGCGGCCTCAGCCACGTTTTTTGATATAATTTCTGCCACCAAACGGCTGGCCTTTCCTGTTTCTTCTACCGCTTTAAATAACTCTTCGGTCTTGGCCACTTTTAACTTTATATCCTCCACAATCTGGTTTAATTCTCTGACCAAGATTTCTACCTCATTTATTACTTCTGGAATATCTTTTTCTACCCGCTCGGTTGTTTTCTCAAAAAATGTGCCGACTTTTCCGACTGTTTCTTTGAGTTCATCAGCTACATCTCTCAAAATTTCTTGCAAATCAGATAAAAGTTCTTTTATAGCTGGCGGAAGGATAGAGACTTCGTCAGCTAAACGGTCTATACGTTTGGCCAGATGACCAACGTTATCTAAAGTTTCTCGGGCATTAACTAGAACAGGCTTAACTTCTAGCTCAACATCACGCAAGAGATTTAAGGTGTCTGAAAGAGTGCGGTCCACTTCATTTAAGGTATTTTTCAGCCGAGAAATAAAGCTTAACAAAAAGATAACCAGGATAACAAAAAAAGCTGCTGCAACTATCCCTGCCAGATAAAGCCCTTGTTGCAGATCCATTTTAGCCCCCTTTTCTTGGAATAAATTGTTTCAGGGCGGTTTGTTTTTAAGTTAAGCCCAACCTCAATATAAAGCAAGGAAAAGTTGACGAATTTTAAACTTTGGGATCTATTCTCCTGACAAAATTTACAAGATCAAAATCTTTATCCGAAGAAAGTAGATATTTTAAGTTATATTTTTCCATAATAGCCAAAATCAAAGCATCATTACCAAAAAGTCCATACTTTTCCATAAATAAAGGAAGCTTTTGAACTTCCTTAAAAGATATTTCCTTAACGTCAATTTTTAATTGAGTTATAAATCCAGCAACTTTTTGCACATCTTTTGCTAATATTTTCATTTTTTCTTTGTCTCTTTTTATTTTCTCAAGTATATTTGCCTTTAATCCAAGTTTTGTTCTAGCTGAAATCATCATCACTTTAAAGCATACTTCGTCAACAATTCTTATAGTCGTAATAAGTGTCAGATAATTCTTTTCAGCTAGTTGAAATATATTTTTGGTAAGTTCGTTACTTTGCCCGGTAAAAAAGTAAATAAAAGCATTAGCATCAACCATAACTTTCTTTCTATAAAGCTTTTTTATTTCCACGTAAAACTATACCTCTTCGTAAAAGATTTCTTCTGATTCAGCTATCTTTTCAACAAAGTTTTTGTCATCTTCACTGATCTCTAAAAAGGCAAAGTACTTTTCAGTAATATTAAATTCTTCTCTTTTTTTGAGAATTTCAAAAGCTTTTTGCTGTACTTCTTTATAAGATGGTATTGTGCCTTTTTCTGCCAATAATATGTTAAAAGCTTCTTTTAAGATAGGTTTAAGGTAGTCAGGAGTTTTCACCCTTCTATGCTCACCTTTTCTATTAGCGGCACGGCGATTTTTAGGTTTTAACCCCATTTCTTCTTTGATCTGGGCAATATAACAGGTTTTTATTGCTCGTGGACTACTAATTTTTTTCACTTGAGTCCCCCTATTTTTATTTTCGTTTCTCTTTGTGACACTCCTTACACCGACAGTGTCTATATCCCTGGGATTCACCTTTCGTTCTATCCCGGGGAAACTCTTCTAAAGGCTTCCATTCTCTACAAGTTGGGCACATCTTTCCTTCTTTTCCGTCTCTTTCTTCAATCATAATCACACTCCTAAATTTAGATCTGATTTTAGTATAGAACAAAAAATTAGTCTGTCAATTTTTAGACTATCAAAAATTTCTTTTGCTAAACATCATAAAGTTGACGAATTTTAAAACCTATAGTAGCTAAGCACCTGTCATGAACGAAATAAAACCTTTTTATGGCTGGCGATATAATCTGGAAAAGGTTCGTTTAGAAGATGTCCTGGCCCCTCCTTATGACGTGGTCTCTCCTGAAGAGCAGGAAAACTATCTTAAAAAGAGCCCTTATAATGTTTTTCACCTGGAACTTGGAGAAATACTTTCCACTGATAATCAAGATGAAAACCGCTACACCCGGGCCAGGGAATTCTGGAATCGCTGGCGCCAAGAAGGCATACTCATTCGTGAAGAAAAGCCTTCAATTTACCTATATCTCCTTCATTTTGAGTGGGAAGGGAAACTGTTAACCAGAAGGGGCTTCATAAGCCTGGTGCGTTTGGCTCCCTGGAAAAGCAAGAAAATTCTCCCTCACGAAAAGACCTTTGATAAAGTTACTGAGGACCGACTAAAACTCTTAAGGGCTACTCACGCCCAGTTTAGCCAGATATTTTGCCTCTACCATGACAAGGCTTTGACAAGCCTCAAAGTGCTAGAAAAAGAAGCAAAGCCACTTTGCCGGGCAAAAGACCCTCAGGGTTTTACCCATGAACTTCTCCAGGTTAATGACGAAGAAGCCATAAAAACAGTTCAACAAACTATCGCCCAGGGGCCGCTTTACATTGCTGACGGGCACCATCGCTACACCACCGCCCTGCGCTTCATGAAAGAGATGGAAGAAAAATATGGCGCCAATCCGCCACGATGTTTCCATTACATGATGATGTATCTCTGTCCTTTTGAAGAACCAGGTCTTTTGGTGCTCCCCACTCACCGGCTTTTAACCCTTTCTCTTTCTCTCACAGATATTGAACAAAAACTTAAATCTTGGGGCCAAATTTCCCAAATAGATGTACCTACTGAAAAACTTGCCGTTTATGTAAACGAGCTTAAGCCACACCAATTTGTATTTATAAACAATGGGAAAGCTTATCTATTTGAGCTGGAAGCAGAAAAAGTCCAAAAAGCAAAAGAAGTATTTCCTGCCCCTGTAGCCAAACTACCTGTATCTCTTTTCACCTGGGTAATGAAAGAAGCTTTAGGGATTGACGAAGCTGCCCTTAAAGTTCAGGGCAAGGCTCGCTTTATCCCCTGGGCAAATGAAGTTATCAGCAAAGCAAAAGGGAATACCTTTGGTTTTCTCCTGGCTCCCACTCCAGTGTTGGCCTTAGAAGAAGTATCTCAGGCGGGAACAGTAATGCCTCACAAATCTACATATTTTCATCCCAAGATATTAACTGGCACGGTATTTTTTGAAATCTCGCCTGAAAAAGGCCCACCCTGTTAGGTGAAAGACGCAGAAGTTTTAGCCAGATTGTTGGCTAATCTCGCTGAGACCTGGCAAAAATATGGGCGTCTTCTAAAAGAGGACCTAGAGATCAACTCCTACCTGGAAAAGCACCAAAAAGCCTTTGTCCGGGTCCAAAAAATTATGCAAAAAACAGGTGCTGCCCTATTTTGTCAGGAATGCGGCCAGGCCGCTCTTTCTTGCTGTGGTAAAGGTATGGAATTTGAGTGTGAAGAAGCCCTTCTTTTAGCCAATCTAGTGTTAGGCGTAAAAATACCTTCTTCGCGGCACCTGGCTAAGGGCTGTTTTTTTCTCGGGCCAAACGGCTGTGTTTTAAAAGTACGACCTTTGATTTGTCGTAACTTTATCTGTCCTGAATTAAAAGATGCCCTTGGACTTTCTAAGATTAGGCAAATTCAGGATGCCTTTGACGAAGAAGCTTTTTATCTCTTCCAACTGCTTGAACGCATCAAAACAATCCTAACAGAACAAACTTAATTTTTTCTTTTTTTATTTCTAGACTTATGCTATCTTGTTTTGAGAGGGATGCTAAGGCCCACCTAACCTTAGTTTCCTTCACGAATAATTTTTGAAGGAGTTATATTTATGCGTAAAGTTAAGTTAGGTGATGTAGTAAGCATTCATTGTGTAGGCAAATTAGCCAATGGTGAAGTCTTTGAAAGCACAGAAGGCGGGCCTCCTTTTCAGTTTCAAGTGGGCTCTCCTGAAATCATCCCTGGTCTTTCCGAAGCCGTGATAGGCATGGCTGAAGGCGAGGAAAAAGAAGTTACCCTCTCCCCTGACAAAGCCTTTGGTGAAAGAGATGAAAGGCTGGTAAAAGTGGTTCCAAAAGATGCCTTATCCCTTGATACTGAACCGCAGGTAGGCATGATGTTAAACCTGGTATTCAATACAGAACAGGGGGAAGTTACTGTTCCCGCCACTATAACCAACATTGATGAAGAAAACTTAACCCTTGATCTCAATCCACCACTTGCTGGAGAAACGGTTACTTTTTATATCAAAGTAGTAGAAATTGAAAACGGAGAATCCCCCATCATTACTCCGTAATACACCTGAAGGGCCTGTCAAAACGGGCCCCTTTTCTTTGTCTAAAAACAGCCAAGCCTCCCGGCAACGATTTCACGCCAGAGGGAAGAAGCCCCTTTTAATTCCTCTTCAGCTATTTCTCTAGCTGACAGAGCCGCTCTGGTAAAATCCCCCTCAACCCTTAAACGCAAAGAGAGTGTTTGAGGTTCAGTAATAGGGCTACCAATGCGGCTAACAATAACCACATAAGCCTCCTTAACAGATTCCAGTTCAGAAATAACCTTTGCCGCTATCTTTTGAGCCAATAAGTTATAAATCTTTCCCACGTGGCTTATGGGGTTTTTACCAGCTGCGGCTTCTAGGCTCATGGGCCTGAAGGGAGTGATTAAACCGTTTATCCTGTTGCCACGACCTACCTCCCCATCATCACCAGCTTCAGCTGAAGTGCCTGTTACCGTAAGATAAACGTCCCCTTTTCCCGTATCATCAGCGGTGTTTATGGAGATATCTAATTCTGGATAATCTGAAACAAAATTTTCTATCAAAGCCTGCTTTACCTCTTCTTTCCAGGCAAGGTAGTCGTTAAGGTCTGAAAGATAGCGGCCAATAGCCGCACAGGCCACTGTAAGACGAAAGCTTTGGCCTTCACGCACTCCCATGACCTTTATATCTTCGCCAACGGCGGGTAGTTTTTCTTTAAGACGCGAGTTAAGAAACTTTTCTGCCTCAAGGACCAGGTTTTCCAGTGGGCTCAGAGGCGCAAAGCCAACCCCTATGGAAGTATCATTGGCCAAGGGAACCCCTTTCTGTTGATACTTTAGAAACAACTCCACCAGCTCAGAGGCTCCTGGCCTTACCAGGACCTTAATTCTTACGTGTTTTTCCGGATCAAGGGCGTGAAAATGTTTGCTAAACCAGGCCCGGGCCACTTCATCGGCAAGCTCTTCAACAGGAACTTGAAGGTCTTTATAAGAAGTAGTAGCCCGACCTACGAGATAAACTTCAAAAGGTTCAAGCACTTCACCTCCGCCAAAGGCCGGACGGGCTCTTCCTGCAAAAAGAAGGCCTTTATCCACGTTGTGGTGCAAAATAAAACCAAGTTTTTCCAGATAAAAACGGCAAAGGGCCCGGGAAAACTCTTCAGCCAGGGCGTCACAAATGGTATCTGGATGCCCAAGGCCTTTTCTCTCACAAACTTCAAGGCTCAATGAACCTACCGCCTGTTCTCCCAAAGACTCAACTACTATCATTTAGGTAAGCTCCTTTAAGCGCTTCATGTTTTCATGAATCTTTTCAAGTTTTTCTTCAAGCTCTTTACGTCGGACCCTTTCCTTCTCTATCACCTCTTTGGGAGCTTTTTTAAGAAAGCCTTCGTTTTCAAGGCGACTTTTCACCCGGGAAAGCTCTTTTAAGACCTTTGCTTCTTCTTTGGCGAGCTTCTTAAGCTCAGCTTCAATATCAACCAGGCCTTCAAGTGGTACAAAGATTTCAGCCTCAGACAACACTGCCTGGGCGGCTCCGTGGGGGCGCTCACCACCTTTTTGTAATACAAGTTCAGAAAGGCGCGCTAACTGTTTGATAACCGGGGAAAACTCCTCAAAAAGCCTCAAACTTTCTTCTTTCTCTGCCCGGAAAATGGCTTTTATATCAGCAGTGGGGTGGATATTATAGTCCGCTCTAATAGCCCTTATGGCCACAATGGCCTCTTTTATTCTTTCAAGCTCCGCTTCTACAGATTCGTCTTCAAACTCTTTGACTGGTTTAGGATAAGGAGCCACCATAATTGATTCCCCTTCATGGGGAAGGGCCTGCCATATCTCTTCGGTAACAAAAGGCATAAAGGGATGAAGGAGCCTTAAGCTTGTTTCTAAAACCTCTAGCAGCACATTCTGGGCAAGTTTTCTGGCCTCACCACCTTCGTTAAGAAAACGTTTGGACATCTCTACATACCAATCGCAGAATTCGTGCCAGAAGAAGTGATAAGCTGTAAGGGCTGCCTGGTCAAACTCGTATTCATCAAGAGCCCGGCGCACCTGAGCCACGGTTTTAGAAAGCCTTGAAAGAATCCAGAGGCTTTCCCTGGGAAGCTCTGCCTGGGTCAAGTCTATCTTTTCAAAGCCGTCAAGGTTCATGAGCACAAAGCGGGCGGCGTTCCAGATTTTGTTTACAAAGTGGCGATAACCTTCTATGCGTGATTCAGCAAGCTTTATATCTCGTCCCTGGGCCGCCAGGGCCACTAAAGTAAAGCGAAAAGCATCAGTGCCGTACTTTTCTATCATAATCAGCGGGTCAATAACGTTGCCACGGCTTTTGCTCATCTTCTGGCCTTTTTCGTCGCGCACCAGGGCGTGGACATAAACATCACGAAAAGGCACGGCCCCCATAAAATGAAGGCCCATCATGAGCATACGAGCTACCCAGAAAAAGAGGATGTCAAAGCTTGTAACAAGAAGAGAGGTCGGATAATAAAGCCGCAGTTCAGGAGTATCTTCAGGCCAGCCAAGGGTGGAAAAGGGCCAGAGAGCCGAAGAAAACCAGGTGTCAAGCACGTCTTCTTCTTGCTTTATATTCTGTGAGCCGCAGTGGGCACAGGCCTCTGGCGTGTTACGGGAGACGGTAATTTCTCCACAATCTTTACAGGTCCAGGCGGGGATACGGTGCCCCCACCAAATCTGGCGCGAGATACACCAGTCTCTAATGTTGTACATCCAGTCAAAGTAAAGGTTTTTCCAGTTCTCAGGGATAAGCCTGGTAAACCCGCGCTCAATCGCGGCAATGGCTGGTGTGGCCAGGGGCTTCATTTTGACGAACCACTGCTTAGAAAGAAGAGGCTCAACAATGTCATCACAACGGTAACATTTGCCAAGGACTACTTCGTAATCTTCTATCTTTTCAAGCAGACCCTGAGCCTTTAAATCTTCCACGACTTTTTGGCGGGCTTCAAAACGATCAAGCCCGGCGTAAGGGCCTGCTTCTTTGGTCATCCTGGCGTCTTCGTCCATGACTTTTACAAAAGGAAGGCCGTGGCGTCTGGCAATTTCAAAGTCAGCAAAATCATGGGCTGGCGTAACTTTAACAGCCCCTGTACCAAACTCCGGATCAACTTCTTTATCGGCAATTACAGGAATTTCACGGCCGATTAACGGGAGTTTAATCTTTTTGCCAATTAGATGACGGTAGCGTTCATCTTCAGGATTTACCGCCACCGCGGTATCTCCGAGCATGGTCTCTGGCCGGGTGGTAGCTACAACGATATAGCCTGAACCATCAGCCAGAGGATAGCGTATATGCCAGAGGTGCCCTGGAGTTGGCTCGCGCTCTACCTCAATGTCTGCCAGGGCAGTGTGGCAACGGGGGCACCAGTTAATAATATAATCCCCACGGTAAATAAGGCCTTCTTCCCAAAGCCTGACAAAGACTTCACGGACAGCACGAGATAGACCTTCGTCCATGGTAAAACGCAGGCGAGACCAATCGCAGGAACAACCAAGGCGCTTAAGCTGTTCAATAATGGCTCCGCCGTATTCCTCTTTCCACTGCCACACACGCTCTAAAAACTTTTCCCGGCCAAGGTTATGCCGTGAAAGGCCTTCTTTCGCCAGGGCCTTTTCTACAACATTCTGGGTAGCAATGCCGGCATGGTCTGTCCCTGGAACCCAGAGGGTATCATAGCCGTCCATGCGTTTATAGCGAACGATAACATCCTGAAGAGTGGTGTTTAAGGCATGGCCTACGTGAAGCTTTCCCGTAACATTAGGAGGCGGAATGACCACCGAAAACCGCGGACGTTTTGGATCTAACTTGGGTTTTAAAAAACCTTTTTCTTCCCAGTAGCGATACCACTTTTCCTCTACGCCGCGAAAGTCATAGGCCTTTGGTAGCTCTTTCACTTAGTCCTCCCATTCTGTTTTATTTCAACTAAATATTCTAAAGACTGCTTCACCCATACAGACAAAAACTATCATTGCGGGCTGCACCAGCAGCCAGAACAACCCTTCTCGCAAGGTAGCGCATCCAACATAGGTTTTGCATTTCTTTACATTACAGAGCGTCATCGCGAGGCAACGTAGTTGCCGTGGCGATCTCTGATCCCTTCGCTACTGCTCGGGATAAAGATTGCTTCGCTTCGCTCGCCATGACAACCCAAAAATTATCATCTGTTTTACGCTCTAATTAATAAGTTAAAACTTTAAAAAGTCCTTTAAGTTATAACCACAAAATTTCCTAATCGGCCAGGGTAAAGGCAACAAGAATATTTTTGCCTGTCCCCTGGTAAAGAAGCTTTTTTCTATTTAAAATCATTGGCATGTCTTACCTGGTTTTAGCCCGTAAATATCGTCCGCAAACTTTTTCCGAAGTAGTCGGCCAGGAACACGTAGTCCGAACCCTTAAAAATGCTCTTTTACAGGGGCGCCTGGCCCATGCCTTTCTCTTTTCTGGAATTAGAGGAGTAGGGAAAACTACCATTGCCCGCATCTTAGCCAAAGCCATAAACTGTGAATCCCCTTCTCAGGCTGAACCCTGTAATTCCTGTCAGGTTTGCCAGGAAATTACTTCTGGCCGAGCTATTGACGTGCAGGAGATAGACGCTGCCTCTAACCGCGGTATTGATGAAATTAGAGAGCTAAGAGAAAACGTAAAATTCCCACCAGCTAAACTCAAAGTAAAATTTTACATAATAGACGAAGCTCATATGCTCACCCGAGAGGCCTTTAACGCCCTTCTCAAGACCCTTGAAGAGCCGCCTGAGCGCGTGAAGTTCGTTCTGGCCACCACAGAACCTCACAAAATACCAGTAACTATTCTTTCTCGCTGTCAGAAATATGATTTTCGGCGTGTGCCTCCGGCTATTTTAGTTTCGTTTTTGAAAGGCGTCTGTCACAGGGAAAGGGCTGATATTTCTGAAGAAGCCCTTAATATTATTGCGAGAGAGGCAGAAGGCAGTGTGCGAGATGCTTTATCTTTACTTGACCAGGCCATCTCTTCAGGAGTAAAAACAGCTGCTGACCTCCAGGCACTTTTAGGAATTTCCAGGCCAGAGCTCATTGAAAATCTTGCCAAAGCTATTATTAACCGAGATCTTGCTACCTGTTTCCACCTGGCTAACCAGGCTTACGAAGAAGGGCAGGACCTTTTTTTCGTGGCTGAAGACCTGGTGAAGTTTTTTAGAAACCTTTTGGCCCTTAAAAATTCTGGCGGTCGCCTGTCTCTTGACCTCCCTGAAAGCGAACTTTCCTCTCTTCGGTCGCTATCTTTAGATCTTGAAACAGAAGAATTAATTCTTTTTTTTCAGACCCTGCTTCAGGGTTTTGAAGCCTTAAGACGCAGTTCAGTCCCAAAGCTTTCTTTTGAACTTATGTTGGCTAAGGCCTGCCAGATTAAGCAGGTAGTAAGCCTTGATGAAATATTTGCCAAAATAAACGAGCTTAAAAACCTTTCTTCCAGAGAACACCTTAGCCAAAAACCAGAAAAAGAAGCAAACAAGCCCTCTGAGGCTGAAGTCCCTGCCACTAGAAAAAGCTGGGAAACTTTTATCGCTGAAATAAAAAAGGAAAAGCCCACTTTAGGAGCTATTTTAGAAACAGCAGAGCCTCCTGACTTCTCTCAAGAAAAACTTGTACTTAACATAGCTGAACATCCCCTCCTGGAAGACAAAGAAACCCAGGCAAACCTCAGTCGTTTGGCCCAAAAATTTTGGCAAAAACCCCTTGAATTAAATTTTATTTCGCAGAAAACTTCTTTTTCTAAAAGGCAAGAACTGGTAGAAAGGCCCATTGTCCAGGAAACGTTAAAAATTTTCGGTGGACGAGTAGCCCAGGTAAAAATTTACGAAAAGGAGTAGAATCAATGCAAAACATGCAAAGTTTGATGCGACAGGTCCAAAAAATACAGAAAAAGATGGCTGAGCTCCAGCAAGAGCTGGCCAAAAAAACCGTAGAGGCTACGGTAGGCGGGGGTATGGTTACCGCGGTAGTAAATGGCAGGCAGGAGCTTGTTTCCATTAAAATTGACCCTGAAGTGGTTAATCCTGAAGACATAGAAATGCTTCAGGACTTGATTGTAGCCGCTGTTAACGAAGCGATACGCCGTTCCCAGGAAATGGTAGAACAGGAAATGGCCAAAATAACCGGAGGCCTCAAGATCCCGGGAATGTTTTAAACCATGGCCTTTCCAGAAGTTCTTGAACGGGTTATCAAAAATCTGGCTGCTTTACCAGGGCTTGGGGAAAAATCAGCTACAAGGCTAGCCCTTTATTTACTTTCTCGTCCTTCAGAAGAGATAAAAGAGCTGGCACAAAGCCTGCTTGAAATGCGAAGCAAGTTAAAACTTTGTAAACGCTGTTTTAATCTGGCCACTGAAGAATTTTGCCAGCTTTGCCTTGACCCTCAAAGAGAAAAAGACATCCTCTGTGTGGTGGAAGACCCAGCGGCCCTTTCGGCCATAGAAAGGGCCGGAGCCTATAAAGGGCTTTATCATGTCCTTCACGGTGTTCTTTCCCCAAGAGACGGTATCGGCCCCAGAGAATTGCGTTTACCAGAGCTTTTAACTCGCCTGAGGCAGGAAAACATAAAAGAAGTGGTTCTGGCACTTTCCCCCACGGTTTCAGGAGAAGCTACCGCGGCTTATATTGTAGAACTTTTAAAAGAAGTTCCTATTAAAGTAACTCGTCTGGCTTGTGGCCTACCTATGGGCATGGATGTACGCTACGCCGACCAGATGACCCTTAAAAGGGCGATAGAAGCCCGCCAAAATTTTTAGCTATTTTTCTATCCCCCGGCGGGCCAAAATCCCCTGTTGGTAATAGTGCTTTATTTCGCGCATTTCAGTAACCAGGTCAGCTGCCTGTATAAGTTCAGGTGGGGCATAACGCCCGGTGATAACGATTTCTATATGTTTAGGACGTATCTTCAGTAGTTCCAATACGGCGTCTAATTCTAAAAGCCCAAAATGCAAAACAAGATTAAGTTCATCCAGAATGACCAGATTAAACTCACCGGATAAAATCTTTTCCCGACAAAGAGAAAAACCCTCTTTAGCTAAGCGGATATCTTCTTCAGAGGGTTTACCTTTAATAAAGCAGCCGCGCCCAAATTGGAATACTTCTATGGCTGGCTCAAACTTTTTAAGGGCTTTAATTTCGCTATACTCGCCACTTTTTAAAAACTGCCCTAAAAAAACCTTAAACCCTGCCCCTAAAGCCCTAAGAGCAAGCCCTAGAGCCGCGGTGGTCTTGCCTTTGCCGTTTCCAGTATAGACTTGCACATAGCCTGTAAAATTTCTATTGCTCACCATAATTTTCTCCGATTAACATAGCATGATGGCTAAAACAAGACATTATATCGTCCCTTTTGGCCTTTTTTTAGCATTGACTTTTCTGGGGTCTTATATCCCCTCTAAATTTCACTTTTATCTCTACGCTTTAAAAACCTTTTCAGTAGGGTTTTTGTTGTTTTATTGGCGCCGAAAATTCGTAGAACTTTACACCTCCATAAAGGCTCAAGAAATCCTTTTAGCTTTAGTAAGTGGGTTATTCGTTTTGGTTTGCTGGATTGGAGCCGAAGGAATCCTTCCCACTATAGGCACTCCCAGAGTGGTTTCCCCGTTTGAAGAGACATCTTCCCCTGGGCTGGCCTGGAGTTTTATTATTATCAGGCTTTTTGGTGCAGCGGTAGTTGTTCCCGTACTTGAAGAACTTTTCTGGCGCTCTTTTCTTATGCGCTATCTGATTGATAAGGATTTTCACAAGGTGCCTCTTGGGGCTTACACCCACTTTTCTTTTTGGACCATAGCCATTCTTTTTGCCCTTGAGCACTTCCGTATTTTCCCGGGATTTTTGGCTGGAGTAGTTTATGGCAGTTTGCTCTGTTACACCAGAAATATATGGGGCCCCATTCTTTCCCACGTGGTGACCAACCTAGGCCTTGGCCTTTACGTGTTATTCACCGGGCAGTGGATATTCTGGTAATTACTCTTCAAAAGTAAATTTGTGGGTTATAGGATAACGCCAGCCAAAGCCAAAGGCCCTGGGGCTAACTTTTAAAGTGGGTGGGAGCTGCCATCGCTTATATTCTTCAAGGCGTAAGCGCCTGAGAACCTCACGCACAACTTCTTTGGGATATCCCTGAGATACAATCTCAGCAGCACTTTTCCCCTCTTCTACAAAGGCCTTTATTATTGGGTCAAGAAGGCGATAGGGTGGAAGGTCGTCTTCGTCTTTTTGGTCAGGCCGGAGCTCTGCTGAAGGAGGTTTTTTAAGCACCCGCAGGGGGATAACCTCCTTTTCCCGGTTTATTTCGCGGGCTAAAGCGTAAACATCGGTTTTAAGCACATCACCCAGCACCGAAAGGGCTCCACAGGTGTCTCCATAAAGGGTGCAATATCCCACCGCCAGTTCGCTCTTGTTCCCGGTATTTAAAACCAGGCAATTGAATTCATTGGCAAGGGCCATAAGGATATTGCCCCTGAGTCTCGCTTGCAGGTTTTCCTGGGTAAGGCCTTTGGTATCATGGCCAAGAGCATTAGCTATTTCCTGCCTAAGAGCATTAAAAGTTTTTGAAATGGGAACAGTTAATGTCTTAATACCAAGGTTCTGGGCGAGCTTTTGGGCATCTTCATTACTTTCTTTACTCGTATAAGGCGAGGGCATTAAAACCCCGACAACATTTTCAGCCCCTAAAGCCTCAACAGCAATAACCGCCGTAACCGAAGAATCAATTCCCCCAGAAAGACCAATGAGAGCCCCCTTAAAGCCCGTCTTTCTAAAATATTCTCTGACACCAAAAGTCAGGGCCTTTAAAAGGCTTGCTGTTTGGCTTGAGGAGACAGGGTGTTTAACCGGCTTTCTGGTGTTTAAGTCAAAAATCAGCAGGTCTTCTTCAAAGTCTTTGGCCTCAGCCAGGACTTTGCCTTCAGGCGAAACCACCAAACTTTGGCCGTCAAAAAGTAGATGATCATGTGCACCTACCTGGTTAACGTAAAAGATATAACTCCCCAGGCGCCTGGCCTGCAAAGCCAGTAATTTTTTTCTAAGGTCTGCTTTACCAACAAAATAAGGGCTGGCTGTTATGGTGATAAGAATTTCAAGGCGGCCTGCCAGGCCTTCTAAAGGGTCAAATTCATAGTTAAAATCAAGAAAACCAGGGAGCCGCCAGACATCTTCACAAATACTCAAGCCAAAGCTTAAACCATCTAGTAAAAAGCAGATGGTTTGATAAGAAGGCTTAAAATACCGGGGTTCTTCAAAAATATCGTAAGGGGGAAGCAAATTCTTACCATAAGAAACCACTTCTTCGCCATTAGCTATAACCAGAGCCTGATTTTCCAGCGGCAACTTTTCAGAAGTATTTTTGGCCCGGGGAAGCCCAAGAACTACCGTAATATCCCGTGGTAGAGCTTCTTTCAAATAGGCCAGGATATCTTCTATCCGTTTTCTAAAGTCTTTACGGGTCAATAAGTCTCTTGGTGGATAACCACAAAGGCTTAGTTCCGGGAAAATTACAAGTCTTGCCCCTTGCTTTTTGGCTTCTTCGGCGAATGACAGAATTTTATCGGCGTTTTCCTGAAAAAAACCTATAGTAGGGTTAATCTGTGCCAGAGCGATTTTCATAAAAATTAAGACTACGCGCTGAACAAAATAACGTCAACGCTTTTCTTACATTACTTCAATGCCGACAAACCCTTCAGGCGTGAAAATAGGTACCGTAGAATAAATATTTTCCCGGGCACAAAAATCTACATCTTTATCAAAACCAAGCTCTTTTAAGCGCTGGGCATGGGGCGATTTAAGTATTTCCTGGAAAATATCTGATACACCTTTAGCGTATTCATAAGAAACAATAGCTGCGTCATTTTCTTTTTCATAATCAGTAAGATATCCCGCAAATTTCCCTGCCCAAAGAAAGTCTTCAAGGGATAATTCTCCATTAGTTCCGGCACAAAGGACTATTACCTCTTCAAACCTTTGGGCAAACTTCTTTACGGCTTCCATGTTAAGAAAAGCCCCGGCACAAATAGCCCTGGCCTTTTTAACGAAACCAAGGGCTTTGGTGCCATTGGTGGTAGTCAAAACAACCCGGGCTTGTGCAAAATTTTGGGCTTCAAGGGGACTATTGCCCGCCTGAAATCCCTGAGGGGGAACACAATCTCTTTCACCAGCCAAAAGATAGCCTTCTTGGCTGTACAGCAAAGCCTCCTCAACAGAAGCTACTGGCTTGACGTTTAAAGCCCCATGACTCAAAGCCGTTACAATAGTAGAGGTTGCCCTTAAAATATCCACCAACACTACCAGGCCTTTGGTCTCAATCGGCCTGGGAAGGGTAAGAACTTTTATCTTTTTCATTCAAACACTTCCTTTAGCGCCATAAGGAGTTTTTGGTTTTCTTGAGAGCTTCTTAAGGCTAAACGCAAAAAGGGGCCCTCAAGACCATAAAAATTTGAAGCGTTACGCACTAAAATATAATGTTTATAAAGTAGCTCTTGCCATATTGCTTGGGGCTCATGCTTTTTGAGCTTCATCAAAAAGAAATGAAGAGAACTGGGATATAATTTTACCGGCAAATTTAGGGCTTTTAGTTCTTCAAAGAAAGTCTTTTTCTCCTGGGAGATAAAACTTCTTACCTGCTTTACGTAATCCTTTTGAGAAATAAGCCATACCCCGGCTATCTGGGCTAATCTATTGACAGCCCAGGGGAGCATGGCCTGCCAGAAAATTTCCTTAAGAGGTTCACTTACCACTAAAAAACCAAGCCTTAGCCCTGGAATACGATATATCTTGGAAAATGACCGCAAAATAAGGCAATTGGGCAAATTTTTAATTTCTTTTACCAGAGAAAAGGCTTCTCCCACAAAATCAACATAAGATTCATCAATAACAAAGTATGTTTCAGGGTAGCGGCTTATAAGTTCTCGGAGTAATTCAACTTTAATTAACGCTCCCGTAGGGTTATTGGGATTACAAATAAAAACCAAATCTTTAAGGGTAATGGCTTTTTCAAGCTCTTTAAGGGGAGGGCTAAAGTTTTCTTCTTTTTTGGCCAGCACGTATTGAACGGGGATTCCAGCTGCTTGCGCGGCATCAGCATAATCACTGTATGTAGGGCCTAATACCAGTACTTTTTGGGGTTTAAGGAGCCTTGGGATAGCAAAAATCCATTCACTGGTTCCACTTCCAGGGAGAATCTGTTCCGAATCAAGCCCAAACTGGGCTGCCAGGGCCTCTCGCAATGACTCGCTATCAACTTCTGGCAGACGTTCAATTTCTGTTAGGTGTTCCTTGAGAAGAGGATAAAGACCCTGAGGAGGAGGCAAAGGGGAAACGTTGCTGCTGTGGTCAGCTATTTTTTCAGGAGGAACACCAAGGCGTCTGGCCAGGAAATAGATCTCTCCCCCGTGGCCGCGAAGCATTACCACTCTCCAGTGGCTAGATATTTTTCTATACGAGGGGTGAGGTCAAAGGGGTTCTCAAGTTTTTTTCCTTCTTTATTCACTAGTTGATGATTTACCAGCTTAATTTCGCCATCAGCAAAGGCTTTAATGGTATAAACAATCAATGGTAACTCCCTTTTAACACCTTCTTCACGAATAAGGGCAAAAAGAGGTTCTTTTTCACCTTCCTCTTCCATGATTTTAGCTAATCCCCTGGTAGCGACTTTTTTCTCAAAGGCTTCCCATAGGGGGGCAAATTTCCCTTCTTTTATGTTAAAATGGCAGAAAGTCACTGCTGGGCCACGGTCAAGCTCAGGGGTAACAAGATGCATCATAGCCCCTGTTTCATAGGCCTTTTCTTCAAGGAGCCTCCAGATCACCTCTTGCCAGGTTCCCTGAGGCCCACCAGGCAGCGCCGGGTGCAAGTTTATCATGGGAAGCTTTTGGCAAAGCTCTGCCGAAACTACCCACATGTAGCCCGCCAGGATAACAAGTTCAGCTGGTTCTTTTTTAATAAGGTCATAAACTTTTTGATGATAAAGGGTTCGCCAGACCTCACGGTCTTGCTGGCGAAGAGAGGGTTCAAATTTTTTGGCCGAAAGGCAATAAACTTTAAGGCCAAGATCTTTGCAAAGCTCTAAAAAAGCATCACTTTCCTGGCTTTCTCCAGGTTCTCGCGAAAGGAAAACAAAAGAAATTTCTCCTGGAATAAAGCCTTCTTTTATCTTTTGATGAACGATCTTTAAAAGGTCACGAGCCGCCTGGTCCCTTCCGGTAGAAAACCAGCCTAGTTTTAACATTTTCCCCCCTTTTTCTCCCAATCATAGATAAATGGCTGGTGAAGGTCAATAAATCTATAAGTTAAAGTAAAATAACTATAATATTGTGCGTAAAGAGCAGGGGGTCTATTTTATCTTCAATAATACCAGGAGGTAACTATGAGAAATTTTTGCCTGTCACTTTTAATTTTTATTTGCTTTATAGCCCTCATTCCTGCTCACCTCAAAGCCCAGGAATATGGACCACCTTATGAATTGGTAGACAAAGCCACTATCACTCTTAAAAACTTTATGAGTGATAAACAAATGTCCTGGCTACGAACCCATTTAAAAGAAGCCAAAGGCATAATAATCATCCCACAAATGATAAAAGGGGCTTACTTTTTGGGCGGCTCTCTGGGAAACGGGGTACTACTTGCCCGTTATTCAGGAAACACGTGGTCGTATCCCGCTTTTTACACTATCGGCTCGGTTTCTTTTGGCCTTCAAATAGGCGGCGAAGTTTCAGAAATTGTTCTTCTAATTATGACACAGCAGGGCCTTGATTCTTTTTTAGCTACCTCGGTGAAGCTCGGGGCAGATGTTAGCGTGGCGGCAGGTCCGGTGGGGAAAGGGGCCAAAGCACAATTAGTGGATGTGCTGGCTTTTGCCCGTTCTAAAGGGGCTTTTATAGGGGTAAGCCTTGAAGGAGCCGTAGTTAAAGTGCGAAACTCCTGGAATCATGAGTACTATGGCCAAAAGGTGCGCCCGGTGGACATAATTTATGGCCGAAAGGTAAAAAATCCTCACGCTGATAAGCTGCGCGTTCTTTTACAAAAATATAGCCGGTAATTCCCAAGTCTTCTGCTAGAGTGGACTTTTTTGAAAATATTTAAAGGCTATACTACCCGCTTCTGAGGCTTATTCTCATTTTTAGACTGCTTCGCCTGTCCCGAGCGAGAGCGAGGGATCTACCTCGCAGTGACAGTAGGGAAAGTGCTCCTCGCAGTGAAAATGGGGGAGTCATTGCGAGCGAAGCGAAGCAATCTCTATCTATGGAAAAATTTGAGCGTTTTAGAATTCTTAAGAGGTCTCTCTTAATTACTTCACATTTTCCAAATAAACTTTATATGACACGCAACTCTAAAAATGATAAAAAAGAAATAAAAATGATAAAAAAGAAATAGACCTTATGAGGAGAACTTTATGCAGGATGTTCTGGCTATTCTGCTGGCAGGTGGGGTGGGTAGCAGGCTTAATATTTTAGTCCGCAAAAGGGCCAAACCTGCTGTTCCCTTTGGGGGTATTTATCGCATAATTGACTTCACCCTTTCAAACATTGCTAACTCAGACCTTACCTGCGTGGCGGTTCTTACCCAGTATAAGCCCCTCTCCTTGATGGACCATATTGGCGATGGTTCTCCCTGGGACCTTTCAGGCCGCACCCGCGAAGTGCGTATCCTTCCCCCTAAGACTGGAGAAAAAGACTGGGACTGGTATCGCGGCACAGCTGACGCCGTACGCCAGAATCTGGACTTTATAACCCAGAGGCCTTCACGCGAGGTCATCATCCTTTCTGGGGACCATGTCTATCACATGGACTATCGCCCCCTCATCGCCTATCATCGAGAAAAGAGGGCCCAGGTCACCGTGGCCATGATGCCTGTCCCCTGGGAAGAAACCCATCACTTTGGCATTGCCATAACCGATGAAACCGGCCGCATTATTGACTGGGAAGAAAAACCCAAAAAAGCCCGGTCTAATCTGGCCTCCATGGGAGTCTATGTCTTTGATACCTCTTATTTGATTAGTGTCCTTAAAAGCTCCACCATTGAAGACCTGGATTTTGGTATGCATATTCTGCCCCAGGCTCTAAAAGAGGCCAGTGTCTATGCCTATCGTTTTGAAGGTTACTGGCGTGACGTGGGAACCCTTGAATCTTATTTTCGGGCTAATATGGATCTTCTTAATCCAGATTCTGGGCTTGACCCGGAGGCCTGGGGCACCATGACCAATATCATGCCCCATGGCCTCACTTACGATTTTCCTCCGGCCCAGATTCTTTGTGAGGGGCAGGTGGAAAATAGCGTGATATCTCCAGGGTGTCTCATCGGTGGACGGGTAGAAAACTCGGTGCTTTCCCCAGGGGTGGTGGTGGAAGAAGAGGCCTATGTAAAAGATTGCGTCCTCATGCATAATGTAAAGGTTTCCAGAGGGGCCCGCCTTTTCAGGGTTATTAGCGACAAGGAAGTCTTTATTGGAGAAAGGGCACGCGTGGGTTTTGGTGATGCCAAAGTGGCCAATGAACGTTTTCCCAAGCATCTTTTCACCGGGCTTACCCTCATCGGTAAAAGTGCTTATATTCCAGGAAGAAGCCAGATAGGCACTAACTGTGTCATCTATCCTGATGTAACTGTAGAGGATTATCCACCAGACTTTATGGTAAAAGATGGTTCAACTATACAGAAAAGGAGCACCTAATGGAAGAAAGAGAACGTCACATAGTTTATGACGCCATTTATAAGGTTTCTGAGGCCCAGAAAAAGGCCCCCAAGTTGGTGGGTGTGCCCACAGGGGTTAAAGGGCTTGATGAGCTTTTTTACACCGTTGAATGGAAAGAAGGAAAGCCGGTACGCAAGCCGCTGGGAGGAATTCCTCTGGGGTGCGTGGTTAACATAACAGGTATGCCTGACACAGGCAAAAGCCTTATGGCAGAACAGTTTACCATTAAGCAGGCTAGTCTTGGAGAAGCAGTTTGCTTTGTAACCGTAGAAACGCCAGCTTCGTATCTTTCCGTAGGCCTTGAGCAGCGGGCTAAGGCCATGGGTGTAAATTTTAAAGAAATCGAAGACAAAATCATCATCCTTGATGCCGCAAGTTACAGCCGCCTGCGTGAAGATATGCCCACGCTTCTTGATACCCTGGCCCACATTTACCGCACTTACAAGGTTCATCGCACGGTGATTGACTCGGTCACCGGGCTTTATGAAGCCCGCGAAATGCTTGCCCGCAGCGTGGTAAGGGCCCTTTACACCTTCTGTAAGAAATGGTATCAGACCGCCCTTTTCATTTCGCAGAAGCGCTCCTCGCATGAGGAACTTTCAGCAGAAGCCGCTGGTGGCTACGCGGTTGGCCATATTGTTGATAGCAGCATGGTGCTTTCCAAAGAACTCATTCTTTCGGCCAGGGCCGCCCAGCTTTATAAAGTTGATATTGGCGAGATTATAAGGCTCTTTCGTATAGACGGCTGCCGTATGTGCGGCCATGATACTAAAGTCCATCTTATGGACATAACTGAGCTGGGACTGGTAGAAATTGGCCCTCCCTTGGTGGAAGTCCTCAAAGCCAAAGGAGGCTCTAAATGATTTACCCTCACGACTTTTTTCCTGAAGCCAATTTTTCTTCTTTGGGAGATTTTTTTGAGTTAAACGAGCCGGTCTGGCAGGCTATTGCCAAGCTTAAAGAACGGCTGGGCTCTTTTATTCAACCAAATATTTCAGGACTGCCCACGGGAGAACCTCTCCCTCAAACTCATATCCTTTTTGAAGGTGAACTCATCCCTGCCAAGGACGCTCACATTACCTTTGGAGATGCTACCAAAGGAAAACTTCGGGTTGAAATGGGAAACCGGGTGCTTGACGGAGCCAGTGTTTTGTGCGCCGGAGCCATTTTTTTTGATTCCTTTGTTGAGATAGGAAGGGGCGTTTTAATAGAACCAGGAGCCTTAATTAAAGGCCCAACTTATATAGGCAATTTTTCTGAAGTGCGGCAGGGAGCTTACATCAGAGGTAGCACTTATGTAGGCGAACGTTGTGTGGTGGGCCACACCACCGAAGTTAAAAATAGTATCATGCTAAACGGGGCCAAGGCCGGGCATTTTGCTTATCTCGGTGATAGTATCCTTGGCCATGAGGTGAACCTGGGAGCAGGCACCAAGCTTGCCAATTTAAAACTAAAGGGCAACACCATAAAAATAAAAGTCGGCGAGGAAGTAGTAGATACTGGCTTAAGAAAATTAGGCGCTATTTTAGGTGATTATGTGCAAACTGGTTGCAACTCGGTTACCAATCCTGGCACCTTAATAGGCCCTCACTCTTTAGTCCTTCCTAATACCACCGCTGGTCCAGGGTTATTTGCCTCTAAAAGTTTAATAAAGTCTTGATGGACAGAATTGAGGATTTAGGTAATACTTCAATAATTCCCAAAATTAAGGAGGTTATATGAGATTTTTATTTTCTATGGTTCTGGCACTAATAATAGGTCTGGCAGCTACTGCTCAGGCCAAGGACGAGATTTTAGCTGAAGTAGGGCCTTACAAGCTAACTAAAAAAGAGTTTGAAGCTCAGCTTGAAACTGCTCCTCACCAAATCAAAATGATTTTAGCTCATCAGCCTGAACTTAAAAAAGTTCTGGTAGAACGCTGGGCGGAAATTTCAATGTTGGCATTGGGAGCTAAAGAAGCTGGCCTGGAAAAAGACCCAGCCGTAAAACGTCAGATAGAAGAAGCTACCAAGCAAATCTTAGCTCAAGCCTATTTAGAGAAAGAAGTGCTGGCCAAAATTAAACAGCAAGTAACTGAGGAAGAACTCAAAAAGTATTACGAAAAGAATAAAGCCAAATTTCAGGAACCAGAAAAAGTACGAGCAAGGCACATTTTAATTGAGGTTTCTCAGAATGCCTCTAAAGAAGAAGTCCAAAAAGCCCTGGAAAAAGCCAAAAAGATTCGCGAAAGACTTCTCAAAGGAGAAGACTTTGCCAAACTTGCCAAAAAATACTCTGATGATCCGGGCACTAAAGACAAAGGCGGAGACCTGGGCTTTTTCACCCGTGGCCAGATGATCAAAGAATTTGAAGAAGCAGCCTTTTCTTTGAAGCCGGGAGAAATCAGTGAGCCTGTGCGTAGCCCTTTTGGTTTTCACATAATCAAAGTTGAAGAAAAGAAGATGTCTAAAGAAAAGCCCTTTGAAGAAGTCAAAGAAAAAGTAAAAGAAGAATACCTTAACCAAAAACAGAAAGAAGCCTTAGAGCGGGCGTTAAAGGAACTTAAAGCAAAATATAAGGTCAAAATCTATACTGATAAGCTTTAATGCTTTATCGCACCTTTTTATTCTTGCCAGGGGTTAGCGAAAAAACTGAATTTTACCTCTGGCAAGAAGGGGTCACCCACTGGTGGAAGCTGTTAGAAACCAAAAGCCTTCCAGGGGTCTCCTCTGGAAGGCTTTATTTTTGGCAACAAAAACTACGCCATGTCATTCCTTTTGAAGACAACCTTTCTTTTTTGGCCCAAATTTTACCTAAACGTCACCACTGGCGTCTTTATGAAAAGTTCAAAAACAAAGCTCTTTTTCTTGATATAGAGACTGACGGCCTAAAAAAAGGTCACAACCAGGTAACCGTGCTGGGGCTTTTTGATGGTAAGAATTACCAGGCTTTTATTGCTGGAGAAAATCTGGAAGAAGGCCTGGAACTCCTGGCCGAAGCCTCTCTGGTAATAACTTTTGGAGGGTCTTTTTTTGACATCCCTTTTCTCAAAAGCCTTTATCCCTGGCTCCCTGACCCTAAAGTGCATCTTGATCTTTGTCCCCTGCTTAAGCGCCTGGGGTTTAAAGGAGGGCTTAAACGCATAGAAAAAATACTGGGGCTTTCTCGCCCAGGTGAAGTTGACGGCCTTGATGGATTTGAAGCGGTTAAGCTTTGGTGGCGTTGGCAAAGGCGACACGACGCCAAGGCCCTTGAAAAACTCGTTCTTTATAACCGGGAAGACGTAATAAATTTAAAATACCTGGCTGAAATTACCTACAATGGCCTTAAACATCTCACCTTGACACGGCATGTTCCCGCTCTTACGGTCTCCTCGGGAGGGTAAAAGGCTATATGGATATAATAAAACAAGACCTAAAAAAATGCTTGACAGAAAAGCTACTCAAATACGCGCTGGAACTGGCTAATTGTCTTCCTGTGCGCGCTATTATGGTTTATGCCGATGTCTTCCAGGACGAAGACAAACTCAAAAATTATGTTGAAAAACTAGATAATACCAGGCTTGTTCTGGTCAGCCGGGAAAATTTAAAAATCCCAGATCCCGCAAAGATAGACTTCATTAAAGTGCCCCATATAAAATTAACCCGCCTGGGGCAGATGAAAATAGCTGTTCTGGTAGGTGTTTCCAAAGGCATTTTTCATCCCCAGGATATCATTTTATGTCTATCAGGAATTGCTGAAAGCGGAGTGCTTGACTCCCTTTTTATTATTGATATCGGTTCGGAATTTGAATTTTTCGAAGTCAATCAGCTTGAACACTTACACGAAGTAGTTAGGCCCGAAGTATTTCTACGGGTTCTCGAAATAGCCATTGACCTGGCCGTAGAAGGAAGAGAGGGGAAACCTATTGGAACCACTTTTATAATCGGTGATAGTGAAAAGGTTCTGGAATATTGTGAGCAACTCATATTGAATCCTTTTAAAGGTTACGACGAAACAGAAAGAAACATTCTTGACCCCCGCCTGGAAGAAACCATAAAAGAGTTCGCTAGCCTTGATGGAGCCTTTGTTATAAGGGGAGACGGAGTTATTGAAACCGCTGGTGCCTTTATAAGGGCTGGTGGGGTTGTAGTAGATATCCCACCAGGGCTTGGCACCAGACACAGGTCAGCAGCCGCTATTACGGCTATAACCAAAGCCGTGGCCATCACTGTTAGTGAATCAACTGGGACGGTAATGGTCTTTTATGGTGGGAAAATTATCATGGAAATAGAGCGTCCACTGATATTTGGGGCCTTAAAACCTGAAGAAGGAAAAACTTTCTCTTTGAGAGAAGAAATCAAGTAAAAAGGAGGGGAGACCATGCAACATCATGTTATTTATCGCGATATAAGCCCAGCTGACAAAAAACTTGCCGAAAACTATGTAGCCAAAATTATTGAACGCTTTGAAAAGCTAACCAGAAAGTTTGATCCAGATCTGGTTCACCTGCGAATCGTAGTAGAAGGTCTTGAAAAAAAGAAATTCTACTTTGTGCAGTTGACACTTTCTCTACCTCAAGGAATTCTTTCTGCCAGAGGCGAACACAAGCGTATGAAAACCGCCTTCAAAATAGCTAGAGAACGCCTGGAGAAGGAGCTGGCACGCCATCTTTCTGAGCTCAGAGGAGAACATATTTACAAACGCCATCAGCGTTATGTACAGGAAATGGCCAAGGCCCTACCAGAACTTGCCGTGGATAAGCAGGCTGACCTAAAAGAACGTTTTATGGACCGCTTGCGTCCCCTTTTGCGGGACCTTTATCGTATAGCCCGCCGTGAGATCCTTTTTCATCAACTAACAGGAGAATTGCCCCCAGAGTATTTAGACCCAGGGGATGTGGTAGATGAGGCTGTGCTTTGGGCTTATGAAAATTACGACCAAATCGTAGCCATGGGAGACCTGGCCCATGCTTTGCATAAAAAAATCCTTGAAATTATCAGACGAGAGATAAACAAACTGAAAGAAGAAGGGCACGAAGCCATCCCAGTGGAAGAAACGGTGCCTTTAGATGATATACGTTACAAACTCAAAGAAATGCCTGATAACCCTTACTTTGTAGAAGAAGAAAGATTGCGCTGGGAAGACGTGTTACCTGCTGGAGAAGTTACCGAGCCGGAAGAGGCTCTTTCAGCTGAAGAGCTTAGCAACCTCATTATGCGGGAGCTTTCAAGGGTGCCAGAAGAAAAACGTCAGGCCTTTGTCTGGCACGTATTAGATGGCCTGAGTTTTGCAGAGATAGCCAAGTTACAGGGACGCGATGAAGAAAGCGTTCGCAAAGACATAGAAGAAGTGCGAGAGTATATACGCCAGCGCTGGCAGGCTTTGGGGGCCAAACCCAAAGAAGTAGAAGAAGAAATAGAACAGGAGGTCAACTAATGAAGTCAAAAGTAGGAATAATTTTTCTTTTGGTATTTTTTCTTTTCACAATTAACGCCCAAGCTTCTGTGTTTGAAGAAATCTTTAAGGTGAAAAGGGCAGAAAAGCCAGAAACTGTTACAACTCAGGCTCAAAAACAGGATGAAGAAGCGGTCAATCTAGCCTTAAAGCTTTCACAGGCCTTTGCTCAGGTGGCTAAAAAAGCCGGGCCAGCAGTGGTTTTTGTACAGGTTGAAAAAGTGGTAGTTAGAAAAGGGCCTGCCATGGAGCCCTTTCCTTTTGGCAGCCCTTTTGACTTTTTTGGAGAAGACTTCTTCGAGCGATTTTTTAGGGATCGCTTCCCTCGCAAGTTCAGGCAAATGGGGGCAGGGTCAGGTTTTATCATAAGCCAGGACGGCTATATCATTACCAATAACCACGTAGTAGCTAATGCGGACAAAGTAAAAGTTAAACTTGCTGACGGCCGCGAGTTTAAGGCCAAGATAATAGGCACTGACCCGGCTTCTGATGTGGCAGTATTAAAAATTGACGCTGATAACCTACCCACTCTCCCTCTTGGGGACTCTGATAAAATTCAGGTGGGAGAATGGGTTTTAGCCATAGGAAACCCCTTTGGCCTTACCCAAACCGTCACGGTGGGTGTAATCAGCGCCAAGGGTCGTTCGGGCATGGGCATAACCGACTATGAGGACTTTATTCAAACCGACGCTGCTATTAATCCTGGGAATTCTGGTGGACCTTTAGTTAACCTGAGGGGAGAAGCTATCGGGGTAAACACGGCGATATTTACTCGCTCAGGCGGTTACATGGGGATAGGTTTTGCCATCCCTATTAATATGGTCAAGGTCATCGCCAAACAGATAATTGAAAAGGGTAAGGTTACGCGCGGCTGGCTCGGAGTAGTCATCCAGGATCTTAATGAAGATTTAGCCAAATCTTTTGGCCTGGACAAACCTGAAGGAGCGCTGGTTACTGATGTAGCAGAAAACTCTCCCGCGCAAAAAGCAGGTCTTAAACCAGGAGACATTATTGTCGAATACAATGGCAAGCCCGTCAAAAATGTCGCTGAGCTCCGCACTCTAGTAGCCCTTACCCCTCCAGGAACCAAAGTCAAAATGGTGGTTTTCAGGAAAGGGGAGCGAAAAGTGCTTGAAGTAGAAATTGGTTCTCAACCTCAGAGTTTGGGAATTATTACTGGCCAGGATGAATTTTTACAGAAATTAGGCCTGGAAGTTAAGCCTCTTACTCCGGCTTTAGCCGAACAATTGGGCTACGGAGTAAACGAAGGAGTAGTTATTACGGGGGTAGCACCAGGAAGCCCTGCGGCCATGGCTGGACTGCGACCGGGTATGCTAATTGAAGAGGTTAATCATCGCCGAGTGCACAATATTAAAGAATTTGCTGAGGCACTAGCTCCTAGTAAGAAAACAGGGAGAGTCCTTTTCCTGGTAAGAGATAAGGAATTTAGACGTTACGTAAGTATTCGTTTGAAGTAAGCCTTTTTAAAAAAGTTTAAAGGGCCCGGCTATGCCGGGCCCTTTTCATTTTTTGGAGCTTTCATTTCTCTTAATAGCTTTCATTTCTCTTAATCTTTTGATAAAAATATTACGATAAAAAAATTATAGAAATAGCTTTTGGGAGTCTGAGCAATTGAACAATCTTAGGTACAGAAGCATCATAACCAGGATTGCCTTAGTGCCATTTTGTTCCTTGCTATTATTAATGAGAGCATTTTTACATTACAGAGCGTCATCGCGAGGCGATGTAGTCGCCGTGGCGCTCTCTGATCCTTTCGCTACTTCGCTTCGCTCGCAATGACAACCTAAAAATTGTCATCTGTTTTACGCTCTAATTAATAATTATAGCAATATAATTTTGACAATTTATGCTGTTTTTGCTTGAAAAAAGTTATGAGATTTTTATTAACGCTTATTTCGGTAATATTTTTTTATAGTGGTTTGGCCAGTGGAAAAGAGGATTCTTTTATAAAAATTGGAACTTCTCTTCCTTTAAGCGGTCACGCTTCATATCTTGGAGAAGAAGTGCTTTCAGGTATGAAAGCCTACTTAAAAGCTATCAATGAGAAGGGAGGCGTTTGCGGGCACAAGATAATCCTTAAAGCTTATGACGATAAATATAGCCCTCCTTTAATGATTGGTAATGTAAAAACCCTGGTGGAAAAAGATAAAGTTCTAGCTCTAATAAGTCTTGTTGGAACACCTACTACTTTGACGGTAGTTAAATATTGTGAAAATAAAGGTATACCTCTACTGTTTCCCATTACAGGAGCAATTGAACTCAGAAAGCCCGTCAGAAAAAATATTTTTAACTTGCGACCTAGTTATTGGGATGAATGTAAACTTGCTGTTGATTTTTTTATTAAAAAGGGTTTTAGGCGTTTTGCTATTGTTTATCAAAATGATGCTTACGGCTTAAATGGTCTTGAAGCTACCAGGCGTCGGCTCTTCTGTTATGATATGGAACCAGTTATCAGTATTTCATATCTTAGAGGACAGGCAAATATAAACCAAATAGTTACAAGACTTATAGAAGCCAAACCTGATATAGTATTTTTTATAGGCACAGCCAACATAGGAGAACTCTTAATTAAAGAATATAGAAAAAGGACATCATCTATCCCAACTTTTTATGCTGTATCTTTTGCTGGAGTAAAAGATATGGCTGAACGTTTAGAAAACTTACCAGTTAAAATGTATATAACTACGGTCTTACCGTATTATGTCCATAAAAATACCCCAGCTATTAAAGAATACCGCAAGTTAATGCAACATTATTTCCCTAAAAAAGAACTATCGGCTCTTTCCTTTGAAGGTTTTTTAAATGCTAAACTTTTAGTTAAAGTTCTTGAAAAAATAGAGGGAGAGATTTCTTCTAAAAAACTAATAGAAACGCTAGAGAACCTTCAAAATTTCGACCTAGGGATAAAAGAAAAAATAAATTTATCCCCAGAGAGTCATCAGGGCTTAAATAAAGTTTTCCTACTCAAAATTGAACATGGAAAAATCTTTCAAGTTAATACCACAAATTAAAAAGTTCCTAAGGATATTAATTGGACGAGAACCTTCTTATCAAGTTACTCGTTCTTTTGCCATAATGATGCTTCCCTTAACTTTTATAGCTGGCTTATTCATTTGTTTCTCCCTCCCTATTAGTTATTACTATTTTTCTAAACAAGAAAAATCAAGCCAGGCTGAACTCCATGCTAAATATTTATCTTCTATATTTCGGGACACTATAGAAAGATATCCATTAACCTGGGAAGAAAGAATTAAAGAAAAATTAAAAATTATAAATGCAAAGTGTGTAACTTTTTATGACCCTAAAGAACGCATTATTGCCATTATAGGCCAGAAACCTACTTCTTTTTGGGAAAGAAAAAGTGCTACTCAAGTAAAGTATCCTATTTATTTCAATGGTAACTTATATGGTTCAATAGAAATTATACTACTAACAGAAAATCTTTGGAGCAATCTTTTTAAAATTTTAGCTATTTCTCTAGTATTAGGCACAGCAGAAGGTTTGGCATTATGGCTAATTCCGGCTTTTTACATCTTAAGAGACGAAGAAAAAATCAACAAATCTCGTGAGGAACTTTTTAAAGAAAGAGAAAGGCTAAGATTATCAGAAACTAAATATCGGACTCTATTTGAGTTTTCTCCTGATGCCTTCACTGTTTCTACTTTAGAAGGAAATATTATTCATTTTAATAATAGATTTGTAAAAATGTTTAAACTAGAGGATAACAATATTCCACAGAAATTGAATGACAAATTTTTTTTTACAAATCCCTCAGATAGAGAAAAAATAATTGACGAATTATTAAAGGAAGGAGAAATAAGAAATAAGGAAGTTTTATTACGAAGAGTTAATGGTGAAGAGTTTTATGCTTTAATTTCGATGCGCTTAATAGGCGCTTCTATTTTTAAAGATAAAGTTCCTGTAGAGCTAGAAAATTCTTATGTTTTTATTTTTACTGCTATTAGAGATATTTCCAAATTAAAGGAAATGGAAAGACAATTACTTCAGGCTCAGAAGCTAGAAAGTATAGGTCTTCTTGCAGGAGGTATTGCTCATGATTTCAACAATATATTAGCCATCATTTCTGGACATAATGAACTTTTAAAACGATCTTTAAAAGACGAAAAAGCAATGAACTATTTAGAGGTTATAGACAAATCTGTAAAAAGAGCTTCTGAACTTGTAAATAACCTTCTTGCTTTTGCTAGAGCCGGGAAATATAAAATAGAACCTATCGATTTGAATATCCTTATAAAAGACTTTCAGTCTTTGTTAAGACACTCTTTAGATAAGAGAATTATTGTAAAATTTGATTTATTTCCTAATTTACCGTCTATCCTGGCAGATCCTTCTCAAATCACACAAGTAGTTATGAATTTATGTATTAATGCCAGAGATGCCTTACTTCAGAAAGGTGGAGGACGTCTTATAATCAAAACTTATTCTCAAAAAGTAAAAAAAGAGATACTTACCATTACTGGAGACAGGATTCCTCCTGGTTCTTATGTGGTACTGGAAGTAAAAGACAATGGCCCGGGCATTCCTCCTGAATTTATAAACAAAATATTTGAGCCCTTTTTCACAACAAAACCAATAGGGGAAGGAACTGGCCTAGGGCTTTCTGTGGTTTATGGAATAATAAGGAATCACGATGGCTACATTGATGTAAAGTCTCGGCCTGGAGATACTAGATTTCTAATTTATCTCCCCGAAGCCAAAGAAACAAAACTATCTCCTAAAGTTGTTACAAAACCACAGGCTGCTCCCAAAATCAATGGAACTGCCACTGTTTTGGTAGTAGATGACGAAGAAGAAATCAGACGTTTTATTCGTTCTACACTTGAAGAACATGGCTATCGCGTAATAGAAGCCAGCAACGGATATGAAGCCCTTGAAATTTTCCAGAACAAAAAAGATGAAATTAATTTAGTCCTTTTGGATTTAATAATGCCAGAAATGGAAGGAAAAGATACCTTTGAGGCCTTGAAAAAGTTGTCGCCCAACCTAAAAGTTATAATTCTTACCGGGTATGTAGCAGACAGGGTGGTCCGGTCAATGTTAAAAAATGGAGCCAAAGCCTTTTTAACAAAGCCTTTCCGTCTCCAGGACTTGTTAATAGTAGTTCATCAAGTACTTAGCACTTCTAAATAAGGCGAAATTTTAATATTAACCTTCATTTCCCACTGGGAGTAAACAAAGGCATAAAAATATATTGATAGGTATTTTTACATTACAGAGCGTCACGCGAGGCGA
>NZ_LSFI01000028.1 GCF_001642325.1 Thermodesulfatator autotrophicus | reverse complement strand
ATTGGTTGATGTTTTCACAGGAATGGGAGCATTTTTTATATTACACAGCGTCATCGCGAGGCGACGTAGTCGCCGTGGCGAAGTGACCTACCAGGTCATTGTATGGTTTTAGGAAAGGACAAAAACCACAGTATCTTGCGAGGCCTCGTCAGAGGCCGAAGCAATATCAACCCGGCAATCCAGAGACTGCTTCATCTATCCCGAGCGAGGAATTTCCTCGCAGTGACGAGAGGGAAGATATGTCTCATAGAGTTTTCATGACCATATTGGTGCTATACGGATAACCGTTAAAAGTATGAACTCATGCTAATTTCATTGAAGCAAGAAAGTTTTTACCGTATGCATGTCTATTTGGTGGAAAACAAAGGCGTAAAAGGCCAGGTGAAGAGCAACCCAAATCCAGGTGGGAACTTTAAATGAGACTTCTGGTTTTGGAGTATCTTTTTCCCAGGTGTTTCCTCCACGAAAGATGTTTATAAAGTTCATCATAACATAACACTCTACGGTAAAAGGTGGAAAACCTAAAAACCCTAGGACTGGCATTTCAAAAAGCTTTATATCACCCACAAAAGGCACGGTATAAATCCACTTACTTATGGCCCAGTAATTCCAGAATTCCCAGAGAAAACCACAAATCAAACCTGAAAAGAGCAGGGCATAAAATTTTTGGAAAGAGCCTTTTTCCCATTCGCGTAAAAGGGAAGGTGCGCCCAGGGCGTGGTTAATAGGCTCGAGTAAAAAGATGAAGCTTCCCCAGACCAGAGGGAAAAAATAAAGAGGGTATGCAACCGGTAAAATCAAGAAAAGAATTCCAAGAAGCATAAACCAGGGGTAAGCCAGTCTTGCATCATTTAATCTTGGAACCTGGCCCTTTTTAATTATTCCGTAGGCAAGAATAAGCTCGTAGGTTTCAAAAAGTCCTGGCAAAACGGTTCCGTAGCAGATAAAATACCCCAGCCATCGCCAGGAAAGCTCTGGGATAATATTTACGTAATGCCAGTTTTTTAGATAAAGGTTAAACCATTCAAAAATAAGCCAGATGAAGACAGACCAGGGGATTAAGGCTATAAATTCACGGGTGCGGTCTATAATGAGGGAGTTACCGGTTTTTCTTTTTACCAGCCAATCTACAAAAAATATGTAGGGCCACCAGGCAAACGCGTAAAACCAAATACCTACAAACTCGTTACCACTAAAAAGCAAGGCTTCACTGATTAGCAATAATAAGCACGCAAAAATTCCGTAAAAACGGACAAACGACATAAGTGGTGAGATTTCAAGCTATTCTTTCAATAGATTTATAAATTCGTTAACCTCTTTAGCGGGCATACTAATAATTTGAACTGTTCCACGAGAGCCAATTTCTACGGACATCTTCATAATAGTTTCGTAGTCAGGAGCTTCCACAATATTTACAAAGTCATAAGGACCAAGCACTGCAAATTGTTGAATAACTTTAACGCCCATTTTTTTAAGCTCTTGATTAACTTCTATAATGCGTTCAGGTTTCTTTTTTAACGTTTTACGGCCGTCATCGGTTAAAGTACTAAGAATTATAAATAAGGCCATCTCCACCCCTCCTGTTGTTTTTTCACTTTTATTTTACGCCATTTGTTTTGTTAAAGTCCAGCAAAATTTTCTAAAGGGAGCAGTTAAAGTTTAAAATTTAAGATTTGCTCGTTTCCATATTAAATTCAAACTTGACACCTGTTTTCTAAACTTGATAAAAGTTCAATAGGGATGAATAAAATCATCACAATTTAGCCGATAAAAAAGTAAGTAAAAACATATTTTATTGAGGAGGAATTTATGAGCAACGAGCCCCTTATTATGTGGTTTGAAGAGATTTCCATTAACGATGTTCCTCTAGTAGGTGGTAAGAACGCCTCTCTTGGAGAAATGTACAGAAATCTTACCCCTAAAGGGGTGAATGTACCTGATGGTTTTGCGGTTACCGCGGCGGCTTATCGTTACTTTATCCACGAAAATCATCTAGACGATAAAATCCGGAAAATTTTAACCGGCCTTGATACCCACAACATTAAAGACCTTCAGCGTCGAGGTAAAAAAGTAAGAGAGTTGATATTAAAAGCAGATATGCCGGAAAAATTAGCGAAAGCAATAAAAGAAGCCTACCACAAACTTGAAGAAAAATATTATCCCGAGGTAGATGTAGCGGTTCGTTCTTCGGCCACAGCTGAAGACTTACCTGATGCCTCGTTCGCCGGTCAGCAGGAAACTTTTTTGAATGTCCGTGGAGCTGAAAATGTAATTGAATTTGTAAAAAGATGTTTCGCTTCTTTATTCACTGATAGAGCCATCTCTTATCGCCAGGATAAAGGTTTTGACCATTTCAACGTTTATCTTTCGGTTGCTATCCAAAAGATGGTAAGAAGTGATTCAGCTTCTTCTGGAGTTATGTTCACTATTGATACTGAATCTGGCTTCAGAGAAGTTGTTTATATTACTGGGGCCTGGGGCCTTGGGGAAAACGTAGTCCAGGGAGCAGTAAACCCTGATGAATTTTACGTCTTCAAACCTACCCTTAAAAAGAGATTTAAACCCATTCTTTCTAAGAAGCTGGGTTCAAAAGAACTTATGATGGTTTATGGCAAGAGTAAACGCTGTCCAGTTAGAAATGTAAAAACACCAAAAGAATTACGCCAGAAGTTTTGCCTTACTGATGACGAAATTTTAAAACTTGCTGAATGGGCTATTATCATTGAAGAACATTACGGCCGTCCCATGGATATAGAATGGGCCAAAGATGGTGATGGCAAAAATGTAGGCACTGGTGAACTTTTCATAGTGCAGGCCAGGCCTGAAACCGTCCACGGCACTAAACAGGAACAGTTTTATGAAATTTATAAGCTCAAAGGTGAAGGAAAAGTTCTAACAGCAGGAAAGGCCGTGGGCAGCAAAATCGGTCAGGGTAAAGCCAGAGTTATAGAAGATGTTTCTGGTATTCATGAGTTTCAGAAAGGAGAAGTGCTGGTCACTGATATGACTGACCCTGACTGGGAACCCATCATGAAAATTGCCTCTGCTATTGTGACCAATCGTGGTGGTAGAACCTGCCATGCCGCTATTATTTCTCGCGAGTTAGGAATACCTTGTATTGTGGGAACTAATAATGCCACGGAAGTTATTAAAACCGGCATGGACGTAACCGTTGATTGTTCTCAGGGAGAAGATGGCTATGTGTACGAAGGCCTTATCCCCTTTGAGGTAGAACGCATAGACCTTACCAAAATTCCGCGTACCCGCACCAAAATTATGATGAATGTTGGCATTCCAGAAAAAGCCTTTTCTCAGGGGCAAATCCCCAATGATGGCGTAGGGCTGGCAAGGCTTGAATTCATTATTGGGTCGCATATTGCCATACATCCTTTGGCCCTTCTTAATTACGAAGAACTAAAAGAAAAGGCCCAAAAAGACAGAAATATTCGCAAAGTAGTTAAAGCTATTGATGAAAAAACTCCCATGTATGAAAACAAAGCCGAATTTTATGTGGATAAGCTAGCCCAGGGTGTGGCTATGATCGCCGCTGGCTTTTACCCTAGAGACGTTATCGTCCGCCTTTCTGACTTTAAGAGCAATGAGTATGCCAATCTTATTGGTGGTTTCCTTTATGAACCTGTTGAACATAACCCTATGCTTGGTTGGCGTGGGGCCTCTCGCTACTACGACCCCAAGTTTGAACCGGCCTTTGCCCTGGAATGTCAGGCCCTCAAGAAGGTCAGAGATGAAATGGGGCTCACTAATGTAAAAGTTATGGTTCCTTTCTGCCGCACCGTGGAAGAGGGTAAAAAGGTAATTCAGGTAATGGAAAAATACGGCCTTAAGCAAGGAGAAAACGGTCTTGAGATTTACGTAATGTGTGAAATTCCCAGTAACGTAATTTTGGCTGATGAGTTCGCCAAAGTCTTTGACGGCTTTTCCATTGGTTCAAACGACCTTACCCAGCTTACCCTGGGCCTTGACCGCGACTCTGAACTGGTAGCCCATATCTATGATGAAAGAAATCCTGCCGTCAAAAAACTTATTCGCCAGGTTATTCAAGAAGCCAAGAAGGCCAACCGTAAGGTAGGTATCTGTGGTCAGGCCCCCAGTGATTTCCCTGACTTTGCTGCTTTCCTGGTAGAATGCGGTATTGACTCTATGAGCCTTACGCCTGATACTATCGTCAAAACCTGGCTTCTTGTAGCAGAAACAGAAAAGAAGTTAGGAATAAAACCAGAATAAGACATTGATTTAGGGGCGGTCAGACCGCCCCTAAAAGTTTTTTAATGAGAAAAAGTCTTTTCCTTCTCTGCTTTCTTTCTGCCTGTGGAGCTTTTGCCATAGCTACCACCGCCTTTTTTATGCCTGTTTATCTAAAAGAAATAGACTTTTCAGGTAGGGAAATTGGCATTCTTTATGCTGCTTTGAGTGTTACTTCTATTATAACCTCTTTCCCTTCCGGGCTTGCCAGTGACCGCTTCCTGGCCAGAGATTTGATAGCGCTAGCTTTAATCCTCATGGGGATAGCCTGCTGGCTAAAAAGTGAAGTCTTTTTGTTCCTGCCTTTTGTACTTGCTTATCTGACCTATGGTGTCGGGCAAAATCTCTTTAGAGTAAGTTTAGATGCCCTGCTTTTGAAAAGTTTTTCTCAAAACGTGGGCAAGGTTTATGGTTATTTTAACGGAGCCAGGATGCTAGGCTTCACCCTTGGGGGAATAATCGGAGGATTGCTACTTTCCCATTTTGATTTTCGCCTAACTTTGAAACTTATAGGCAGTTTTTGCGTAGCTATTTCTTTTATAAGGAGGTTTCTTCCCCAAAATATCCCTGTCTCTTTTGGCTTAAAAACATATAAAAACGATTTTTTCAGGCCTTCTGTTTTGTTTTTCGCTATATGGCTATTTATGTTTTATCTTCACTGGGGAGCGGAATTCACGTCTTATGGGCTCTTTTTAAGGGAGAACTTAAAGCTCTCGCTATTGGCCATGGGTTTTTATATGTCTGCTGAATTCGCCATGGTGGGTTTAGCCTCTGTAATCATGGGCCTCTGGCTTAATAAAGGTGCTAATCCCTATCAGGTAGCTTTTTGGGGGCTCCTGGCTTCTGGCATAGGGCATATGGGCATGATTATAGAGCACTTACCAGTTAGCTTAACCTTCAGGTTAATACACGGGTTTGGCGATGGCACTATTATGGTTCTTTCCTACGTGGGAATCGCTAAACTTTTCAAAATAGAACGCATTGGTGGAAACAGTGGCCTAATTACTTTAACTATCATGTTAGGCGGATTTATAGGGTCCTTGGTATTTGGACCACTTGGTGAAAAGTGGGGCTATCAATGGCCCCTTTTTATCTCAGGGGTTACTACCCTTGTTCTAATTCCTATGATATTTATTCCCAAAGTTATAGAGTTAAAACATGAAAGAAGAAGTGCATAATTTTTCTTTAGAGCGCCGCTTAAAAGTCTGGTTTGTAGATACTGAGGGCTATCCTCATCACATTGGTTGGTTAGATATTGACCGTGAAAGCGTTACTTTCTGGTACGAAACAGACCAGTTCATTATAGACCCTATAAACCTTCCTTATACAGATAAACATATAAAGACCTTTGGGCTTGAGCCCCCTCTTTTGATTTTTGATGATACCATCCCTGATTCCTGGGGCCTAAAAGTCCTTTCAGAAAAGTATAATTTTGATTTTATCCGTAATAGACACCTAGCCCTGGGGATTGGAGATTCTTCTCGTATAGGGGCTCTCCTTTTTTCTGAGCCAGAAGCCACTTCTCCCCCTAAACCAACCTGGGTAAACTTCAGGGCTCTTCAAAAATGTCTTGAAGAGATTAAAGAGTTTGACCCAAGACGTATAGAAGAAGTCTTTAATTACATAGGGGTTTCAGGAGTTAATATAGGTGGTGCTAAACCTAAAACAATTTTAGTTGATTTTCAGGGCCAGCCCTGGTTAGTTAAATTCCCGGCTAAAACTGACCCTGCTCCTAACACCATTGCTCAAGTAGAAGTTGAAGGCCTTTCTTTTGCAAGGGACGTGGGTATCCCGGTACCCACTTTCTGGTTGCTCAAAACTAAAAATATCTACAGTATCGCCGTAAAAAGATTTGATATTACTTCTCTTAAAACCCTTTATCTTGGACGCCTTATGTTAATATCCTTGAGCACAGCCATGGGTGGGCTTGAAATGTTTGATGAAGGGTATGAAGTAGCAGCTCAATATGTGAAAAAATATTCCCACTTTCCCGAAGAAGACGTTCTTACTTTTTTTAAACAAATGGTGCTCAATTGGTTTATTGTAAACACTGATGACCACTTAAAAAATTTCTCTTTTATATGGGATGGAAAAACCCTTCGTCTTTCTCCAGCTTATGACCTGGTAGGTAATCTCTGGGGCATGGCTGAACACACCATGCCCATAAATGAAAAAACCACTGACATCACGCCAGATGATTTAATAGCTGCGGGAGAAAAAATGGGTATCCCGCAAGAAGTAGCTAAACATGAACTGGCAATTCTGGCTGAGAGGGCTCTTATTTATTATGATCGCATAGTTTCCTTTCCTGGGACAGAAATGCTGGTGGAAAAAGTAAAAGAAAGGATATCTTTTTTTAAAAAAGTCTAGGTATTATCACCTGAAGATAAAGCCAAAAAGCCAGAAGGTAATTCACGCTGCCTAGAAGAAACTTCCCTTTTTATAATCCTGGCATAATCTTTACTGTTTGCTGCTTCGATTTTGAGAATCATTCCCTCCACAAAGACCAGTGGCTTAAGGGTAGAATAACGTCGATGTAAAGAAAAGAGATAAGCATTTTCGTATAGGGCTGTTTTTAATAAAGGAAGACATGTTTTTTTAAAAACTTCCACTGAGATGGCGTTTAGAATCTTAAAGGCTTTTAAGTCAGGAAGACCACCTTCAGCCGCTTCAGGAGTAGGCTCTTTTTCTAAAAGAGGCCAGATTTCAAGTTTTCTACGAGCCACTGAGCCTACCAGAATAATAAAGTTTACCGGTTGAAAATAGCGCCTTTTAGGGAAGCGGTAATAAAGCCTTCCCTCTTCATCAAAAAGCATCTCTTTAAAAGCCACATGCCTGGCAAAACCGGTAAAGGAAGTGTTAAATTTAAGCCCAAGGTCAAGGAGGGTAACTTTTATTCCCCGGGGAGAATCAGGGAAAAGGGTAGCCCCTGAAGATTCTGAAGCAATTAATAAATGTTGCCAAAAATTTTCAGCCAATAGTTCTTTTTGCCGCAAAAGAGTGGCCAGTTTTTTAGTTAAGTCATCAATGGTTTTCTTCTGGGTGCGGCGTGAAAGGCGTCTCAAATATGCCCTGCGATGAGTTTTAAAAGACTCAGGATTCCTTTCAAGGTCAAGGGCTTCAAAAGCCAAATTTAGTTCTACGGCTTTTTCTTTACCATTGGCCTGCAAATCAGGATGATAAGCGCGTTGAAGGGCTCTATAACAGGCCTTAACCAGGCCAAATAGAGCCTCTTCATCAAGGTCTCTTACCATCTCTGGAGAAATACCAAGCACTTCAAAGGGGTTTCTGGTCATGCTTAAATTTTACCCTGGTCTTCTGGGACAGGCAAAATTTGTCTGCCAGCCGGAAAAAATACTTGCAAGAAATAGGGCTTTGTTTATGTTAAAAGCATGTTGCCAAAAGCCACCAAAAGAGAACCAGTGCTTTTCCAAACGAGTTCGGGGCTTATGATGGGGCTAGTGTGCTATCACCACGGCATGGAAACCCTTGCCTTTGTCCTTGAAAAGCGGGAATTTTTTGACCTGGAATGGCCAGCTCTCGTAGCTATTGATGCGCAAGGTTGGCATCCTATTCCTCTTGGCATAGAGTACGTTGTTATGCAAAGGGCTAATATTATCTGGTACACCACCCGTATTCCTGAAATTCTTGTGGCTCAATATCGAGAAAGATTGCCGATAAAACCTGATTATCCTCCAGAACCACCAGAGCCGGAACCATCCAAACCAACCAAGAGCAAAAAAGAAAAAATCGTTCGCTTCCCGGGGTTTAAGAAATGATAAAAATAGCACCTTCTATTCTTTCCGCTGATTTTGGCCGTCTGGCCGAAGAGGTTAAAGCTATTACAGAAGCTGGAGCTGATGTTATCCATATAGACGTTATGGACGGACACTTTGTGCCCAATATCACCATCGGACCGGTGGTGATAAAGGCTATTCGTCAAGCTTCTCCCTTGCCCTTTGACGTCCACCTGATGATTAGTAATCCAGATGATTATCTGGAAGATTTTGCTAAGGCTGGAGCTGATTGGCTTTCTGTACACGTAGAAGCGGCTACCCATCTTCACAGAACCATTTCTCGCATTAAAGAACTCGGGAAGAAAGCCGGTGTTGTCCTTAATCCAGCTACACCTCTTGAAAGTATTGATTATATCTTGGAAGAAATAGATTTCGTCCTTATTATGAGTGTAAACCCAGGGTTTGGAGGTCAAAAGTTTATTCCTTCAGCGCTTCGTAAAATCAGGGAATTAAAACAAATAATTAGAAGCCGCGGCCTTGATATCCCTATACAGGTTGATGGTGGCGTTAATCTAGAAACTTTGTCAGAGGTAGTTAAGGCCGGTGCAGATATAGTAGTAGCTGGCTCGGCTATCTTTGGCACCAAAGACTATACTAAAACCATAAAAGCTTTCCGGCAAAAGATTACAGAAACTCTAGCTATATAGAAACTTCTTCTTCCGGCCAGCGGTCCTCAGGTAGGAATTTAAACGTTCATAAAGTTTAACCAATATTAACTGTCTCAAACTGTTTCGCCTGACTGAAAGAAGCAAAGGGCTTTGAGACTGCTTCGTCGGCCCTGCAGGCCTCCTCGCAGTGACAACAGTGGGGACATACTCCCCGCAGGGAAAAGGAAAATATTTCCTTTTTCCTGTCTTGATAGTAGAACGAAGTAATTTTTATCAAGGTATAAAAAGCTAATGCAAAAGCTAAAAATAAAAAGAAGGGAGCAATGCTCCCTTCTTTACGTACCATATTAGCTTAAAGCTAAACTTTAAACTTAGAAGCCAATTCTTTCAGACGGCCGGCAAGATTTATCATTTCGCGAGAAAGTTCTTTGCTCTTAATCCCTTTTTCTGCAGTTTCCTGAATGGCCTGAGACATCTTTTCTACTTTTTCTTTTATCTGGTCGGCACTTTCGGCGGACATGTTGGCCGCCTGGCTGATTTCACCCATCATGGCGGTTTGTTCTTCTACGGCGCTGGCTATCATATTGGAGATATCGTTAATACGACTGATAATTTCAGTGATCTCTTCAATGGCTTTAACCGAAGCTCGAGCATCTGCCTGGATAGCCTGAATCTTTCTGGTAATTTTTTCCGTCGCCTGGGTGGTCTGGCGAGAAAGTTCTTTCACCTCACCAGCTACTACAGCAAAACCTTTACCAGCTTCTCCAGCCCGGGCCGCTTCAATAGTGGCGTTTAAGGCTAAAAGATTGGTTTGTTCGGCAATACTTTGAATAAGATTTACTACTTCACCAATTTCTTCTGAAGAAATGCTAAGTTTATTAACGATTTCGTTGGTTTCCTGAGCTTTTATGACGGCATCATTGGCAATGTGGGCTGCTTCAGATGTATTGCGAGATATTTCAGTTATGGCTTCAACCATTTGCTCTGAAGCTGCAGAGACAGCCCGAATGTTACTATTAATAGCTTCTTCAGCTTCTTTAACTTCTTCACCTTCTTTAGCAAGATTTTCAGCCTTTTCTGCTACTTCTTCACCAGCACGATAAATTTCCTGAGAAGCAGAATATACTTTATCTGAGGAATCAACTACATTGCTCAAAGTTTCACGCAAACGTTTGGCCATGCCTTCAAGGGCAGATAGCAGACGGCCAATTTCGTCCTGACTGGCCTTTGGGAACCTGACAGTGAAATCGCCATCGGCAATTTTTGAAACAAGGACCACTGCTTTATCAATAGGAGCAATAATTTTGGCCCTTGCCATCCACCAGATAGCCATAAGCAAGAGAATACTGAACCCTGAAATGATTACCTGATATATTCTTAACTGATGTAGCCCTGCCACCGCTTTTTTCTCAAATTGTTTAGTTAAATCATTGGCAAGAGTTAGTACCTCAATATTATGGTCAAGTAAGTATTTCAAAGCCTTTTCATCCTGGGTCTTTAAATATATATCAAAAGAAGTTTTAAATTTCTGCCAGGCCTGGTTTAACTTTTCCCAGGAAGCCAGAATTTCTGGGTCTTTCACCGGTTTTAAGCCCATAGTTGTATCCCCATCTTTTAAGGCCTTTAAACTTTTTTCAAAAAGGGCAGCCGTTTGTTGGGCAGAGGCAAAATCTTTACTAAGAATTTCTTTGGTAAGCTTTTGCACAAGCATCCTTTCTCTTCCGGCAATGTTTACGTATTTAGCATCTCCTTCATTTTTATGAAGGGACCAGAAAACCATCCCTGCGTTGAAAATACTCAAAAAGAACATCACCAAGATGATAGCCTGCACCCGGGCTTTGATGGTATTGAGTTTCATACTCTTCCTCCTTGTAAAAGTCTTCACTATGTTTGTCGGCAAAGAAGAAAAAAACTTTAGAGAAAATTACAGAGGCGAATCAAAACGATGAGATTAACTCTTCTGCCTTGTCTGGCTTGTCTGGAATAATGTTTTTTCAACTCAACTCTATAATTCTGGGCATGATTATCTAAAAATGTAATGAATTTTTGCTTGAGAATATCTTTTTCTTTATAATAACCCCGCTTCCAAACGAGATGTAAATCACCAGGCACCTGAGAGACCAGTCCCACTTATTTTCCAGGTAAAGCCCCTTAAAGAGTTCTCGTCTGGCTAAGAAAGCCCGCCGCAAAGTATCAAGAAAAAGAAATTTCTCAAAACGCCTTAGACGGGAAAGAAATAATATTTCCCTTCATCAACAAGCTTTTTTACAAACTGCATTTTGTCAACGTAGTAGTAATTTTCCGTGCGCATAACTTCAAAACTCTGAATGCCAAGGAAGCTTTTTCATAAAGTTATTTATAGCTGCTTTCTGGCGTAAAAACATTCTGGCAGATGGCGATAATAGTCTTGCAAGGCCCTTACTTCAAGCCTGGTTTCTTTTAGTCGTTTGATAGCCTCAACCATAGCCCTGGCACAGGAAAGGGTGGTGGCATAAGGCACGTCAAGCTCCATGGCATAACGCCTGATAAGATAGGCATCTTCCCTGCTTTCCTTGCCCTCAGCCGTGTTAATAACCAGGGCAAACTCGCCATTTTTTAGTTTATCAAGGGCATTGGGGCGGACTTTTTCAGATATTTTAGGAATTACTTCCACTTCAAGGCCTGCTTCTCGTAAAACCGCCGCTGTCCCCCTGGTGGCTACAATTTTAAACCCTAGCTCAGCTAAACCCTTAGCAATAGGCACCACCAGCGGCTGGTCAGGGTCTTTCACCGAAATGAAAACCGTGCCTTCAAGGGGAAGGTTCATGCCCGCGGCCAGCTGAGCCTTAGCGTAAGCCATGCCAAAATCAAAGTCTATCCCCATAACTTCACCGGTGGACTTCATCTCCGGCCCAAGCATGACGTCTACTCCCGGAAAACGCCTGAAGGGAAAGACCGCTTCTTTGACTGAGATGTGTTTGGGTTCAATTTCTTTGGTAAAGCCAATTTCTTTTAAGGTTTTCCCCATCATAACCCAGGTGGCAAGACGCGCCAGAGGCACCCCTATGGCCTTGGAAACAAAAGGAATAGTCCGCGAGGCACGCGGGTTTACTTCAAGCACGAATAATTCGTTGTCTTTTATGGCAAACTGAATATTCATAAGGCCAATGACATTTAGCTCCTTGGCCAGAGCCTTGGTGGCGGCTTTAATCTCTTCAATCATCTTTTGCGGAATGGAAATAGGTGGAAGCACACAGGCCGAATCTCCAGAGTGAATGCCAGCCTCTTCAATATGCTCCATAATACCGCCTACCACCGTAATTTCTCCGTCAGAAATGGCGTCAACATCTACCTCAACGGCATGTTCCAAAAATTTGTCTATAAGCACAGGGTGTTCTGGATTTACTTTAGCCGCCGTGGCCATGTAATTCTTAAGGCTTTCTTCGTCCCAGACGATTTGCATGGCCCGGCCACCAAGCACATAAGAGGGCCTTACCAGCACGGGATAGCCGATTTTTCTGGCAATCTCAATGGCTTCTTCCACGGTAAAAGCCGTGCCAGCAGGCGGCTTTTTAAGGCCGAGTTTATCCAGTAAAGCGGTAAACCGCTCGCGGTCTTCCGCTCGGTCAATGCTATCCGGGGAAGTTCCAAGAATTTCTACACCGGCTTTAGCTAGGGGGACGGCTAGATTAAGAGGTGTTTGCCCGCCAAACTGGACGATTACGCCCTCAGGTTTCTCCTGTTCGTAAATATGAAGCACATCTTCAAAAGTAAGGGGTTCAAAGTAAAGACGATCAGAAGTATCGTAGTCTGTGGAAACAGTCTCAGGGTTTGAGTTTACCATGATGGACTCAATACCAAGCTCGCGCAGGCCAAAAGAAGCATGCACACAGCAGTAGTCAAACTCAATACCCTGGCCAATGCGGTTAGGGCCACCACCAAGAATCATCACTTTGCGCTTTTTAGAAACGCGGGCTTCGTTTTCTATCTCGTAGCTTGAGTAATAGTAAGGTGTATAGGCCTCAAACTCAGCGGCGCAGGTATCAACCAGTTTATAAACCGGCCTTATGCCGGCCTCTTTACGGCGTCTAGCTATTTCTTCTTCTGTTTTTCCAGTAAGGAAGGCAATCTGCTTGTCTGAAAAGCCAAAACGCTTTATCTCAAATAGCTTTTCTGGCTCAAAAAGGCCTTCGCCTGCTTCTTTTATCTCGTCTTCCTTTGCAATTATGGCACGCATCTGCTCAAGGAACCACGGGTCAATGTGGGTGAGTTCATAAATCTCCTGGGTGGAAAAGCCGGCCTTGTAAGCCTCTCTAATGTAGAAAATACGCTCACTATTGGGAATTCTCAATTTTTCAACGATGACCTTGCGAGGCACTGTTTCACCACGGTCAGAAGGGGACTTACCGTCAGCCCCCAGGCCTGCCCGGCCGATTTCAAGGCCGCGGATAGCCTTTTGCAACGCTTCCTTAAAAGTGCGGCCAATGGCCATGGTTTCACCCACGGATTTCATAGAAGTGGTAAGCTCGTCAGGAGTTTCGGGAAATTTCTCAAAAGTAAAGCGCGGAAACTTAACCACTACATAGTCAATAGTGGGCTCAAAAGAAGCCATGGTCTCACGGGTTATGTCATTTGGGATTTCATCAAGGGTATAACCAATGGCCAGTTTGGCAGCTATCTTGGCGATGGGAAAGCCCGTGGCCTTACTGGCAAGGGCCGAAGAACGAGAAACTCTTGGATTCATTTCAATGACAACCATGTCTCCGTTCTTCGGGTTTATGGCAAACTGGACGTTTGAGCCGCCGGTCTCAACGCCAATTTCACGCATAATGGCAATAGCGGCGTTTCGCATCCGCTGATATTCTCGGTCGGTAAGGGTTTGCGAAGGAGCCACCGTTATGGAGTCTCCGGTATGCACTCCCATGGGATCAAAGTTTTCAATAGTGCAGATAATAACCACATTGTCGTTTTTATCCCGCATGACTTCAAGCTCAAATTCTTTCCAGCCAAGGACGCTTTCTTCAATCATCACCTGATGAATGAGAGAAAGCTCAAGGCCGCGGGTGGCAATTTCTTCAAGCTCTTCCCGGTTGTAGGCCACCCCACCTCCAGTGCCACCCAGGGTAAAGGCCGGCCTGACAATAACGGGATAGCCTATTTTTTCAGCGGCCCGTAAAGCGTCTTTAACAGTGGTCACAATTTCACTGCGCGGCACCTTAAGGCCGATGTTTTTCATGGCCTCGCGGAAGGCCTCGCGGTCTTCCGCCTTGCGGATAACTTCAGCAGAAGCGGCAATCATCTCCACGCCGTACTTTTCAAGCACACCGCGGCGGGCAACCTCAAAGGCGGTGTTAAGAGCGGTTTGCCCGCCAAGGGTAGGCAGAAGGGCGTGAGGCCGCTCTTCTTTTATGATTTCAGCCACCACCTCCGGGGTTATGGGTTCAACATAGGTGCGGTGGGCGGTTTCAGGGTCAGTCATAATGGTGGCCGGGTTTGAGTTAACGAGAACTATTTCATAGCCTTCTTCTTTTAAAGCTTTGCAGGCCTGAGTGCCTGAATAGTCAAACTCGCAGGCCTGGCCAATCACTATCGGGCCTGAGCCTATTATCAAAATCTTCTTTATGTCTTCCCGTTTGGGCATAAAACCTCCTAAATTTTGGGAAGTTCGTGATAGAGCTTTATCTCTGCTTTTTCTCGCAGATTTTTATACCAGTCATTAAAGGCCTCTTCCCGTTTCTTTCTGGTAAGTAAGTCTTTAAGAAGTTTCTGTTCTTCTTCAAATTTTTTCATATCCGCAGGCTTTGTTTCCAAAAGCTTGACCAGATAAATGGCCTCATCTGTAAGGACTGGCGTATCAAGCCACTCTCCTGGATTAGCCAGGGCCTTTGCCTCTCTTAAGACTTCTTGAGGAAGGCCTGAAACTTCAATGTCTTTCCTGGCAAAGAAATCACTTTCTTTAAAGGTTAAGCCATATTTTTTGAAAACTTTCCGATAATCTTCTTTTCTGGCTTCTTCTAAAATACGCCTGGCCTTTTCTGCACATAGCTCCAGGGCTTTCTGATGTCTTAAGTCCTTAATCACCCGGTCTTTAACTTCTTCTAAAGAAGGGATACGTGGTGGCTCTTTTTTGGCCAGCTTAAAGATTAAAATACCACCAGGCACTTCCATAATAGAGCCAAGTTCCCCTTCCTGGAGTTTAAGGGCTGCTGAGATAACCTCAGGCGTAATATGTTTATCCGCCGGAGGTGAGTCAGGGCTAAAAAGAGGGGTTGTAACCAGTTTTTTGTTTTCCTTTTTAGCCCAGGGTTCAAGCCCACCTACTAAAACGATTTCATCATAAAGCTTTTCCGCCTTATCCCAGGCAAAGGATTTTAACCTTTCTTCAAGAAGTTTTTTTCTAATCTCTTTTTTGACTTCCTCAAACGGCTTAGTTTGGGCAGGCTTAATCTTTTCTACAAGAAAAATATGATAACCCATAGGAGTTCTTAAGGGGCCTATTATTTCACCTTCTTTAGCCGTAAAAATTATTTCCCTTAAATTTGGAAAAATTTCATCAGGGGTAACCCAGCCCAGTTCACCGCCTTTATCTTTAGTATGAGGATCATCAGAATATTTAGCCGCTACTTTAGAAAAGTCTTTAGGTGATTTAATCTTTTCTCTAATTTCTTGAGCACGCTTTAAAAAGTCTTCTTCACTTTCTTCTTTCTTTTTAGTAATAAAAATATGCTTAAGTTTTCTCTTTTCAGGCACAGTGTATTCTTTTTTGTGAGCTTCGTAGTAACTCTTCAGTTCTTCATCTGTAATTTTTATTTCTTTTTTTAGACTTTCGTAAGGCAGAAAATAATAAGTAAGGGCTATTTTCAATTTTGTTTTATATTTTTCTTTATTTGCTTTATAATATTTTTGTATTTCTTGATCGTTAAGTTTTACTTCCTTTTCACATATAGATACTGGCAATTTAGCCCAAAGTATTTTTAGTTTTTCGTTTTCAAAGGAATACCATTCTCTTGCTTCTTCTGTCGTAGCCATAATGGGAGTAAGTAAGAGATTTTTAATTTTAGCTTCTATAAACTCGGCTTTAATTAATTCTTCAAATTCCTGAGGAGAAAGACGAAGTTCACGAAGAATTAATTGATACTTCTTGGGATCAAAGCGGCCGTTTGTTTGAAAAGAAGGAATTTGCGAAATAGCAAGCTGTAGCTCTTTAGTAGTTACGATAATATTCATTTCCTCAGCCACCTGGAGCATTAGCTTGCGGCGCACTAAATCCTCAAAAACCTGAGCTGGTAGTTCCAACCTCCGCAAAAGCTCGTCGTTTAAGTTAGGCCCAAAAAGGCTTCGCAACTGATTAAGACGCTGGTTATAAAGGGTTTGAAATTCAGTGAAGGTTATGGGTTGCCCATTAACTTCGGCAAGGATGTTTTTCTGCCCGGTGCGAAAAGTCCCCACTCCCCAGAAAATAAAAACAATGATAATGGCGCCTAAAATAATCTTCACCAGCCATGAACCCGCACGCTGCCTAAGAAAATCAAGCATAATTTCCTCCCCAAACTTTCAGCTTAAAAGGCTTTAACATTTAACTTTTAACTAGGCAAGAAGGAGTTTAAAACCTTATCTTGTCGTTTGAGGGATTCTCTCACCAATTGCCTCAGTGAAAAGCTAGATTCGACTTCTTTGATAAAGGCCTCAACTACAGAGACTGTTTGCCAGAAGTTCTGGCATAAAAGTAGTAAATCATGGCCTGTAAGAAAAGCTCTGAGAACCCTTTCTTCCATAGAAAATATGGCCGCCCCTTCCATATAAAGGTCATCAGTGAGGATAAGCCCCGAAAAGTTTAAGTCCTTACGGAGCATCTTTACCATTCTTGAAGAAAAAGTAGCTGGTTTCTCATCAATGGTTTTAACCACCAAATGGGTAGTCATAATAGCTGGCACACCTGTTTCAACGGCTTTTATAAAGGGATAGAGGTCGTCTCTGGTAACCTTTTCTTTTTCAGGGAGGGCGTGGTGAGGATCAAGAGCTACTCCTCCCAAACCGGGGAAATGTTTGGCACAACAAAGAAGGCCCTGTTCTAAAAAAGTCTTAATGTAAACTGATCCAAGTTCTGCTACTACCGAACTTTCTTTGCCAAAAGAACGCTCTCTAATGAAAGACGGGGCTTTATCATCAGCCAGGTCAAGCACTGGTGCCAGATTAAAATTAAAACCGAATTCTTTAAGACTTTGGGCACAAATTTGAGCGGCATTTTTTACCTCTTCGGCAGGGTCTTTTTTTTGGGCCAGTGAATACGGAGAAGGAAGTGGAGGGAAAAGCGGAGGAGAAAGCCTGACCACTGGTCCCCCTTCTTGGTCTATAGCCTTTAAGACCGAACCGACTTTATCAAGGCTGTAAAAAAGGTCTTTTATTTGCTCTAAAGAAAGAAAATTGCGCTTGAAAAAAATAAAATGAATAAGCCCTAAAGCTTTAATGGCTTCAATCTCTTCAGCACTAAGAGTTTCCCCATCAAGACCAACCAGAAAAAGTTTACTTATCTTTAACATTTTTAGCAGAGTTAGATGGCAAGATTTTTTCAATCACCGCAAAAAGCTCGTTAAAAGTAAAAGGTTTTTTGAGGAAAGCGTCAAAATCTTTGATTTTTTGGGATTCAAGGGAATAGCCTGTCATAAGAATTGTTTTTATATGGGGAGTATAGGACTTAAGAAAAGGAAGAACCTTTTTGGCCCCCATACCCCCAGGTATAGTTAGATCAAGAATGGCTAAATCAAAATTTCCGACCTTGGCTTTTTTTATAAGCTCCTGGGCGTCTTTAGCTGTTTCCACCTGAAAACCACTTATTTCTAAAAATTCTTTCAGGGTTTCCCTTATGACTTCTTCGTCATCAAATATGAGTACCCGGCCTTTGCCTTTAAAAATCTCTTTCTGAATTAAAGTACGAGAAAAGGGCTTTTCTTGCTTGGAGGCTGGAAGATAAATTTTAAAAGTGGCCCCTTTTCCTTCTTGGGAAAATACCTCTATATGACCACCGTGTTTTTTAATAATGGAATGACAAATAGCCAGCCCCAGGCCGCTTCCATTTTTTTTAGTGGTAAAATAAGGGTCAAAAATTTTGGGGAGAACTTTTTCAGGAATACCAATGCCTTCGTCTCGAAAAGTTATCTCCACATAATCTCCAGGTTTCAAAAAACCTCTAGGCTCTTTGCTCTCTAAATTTCGGGCTTTAACCCAAAGGCGCCCCCCTGAAGGCATGGCTTGTTTGGCATTTATAACGATGTTGCTCACCACCTGGCCAAACTGTACCGTATCAATATCTACCAGATACAAGTCGTCAGGGATAGAAAGTTCCCAGCTGACATTTGAACCACGCAAGCAAAAAGAAACTGTATCTTCAAGCATTTCTTTAAGGGAAGATACCCTTTTTATAGGGGAACCACCTTCTGCAAAGTTTAAAAGTTGCTTGGTAAGCCCTTGGGCTCTAAAACATACATTTTCCATTTGTTTAAAAAGCTTTTCTTCTTTCTCAGTAAGATGCTTTTTTAGACGCAAGCGCAAAAGGGAGATGTTACCTATAATAGCCGTTAAAATGTTATTAAAATCATGGGCAATACCTCCAGCCAGAAGAGAAATTGATTCCAGTTTGGATATTCTCAGAATTTCCTGCTGAGCTCGTTTCTGCTGGGTAATATCCATAAGAAGATGGAGGGCATAAAAACTTCCGTTAGGATAAAGCAAAGGAGTGGACACCACGTAGTACCATTTATTTTCTTCAGGGATATGGATATCTTTTTTTACTGAACGCCCTTCCCTTACCTCTTTAAGACTACACCAGGGGCAGGGCTCCTCTCGGCCAAAAATTTTTTTATAACACAACTCACCTCTAACTGAACCCAGCTGTTTTTCTAATTTTTTATTCACAAAAGCCAGGTGATAATCAGGGGTAACAGTATAAATAAGCCCGTCAAAAGAGTGCAATATGGCCCTATATTCGCTTAAAGTTTCTGCCAGGTGACGGGAATAATTTTTGATTTTGGTAAGGTCAATAGCGGTGGCTATACAAAAAATTTGCTCATCTTTTTTAAAAGTGACCACGGAGACTTCAAACCACTTTTCCTCTCCTTTGGGAGTTAGAATCTTTAATTCGTAAGAAGGAGGAGCTTTTTTTCCAGAAAGCCTCGCCAAAATTCTTTCTTTAACTGTTTCCTGGTAATCTGGATGGACTATTTCCCAGACCTTTTTATTCTTAAGTTCAGAAAAATTCCAGCCAGTTATTCTTTCAAAGGCAGGATTTACATAAATGAAGTTCTCTCGATAAATATAAACTCCCACGGGAGTTGACTCTAAAAGGAGATAGAATAGTTCAGAGGCAATATTAGGGTCAAACAGTTGAGAAATTGTTTTTGAGCTTTTAAAATCGGCCATTATCTTAAAACTATACTCTTAATTTTATTCTTTTGGTAGAAACTTTATCTGGAAAATTAATTGTTCTGTTCAGACAGCGAGATAAAATTTTTTGCTGATTGCTTCGCTCTGCTCGCAATGACATTGTAGGGGGCCACATGGCGGGATATTGGCTCGCAATGACACAGTCGAAAAAGGTTTCAATGATAACTCATTTTGTCACTGCGAGGAGGCCGTTAGGCCGACGAAGCAGTCCTAGAGATTGCTTCGCTCCGCTCGCAATGACAGTGAAAGGGCTTGCAATAACAAAAATTATCATCTGTTTGTATTTCCATTAAAACTCATTCTTTAGAGGTGCATAATGAAAGCCTTAAAAAGCTTTGAAATACTTTTAAGAAATCTGTTTTTCTATTTGTATCTTTTAATAACGGTTCCTACCCTGGGAACGGTAATAATCATTCTTTCTATTACCCCTTGGGAACGTGTAATACCCAAAATTCAGCATTTCTGGCTGAGTAATATGGTGCGTATTGCTGGCGTAAAATTAGAAGTAAGGGGCCTTGAACACATAAAGCGGGAACAAAACTACATTTTTGCGGCTAATCACCAGAGCCAGTTTGATATTCCAGTAATTGGCACGGTTCTTCCTCATCGAATATCCTGGCTGGCCAAAAAAAGCCTCTTTAAAATTCCCTTTTTTGGCTGGGGGCTTTTAGCTGCGGGATGTGTGCCTATTGACCGGGAAAACCCCCGCAAGGGCTTGGAAAGTCTAATGAAAGCTATAGAAAAAACCAAGAAAGGCTTTTCCGTACTAATCTTTCCCGAAGGGACAAGGAGCCCTGATGGCAAGCTCCAAGAATTTAAAGTGGGAGGCTTTATCCTTGCTATAAAAAGCGGGCTTTCCCTGGTGCCTATTGCCGTGTGCGGCACGCGCCATGTTATGCCCAAAGGAAAACTTTACGTTAAGCCGGGCCTTGTAAGGGTAAAAATATTTCCACCCATCCCTACCCAGGGCCTTACCTTGAGAGACAAGCACAAACTAGCAGAACTGGTCAAACTGCGCCTTGAAGATGGCTTAAAATCAGGCTGTCGCTAAGACTAAATCAAGGAGTTTTTGCACCAGGTCCTCAAAAGAATATCCAGCCACTTTAGCCGCCAGGGGCAGAAGGCTTGTTTCCGTCATACCTGGAATGGTATTGGTCTCAAGGATGTAGAGTTTATTTTCCAGCAGAATAAAATCTGTACGACTGTAATGTCTAAGCCTCAAGGCCTGGTGGGCTTGAAGGGCAGCTTTTTGGGCTTCTTTGGCCAGACTTTCAGGGATAGGGGCCGGACATAACTCCTGGGTAACCCCGGGCGTATATTTGGCCTCATAGTCAAAAAAAGCGTGCCCCTCTCCAGGGATAATTTCAACCACCGGTAAAGGCTCTTCCCCAAGAATACCAACGGTTAGCTCACGGCCTGCCAGGTATTCTTCAATAAGGACTCTATCTTCAATTTCAAAGGCCTCTTCCACAGCAAGAGCAAGTTCGTCAGGGCCTTTAACAAGGGAAATTCCCACGCTTGACCCCTGAGAAACCGGCTTCACCACTACCGGGAAAAAATCTATCTCGGGCAGGGTTTTCCCCTTCTCTAAAACCAGGCCTTTGGGTACTAAAAGGCCCGCCTGTTGATAGAGGATTTTACTAAGGGCCTTATCCATAGCCAGGGCACTTCCTAAAACCCCTGCCCCTTGATAAGGCAGGCCTAATGAATCAAGGAAACCTTGAATGGTTCCATCTTCGCCCCCTGGCCCGTGTAGCACCAAAAAAGCAACGTCATAATTTTGGGCTTCCCGGGCAAGGAGCGGAAGGTCTGTAGCTGGATCAAAACGTTTGAATTGATGCCCCAGGCTCTTCAAGGCCTTTTCCACCGCCTGACCACCCTTTAAGGAAACTTCTCTTTCAGCAGATTTTCCACCACAAAGAAGGGCTACTTTAAGCATTGTTTAATTCCTCTAATTTTGCTGGATTAAACGGCAATTTTTTAAAAAGCCTTCTTTCAAGAAGTTTGCACAGTGATTCCATGTGTTCAATTCGTATCAAAGAAGAAACTGTTTTACCGTAACGGATCTTTAAATCCCTAAAACGTTCTTTTAGAGAAACTATTCTGGTGTGTTTTACTCTTTTGTCTGCATAAAAAACTACTTCTTCTTCACGGATGGGTTCCCCTGGGGGGCCGGGTTTAAGAAAAATATGTTGACCAACAATTCTTGCTACTTCTGGATAACCTAATTCTAAAAGGAGCTTTTCCGCTGTAAGGGCGTGATTTTCTCCTGTTTTCAACGAAATATGTTTAGTAACGTCATGAAGTAGTGCTCCAGCCTCAACAAGAGGTAAATCAAGGTTTTCTCCCACTTTGTTAAGCTCCCTGGCCAAATAAACAGCCACTTTGGTAACCACTTCACAGTGTTTGACGATATGGGGAGGCACCTGATTTTCTTTTAAAATTTCATAACATCTTTCACGAGAGGGAACCCGTATAGCCTTTATTTTGGTAATCTCACCAGATCTCATTCTTCAATTTTCCCCGAGGATTTTTCTGCCATTCTAAAATATTTCTTACCGTAGTTTCTTCTATGTTTTTTACGGCTTCACGCGTTAGAAAAGCCTGATGTCCGGTTAATACCACATTAGCTAAACCCAGTAACTGGGCAAGATAAGGGTCTTTTATACCTTCTTTTTGGTGGTCTTTAAAAAATAGGCCCCGCTCGTATTCATACACATCAAGAGCCGCTCCACCAAGCTGGCCAGACTTTAAGGCCTCAAGTAAAGCCTTTGTATCAACCAGCCCACCACGAGCCGTATTAACTAAAACAGCCCCGGGTTTCATACGCTTAAAAGTCTCCTCATTAAACATGTGAAAATTTTCCCGAGTAAGAGGACAGTGAAGAGAGATAATATCTGCCTGGGCAACAAGAGTATCCAGATCAACGTTTTCTACTATTTCTGGCTGGATATATGGGTCGTAGCCTAAAACTTTACACCCAAAGGCTTTTAAACGAGTAGCCACCAGACGGCCAATCTTTCCGAGCCCGATTACCCCGGCAACTTTGCCGTTTAAGTCAAATCCCATGAGGCCGTCAAGGTCAAAATCTCCAAGACGCACTTTATCGTGGGCCCGGTGAAGACGACGAATAAGGGCAAGAAGAATAGCAAGGGTATGGTCTGCAATAGCGTGGGGAGAATAAGCTGGCACGTTAACTACTTTTATGCCCAAACGTTTGGCAGCTTCAATATCCACATGGTCATAACCGGCGCTACGAAGTGCCAAAAGGCCTACTCCGTAAGAATGGAGAGCTTCAAGAACAGGACCATCAGCTTTATCTGAAACAAATAGACTTACCACCTGGGCGTCTTTTGCTTTTTCCACCGTAGTTTCGTCCAGGAAATCAGGGATTAATTCTACCTTCCATTTAGGGGGTAAAAGCGGCCTCAAATATTCTTCTTCATAAGGACGAATGCTAAAAAATATCACCTTCATCATGGCCTCCTGGCAGTGAGTAAACATTTAGCCAGTTCAAAATCTTCTTTAGTGGTTATCTTAAAGTTTAATGGCGTTGAAGGAACTACATAAACAGGGATTCCAGCAGCTTCCAAAAGGGAAGCTTCATCAGTAGCCAGCAGATTTTTCTCTTGAGCCGTGGCAAGAGCCTTTTGAAATAGGGAATAGCGAGCACCTTGGGGAGTGTGAGCTAGATAAATTCTTTCTCTGGGAAGAGTTTTTAGAACTCTTTGTTCTACTACCTCTTTTATCGTATCCCTGGCGGGTAAAGCGGCTAAAGCTGCCCCTTTTTTTCTAATTTTAGAGATAACCAGTCTTATTACCTCTGGCGAAGCAAAAGGGCGACAGGCATCATGGACTAAAACAATCTCTGTATCACCAGGAAGAGCGAAAAAGCCATTGGCTACTGAGGCTTGCCTGGTTTCGCCACCTGGAACTATTAAATAAGGCTTTCTAAATCTTTCTAAAAGCTTTTTAAGCCTTTCTTCCCAGGTGGCTAAAACAGGAATAACTATTAAGTCTATCTCTTTAAGATTTTCAAAAAGAGACAGGGTATAAGTAATAAGCGGTTTTCCGGCAATTTCTAAAAATTGCTTAGGGATTTTCTCCCCTACCCTGCTGCCTATGCCCCCAGCCGGGATAATCACAGCATTCACGGCGTAACCTCTGGGTTAATAAATGGGCCTTTCGCAACGGCTCTGGAATACGATAACCAGAAAGGCTGGCTTTGACCACCTTTAAAGCGCTATCAAGGTCAATTAAGTGCCCGGGAGATACATAAACTGGTTTGACTCCTTTTCTGGTTCGTAAAACCGCGCCTTTGATTTCTCCTTGAACAAAAATAGGTGAAAAAGCCCCAGGCTTATCTTCTGGCGGTTCAAATTGCCCTAATAAAGGCTTTTTAGCCACCCCAATAGTAGGTATTGAAAGCTCAAGCCCCAGGTGCGAAGCAAGGCCTAGCCCTCTGGGATGAAGAATACCTTGCCCATCAACCATCAAAACTTCGGGGATATTTTTTAACCTGACAAAGGCCTTTTTTAAAACAGGAGTCTCCCTAAAAGAGAGAAACCCCGGAATATAGGGAAAGGATACCTTCTCTACCGCAAAAACCTCTTCTAGCACTTTTCGAGTTTTTAGGTCATAGATCACTATGACCCCAAGGGCGGAAGAAGGCTCTGGATAGGAAACATCAGCTCCGCCCACTAAACGAGGGAAATGAGAAAGAGGAACAACTTTTACCTTTTTACTTAGCTCTTCCTGTAATTCTTTTAGCTTATCAAGTTTTTCAGACAAAACTTCACCAACTCTTCAGGAACATTGCCAAAAGAGGCGTTTGACATAAAAAGAACGACATCATCAGGACGAACTTCTTCTTTTAATACCTGCAAGAGCCCTGAATAATCACTACTAACAGAAACAGAAATTCCCAGATAAGATATCTCCTGAGCCAATTTTTTAAGGTCCAGGCGCTCTTCAGCAGGAACTTTTTCTAAATCAGCAGGAACCTTGAGATAAACTGCATCAGCCAACGAAAGGACCCTGGCATAATCTTTTTGAAAAATCTTGCGTCGGCTGGTATTGGTGCGTGGCTCAAAAACGGCTATTAACCTCCTTCCAGGCCAGGTCTCCTTAACGGCTTTTATGGTTACTTCCACCGCTGTGGGATGATGGGCAAAATCATCAATAATTGTTATTGGCTTTTCAAGCAAAATTTCCTGACGCCTTTTAGTTCCAGGGAAATCAGCAAAGGCCTTTTTTAGTTTTTCTGGCTTAAAGCCAAGCTTTAAAAGTAAGGCCCAAACTCCAAGGGCATTTAAAGCATTATGCTCACCAATTAAGGGGAGGAAAAATTCGTCTTCCAGCCCATGAAACGAAAAGGTTATTCTCTGGCCTGGAGGATTTTGTAAAGGCTCTCTTTTAATAAGCTTTAAATCGCCCTGTTCTCCATAAGATATTTTCTCCCCGGGATAAAACCTGGCAAGTTCTATAACTTCTTTCTCATCAGCCGCATAGCTCAAAAAACCTTTAGGGCAAATAAGTGAAATGAAATGCTTGAAAGTTTCTTTAAGGGCCGAAAAATCGGCATAAATATCGGCGTGGTCAAACTCAACGCTGGTTAAAATAGCTCCAAATGGGGCATAATGAACAAATTTTGGCCTTTTATCAAAAAAAGCGCTGTCGTATTCATCACCTTCAAGCACTATGAATTTCCCCTGCCCAAAACAAAAATTACGTAGATTGTCGCTCCTTAGCCCTCCGATGAAAAAAGTAGGGTCTTCTCCAAGCCTTTCCAGAACATAGGCCAGCAAGGCCGAAGTAGTGGTTTTGCCGTGTGTCCCCACCACTACCAGACTTTTTTTACAACCGATGAAAAAACCATAAAGAGCCTCTGGCAGGGAAAGATAGGGAATTTTATTTTCAAGAACAAATTTTACTTCAGGGTTATCAAAACGGGCCACATTACCCACCACCACCAAATCAGGAGAAAAAGCCCTTATATTTTCAGGATTGAAATTCGTAGAGTAAGAAATACCCAATTCGTCCAAGAGAATACTCATGGGGGGATAAATAGAGCCTTTTTCAGAACCAGAGACCTCCACCCCTGAAGCCTTAAAAAGGCCTGCCAGGGCCCCCATACCTACGCCACCAATACCTATTAGATAAACTTTTTTAGGAAAAATCATGCCTAAACTTTACGGGGACAGGCTAAGTTTTCAAGGGGTGAGGGACAGGCAAAGTTTATTTTATAGTTTTTATTTTTTAAAATTTGTTTTAAGTTAAAATATATAATTAAAGACGGAGGGAAAAATGAACATTTTAGCCTTTCAAGGAAGCCCGAGATTAGGTGGTAATACTGATTTATTGCTGGATTCATTTTTAAACGGAGCCAAAGAAGCCCAAGCCAGGGTAGAAAAAATAAATTTATATCGCGTTCAAATAGGCCCTTGTATTGAATGTGGCGAGTGTGATGAAACCGGTGAATGTGTAATCCCTGATGATATGAAAGAAATTTATCCCAAAATAGACGCGGCTGACGTTATTGTAGTGGCCTCACCTATCTTTTTCTACAATATTACTTCCCGCACCCAGGCCCTGGTAGAACGTAGCCAGGCCCGCTGGATATGTAAATACGTCCTCAAAAAAGAACCTCCTTATGGGCGAGAAAAGCATGGGATATTTCTTTCTCTTGGAGCTACCAAAGGGAAAAAGCTCTTTGAAGGCCCTCAGCGGGTTATCAGATATTTCTTTGACGCAGTTTATGCCCGTTATGAGGGAGGGCTTTTTTACCGCGGGATAGAAAAAAAGGGCGCCATAAAAGAACACCCTTCTGCCCTTGAAGAGGCTTACAAGCTGGGCAAAGTGGTAGGCCAGGGGGCCGCACCTGAGGCCTGGCCCCTGGTGCGAGACCCTTCGCCTTAAGTTTTATTCTTTTTATCAAGGCAAAGCTCTACCACCAGTTTGGTGCCGTCAATCTCAAAAGGCACGGCCATGCGCTGGCTGGCACAAAGGGGAGTTATGGAATGCCCTTTCCCAGTTACAATTACCGGCACCGCAGCCTGAAGAGAAATACCTTGTTCTTCAAAACGTCGCCTGAAAGCTCCACAAATCTGATTGGCAAGCTCACCTGCAGCATCACAAACTTCATCGTTTAAACTTTCAGGTTCGTTGCCAAAAAGAACAGCCAATATCTTAAAAAGGCACTCTTGAGAAAAAGTCACCGTGAGCATTCCCGTAAAACCAGAACCAGCCAGGCCGTTTACCGCCGATACATCTCCAAGGGCAGTGGGCTCTGTACGCACAAAGGCCTTACCCGGTTTAGGTTCAAGGCCGGTATAAGTCTTAATAACTTCATTTACCGAAGAAACCAGCGCTTCAAGCACCGTGGACATATTTCACTCCTTTACTAGTAAAGTCTTCTTCATTTATCGGTAGGGAATGATTTTTACTTGAAGGCTAAATTCAGGGGGCAAATGCCCCCTGAAAGTTTATTCCTGGTCTTTTTGAGTTTCTTCGGTGGGTTCTACTTCTTTAATAGACTCAGAGAGGGCGGCCTTACGGGAAAGTTTTATGCGGCCCATCTTGTCAATGTCAATAACTTTTACCAGGACCTCGTCACCTTCCCTAAGAATATCAGTGACATTTTTCACCCGACGGTTATCAAGTTGAGAGATGTGCACCAGGCCTTCAGTGCCGGGGAAAATCTCCACAAAAGCGCCAAAGTCCGCCACTCTGGTAACTTTCCCCAGGTAAAGCTTACCAACTTCAGCTTCCTGAGTCACCTCTTTGACCATCTTGGCCGCCTTTTCTGCTGCTTCAGACGAAGAAGAATAAATCCTTACCACGCCAGTTTTATCGTCAACGTCTATTTTCACATCTCCGCAGGCAGAAATTATGCCCTTTATAGTCTTTCCACCTGGGCCAATAAGGTCACGCACTTTTTCAGGATTTATGGTAACGGTGAGCACTTTAGGGGCATAAGCTGAAAGCTTTTCTCTAGGTTCAGGAAGCACTTCGCGCATTTTTTCAAGGATGAAAAAGCGGGCCTTTTTGGCCTGGGCCAGAGCCCGGCTCATTATCTCCTGGGTGATTCCGGTAATCTTTATGTCCATTTGAAGAGCGGTAACACCCTTTTCCGTGCCAGCCACTTTGAAGTCCATATCACCCATGCGATCTTCGTCTCCCAGAATATCCGTGAGAATAACTACCTGGTCTTCTTCTTTGATAAGGCCCATGGCAATGCCAGCCACCATGGCCTTGATAGGCACACCAGCATCCATGAGAGAAAGGGTTGCTCCACAGACTGTAGCCATGGAAGAAGAACCATTTGACTCAAGCACATCAGACACCACCCTTATGGTGTAGGGAAATTCGTCTTCGCTCGGTATCACCGGCGTAAGTGCCCGTTCAGCCAGCATGCCGTGGCCAATTTCCCGCCGCGAAGGCCCTCTAAGAGACTTAACCTCACCCACACAATAAGGGGGAAAGTTATAGTGGAGGATAAAGTGTTTGAAGACTTCTTCGCCTGGCATGTCAATGCGCTGTTCTTCTTCTGGACTACCAAGGGTGGCTACGGTTAACACCTGGGTTTCTCCCCGGGTAAAAATCACCGAACCGTGGGTGCGGGGAAGCACCGAGACCTCTGCCCAGATGGGACGAATGTCCTCTGGGCCGCGGCCATCTATGCGACGGCCTTCTTTTATTAGCATGGCCCGTAGAAGCTCCTTCTCAAACTCTTCAAAGTATTCCCTTACCTCGGCTTCTCGGCCAACAGCCTCATCGCCAAGGGCCTCAAGGACTTTTTTGAAGACCTCTTTACGTTTTTTATTGCGTTCTACCTTGGGCGCAGTGGTAATAACAGTTTTTAGGCCTTCTTTTGCCAGCTCACGCACTTTCTTTTTGAGTTCTTCGTCAACTGGAGGCTCTTGAAAAGTCAATTTGGGTTTTCCAGCCTTTTCCTTAAGCTCACGCTGAAGGGCAAGAAGCGGCTTAATTTGCTCGTGGGCAAAAAAGATGGCTTCCTGGACGATTTCCTCAGGCACTTCATTGGCCATGCCTTCCACCATAACAATGGCCTCTTCACTGCCCACTACCACCAGGTTCATCTCACTCTGTTTTAGCAGGGAAGAAGACGGATTTATGACAAACTCGCCGTTTATGCGCCCTACCCTTACCGCGGCAATAGGGCCAGCAAAAGGAATATGAGAGACCTCAAGGGCGGCTGAAGCCGCGGTAATGGCCACTACATCCGGGTCAACTTCTGGGTCAAGGGAAAGGACGGTGGCCATAACCTGGGTCTCGTAACACCAACCCTTCGGGAAAAGAGGCCTTATGGGCCTGTCAATCAAGCGGGCAGTGATGATTTCTTTTTCGCTACCTTTGCCCACTTCGCGGCGGAAATAGCTCCCTGGAATACGACCGGCCGCGTAATACATCTCCTGGTATTCCACACTTAGCGGTAAAAAGTCAACGTCTCTTACTTCATCAGAAGCCACTACGGTAACTAGGACTACAGTATCACCATAGGTAGCCCAAATGGCCCCGTGGGCCTGTTTAGCTACCTTTCCGGTCTCAAGGGAAAACTTACGACCGGCAAACTCTCTTTCAACTCTATGCATATCTTCACCTCTTGTTATTTTTTGATTTGAATGAAATCAGGGATAGAAAATAAAAAAGGCGGACTTAAGTCCGCCTTTGGGATTTAAGCTCTAAGCCCTAATGCTTTAACAATATTACGGTAGCGCTCAAAGTCGGTCTTTTTAAGGTAATTAAGAAGACGACGGCGTTGCCCAACAAGCTTTAAAAGCCCCCTTCTAGAATGATGGTCTTTCTTGTGAACCTTGAAGTGGTTTTCCAAATGTTTGATACGAGCTGTAAGCAAAGCAATCTGTACTTCAGGGCTACCAGTGTCATTGGGGTGTCTCGCAAACTTCTCAATGATTTCTTTTTTTACCTCTGCATCAAATGCCATTTTTAAATTCCTCCCTTTAATATAAATTTAAGCCCAGGAGGGGATTTCCCACCTCCTGCGCATAGGCGCTAATAACTTAACCTATACTCTTAAATTGCGCTAGCCAATTTTGACTAAAGAAGACGATAATAGCGTAATATTTCTGCTAAACGAGAATCTTCCCTGGCAAGCTCCCTGAGGGCGTCTATCAGGTCTTTAAGTTTTCCTTCTCTTTCAAGTTGCTCTATTGTCTCTTCTTTGGCTCGCTTAATTATGGTCCGCCTATCCCAATAGGCAAAACCTATAACCACCGCCACCAGCGTGGTAAAAATAGCCGTAAGAATCCAGAGAAAAGTCATCATTTGCTCAAAGCGTTTATCGACTTGCTCAAAGCGCTTATTTATATCCTCACGGAGTTCGGCAAAGCGTTTGTCTACCTGTTCAAAGCGCTTAGCAATTTGTTCAAAACGCTTATCAACCTGGTCCATAAAAACCTTGAGGGTCGTTTCCAGGCGAATAAGCCTTTCACGGTCTTCCTGGGTGAAACTATCCTGAGCTTTAACCAGCTGAACTGATAAAAGCCAGCTTAATAAAACCAACAGAAAGACCTTTTTATGCATGGTAAACTCCTTAGTTCTACTAAGACTAATTTTGCCTTAAAAAAAGTTTTTTTACAAATTTTAAGCCAGCATGTGGTAGAAAGAATATCTCCAAAACCGTTTTGCTGAAATTTGCTACGCTTCACTCACAATGACTGCCTTACGGAAAGGATGAAAGCCATTCCCGATAAAAATGGCCCTATCAATTAAACTTTATTAAAAACCCTTACCATCTTGGCTTGGCCAGAGGCATTTAAATCTTTGGGATATTCCACCACTGCTACCAATTCCCCTTCAGAGGTAAGCAGACGCAGCCATGGAACCCTAGGCTTTTGGGAAACTTTTTGCAGGCGTATCATATTGGCCAGAGAGGCCAAGGTAAGAGGTCTCCCCTGGCGAATCTTTTTGGCCAGTTCTTCGCCAACAGTAATAGATGGAATAAAAGAAAGGGCTTCTTCTGAAGGAATTATGTATTCTTCAATAGAGCCTTCTTTGATTTTTTCTTCAAGCTCTTTCAAGGTAAGGGCCTGCTCAAGGACAAAGGGCCCTTTTTTGAGCCTTCTTAACTTTGTAAGCACAGCCCCACAACCGAGTTTTTGCCCTACCTCATGTACCAGAGAACGAAGATAAGTCCCCTTGCTACAATAAACCCGAAAGTGTACATAGGGAGGCTCATACTTTAAGGCCTCAAAAGCAAGTATTTCCACTCTTTTAGGGGGTTTTTCTATTTTCAAACCTTCACGGGCGTACTTATAAAGAGGCCTTCCGTGGAGTTTAGCTGCTGAAAAAGCAGGTGGTGCCTGAGCCAAAACGCCTACAAATTCATCAAAAACTCGCTGTAGGTCTTCAATGGTTAGGTCTGCGGGTACTTCGTGACGGGCTACTACTTCACCAGTAGCGTCGTAAGTATCAGTCTCCAGGCCAAGTTCCATGAGGCCTTCGTATTCTTTGTCCCCTTCCAGGATAAACTGGGCAATTTTAGTACCTCTGCCGAGGCAAACAGGCAACACCCCGGTGGCAAAAGGATCAAGGGTTCCTCCGTGACCGGCTTTACGCACCCTAAGTTTTTTCTTCACCTGTTCCACCGCTTTGGTGGAACTCATACCCTCTGGTTTATCAATTACCAACACACCGTCTTTCATGAAAAGAGGGCCTCCAGTTTTCTAGTTAGTTGTTGCTGTATCTCGCTAATGTCTCCCTTCGTGCGAAAACCTGCGGCAAAACGATGACCACCTCCTCCAAAATGAGCGGCAAGCTCAGCTACGTTTACGTGGCCTCTGCTTCGCAGACTAACGGTAACTTCCCCGGGCTTATACTCTTTAATGAGCGCACTTACTTCTACTCCCCGAATGGTCCTGAACATGGTGGCAAAGTCGTCAGAGTCAGCTTTTCCCGCCTCACAGGAAAGGTAATCATCACTTGAAAGATAAGAAATAGCCACTTTCCCAGACGCCTTTAATTCCAGACGCGAGAGGGCCTTTTTCAAAAGGCAAAAGCGGGACAGAGGAAAATTCTCCGTAAGCCTCTGGGCTACCTCCGAAGGGTTTACCCCGGATTCTATTAATTTTTGGGCCATGGAAAATGTCTCTGCCGTAGTCTGCTGGTAGCGAAAACCACCGGTATCAGAAAATATAGCCACATAAAGGTTAGTGGCTATCTCTTTGGTTAAGGAAATACCCATCTGGCCAAGAAGTTTGAAAACTATAGCGGCAGTGGCAAAGGTTATCTCCACGTAGCGTGTGGTGCCAAGGGTGCCGCTTACTTCGTGGTGGTCAAGCACTATTACCTGAGAAAGGCCTTGGACCCAGGGGCCGGCTTTATCTCCCAGGCGGCTTGCGGCTCCGCAATCAAGCACAATAGCCGTCCAGTTGCCTCCTTCTGGTAGTTCATATCGTATAAGCTCTTTCCCCGGAAGCCAGTCCAGAAAATCAGGGATCTGGTCAGAAAGATAAGGCCACACGATTTTGCCTTGGGCTTTTAAAGCTAGAGTGAGAGCGAGTAGAGAGCCGATTCCATCGCCATCAGGGTTAACATGGGTGGCCAGAAAAAAGTTATCTTTTTCAGCTAAAAGCCGGGCTATTTCTTTAAGACTCATGACGAATGCGGGCAAAAAGTTCTTCCAGACGATCTTCTTCGGTGCGTTTATCAGGGACAAACTCTATCTCTGGTACAAATTTGGTATAAAGGCGTTTAGCAATGAGGTGCCTGATGTAAGAAGATGCCCTTTCAAACCCCTGAGCTACTTTTTTCTCAGCCTCTTCGTTTCCGTGGACCTGATAATACACCTTGGCGTGTTTTAAGTCAGGCGAGACCTTTACCCGGGAAATGGTTATCATCTCCTGAAAAGCCGGGTCACTTATTTCTTCCCGAATAATCTGAGAAATCTCTTCCTGTATAAAATCCGCCATACGGCGGTCTCTATGTCCTTTCATGGCTACATGTTTATAATATCTATTTCTGCCTGGATAACTTCCAGTTCGTCAAACTCTTCAATGTAATCAATGACTTTGTCAAGAAGGCTGTTCACCAGGCGGCTATCAGGACCTACGGCAGAAATACCGATAACGGCCTTTTGCCATAGGTCCTGGTCGGCCACTTCTGAGATGGCCAGGTTTTTAAAACGGCCGTTCATACGCTGAATAAGCTTCTTAACTACCTGGCGCTTCCCTTTTAAAGAACGCGTCTCGGGAATATGCAAAGAAACCTTAACCACACCTACTACCATAACCCTTTAAAGCTCTCTTTTAATTTCCACTAATTCAAAGGCTTCAATAAGGTCACCTACTTTTATGTCGTTAAAGTTCTCAAGCCCAACACCGCATTCATAGCCTGCCACTACTTCTTTTACGTCTTCCTTAAAGCGCTTAAGAGAGGCTATCTTTCCAGTATAAATCACCACGTTATCGCGAAGAAGGCGCACTTTGGCTCCCCTTTCAAGTTTACCTTCTTTAACGTAGCAGCCGGCTACGGTTCCAACTTTAGGCACCTTGAAGGTGGCTCTCACTTCAGCCACACCCATAATGCGCTCTTCTATCTCTGGCTCAAGGAGACCACTCATGGCCTTCTTCACGTCTTCAATAAGCTTGTAAATAACATCGTAGAAACGGATTTCTACCTTTTCTTCTTCAGCTAGGCGCTTGGCCTGAGAGGTAGGCCGCACGTTAAAGCCAATGACAATGGCGTTTGAAGCCGAGGCCAGCATAATATCACTTTCAGTGATAGCCCCGATGCCTGAACGGATAATGTTCACCCGCACTTCATCGGTAGCAAGCTTCTGTAAAGAATCCTGAAGGGCCTCAAGGGTTCCCTGCACGTCGGCCTTAAGCACCACTTTAAGCTCTTTGACTTCACCTTCCTTGAGTTTTTCAAAGAGTTTATCAAGAGATATTTTAGTTTCCTTAGCGGCTTCAGCTTCCCGCTGTTTGCGAGCCCGGTACTCAGCCACCTTACGGGCCTTTTGCTCGTCAGGCATAACGATAAAGTCGTCTCCCGCCTGAGGCACTTCGTGGAAACCGAGAATCTCCACCGGTGTAGCCGGGCCAGCCTTCTTTAAGCGACGGCCGCGTTCGTCAAGCATAGCCCTTACCCGGCCGTAGGTAATGCCTGCCACAAAGGGATCACCTTCTTTCAAGGTGCCTTCCTGGATAATAACCGTGGCTACCGGGCCGCGGCCTTTATCCAGACGAGACTCAACAATACGGCCCCTGGCTGGGCGATCAGGTGCCGCCTTAAGCTCAAGCATTTCTGCCTGGAGAAGAATAAGCTCAAGCAGGTCATCAATACCTATCTTCTTTTTGGCAGAAATCTCCGCATAAAGGGTATCACCACCCCAGTCTTCAGGTACAAGACCTAGCTCAGCCAACTCACTTTTTACCCTTTCAGGGTTGGCCTCGGGCTTATCAATCTTGTTTATAGCCACCACAATAGGCACTCCTGCGGCTCGGGCATGGTCTATAGCCTCTTTAGTTTGGTCCATAACACCGTCATCAGCGGCCACTACCAGAACAACAATATCTGTGACCTGAGCACCGCGGGCCCGCATGTGAGTAAAGGCCTCGTGACCTGGAGTATCAATAAAAGTTATTTCCTGACCATCTTTAAGCTTTACCTTGTAAGCACCTATGTGCTGGGTAATACCTCCAGCCTCCTTTGAAACTACGTCGGTCTCCCTTATGGCGTCAAGCAAGGTAGTTTTACCATGGTCAACATGCCCCATCACCGTAACTACCGGTGGACGGGGTTTGAGTTCTTCTGGGGAAGGAGGAGTGTATTCAAGGAGTTGCTCTTCTTCAATAGCCGCCTGTTCAACCTCATAACCAAACTCTGCCGCCACAATAGCGGCTGTTTCAGGGTCAATGGACTGGTTAATGGTGACCATGGTGCCAAGTTCCATAAATTTTTTGATAATATCAGAGGCCTTGACTCCCATGGCCTTGGCCAGTTCCCCTACCTGAATAGACTCATAGACTTTGATTTTTTTCTCTTTAGGAGGAGCCGTAGGGGGCCTCTCTGGCTCTTTCTTGGCTTCTTTTTTGACGGCTTTCTCTTTTTCCGTAGCTCTAGCCAGCTCTTCTTCTTTGGCCAGCAACTCTTCCGTAGGAGCTTCAAGCTCACGCATTAATTCAAGCTCTTCAAGAATCTCTTCCCGCTCACTTTTAGGCCTGGCTCCCGCGGCTTTCTTTTTGGCCTTTTTGCGAAACTCGTCTATTTCAACTACCTGCTTCTTTCTCTTTTTCTTTTTCTTATCTGGCTCTTTCTGAGGCTCAGGAGGGGGAGCAGCTTCTTCCGATTTTTTAGGTCGGCGCTCAAAATCCGTAACCACCCGACGGCCCTTTTTGGGCTTGGCGGGCTTTTCAGGCTTGGTTTTGGCTTCGGGTTTTTCGGTCTTTTCACGCTTAGGTACAACAACTTCTCTTTTAATTACTCCTACCGTGCGGGCTACTACCCTGGGCCCTCTGGTTTTTGGCTTTTCTTCTAAAGTTTTTTCTTCGGGTTCTTTGGGGGGCAACTTTTCAGCAGAAACTTTTTCAGTAACAGGTTTTTCCTCTTTTTCCTCGGGTTTCTCTGGTTGAGCTTCTTTGGCCACAACCTCCTCAGGCTTTTCTGTAACAGAAGCTTCTTGAGGCTCCTCTGGCTTTTCAATCGCTTCTTTTTCAGGTTCTTTTTTTGGTTTTTTGATAACAAGTTTTATTTTCAGCTTCTTTTTAGGTTGTGTCTCTGCCCTTTCTTCAGCTTTTTCCACTTCCTCTTTGGGCTCTTCACGGTGGCGTCTTACCACTACCTTTTTGGGAGTGGCAGTTTCTTTTTGCTCTTCATGTTCAGCTCTATTCTTGAAAGAAGCAAGCTCCCTACGCACCTCCGCTGCTTCTTCTTCGCTCAGTGTACTTGAGTGGCTTTTAACGTCGTATCCCATCTTTCGGATACGCTCGGTCAAATCTTTGGCAGAGACACCCATCTCTCTTGCTAAATCATAAATTCTTACCTTACTCATGTTTTCTTGTTGCCCCCTTTAAAATTGCCAGTATTTCGTCAATGGTTTTAGGTGTTATATCTTTGGCTTTGCCCTTAAAAGCCCAACGCAGGCGCTTTTCACCGTGCCTGGTCAAAAGTTTGGCCACACAGGAATCGTCTGGACACAAGTATGCCCCGCGCCCGGGCTGTTTATATTCTTTATCAAGTACCACCCGGCCTTTTTCATCAAGGGCCAGGCGCAAAAGTTTGTGTTTAGCCGTCTTTTTTTTACAAATAATACAGGATCTTTGCGGAACATGCCGCCTTTTTTCTACCATACTTAGCTTTCTTTACTTAACTCTACTTCTTTTTCTGTCTCAGCCACTTCCGTTTGAGCCGTATCACCTTTTTCTTCTATATATTTTTGGGCCGCCTGAATTAAGGCCTGGGCCTCAGTATCTTTAATTTTAGCTATATCCCCTACTTCTTCTACTGAAGCCTTGGCCAGGTCTTCAACGGACTTTATTCCCTTATCATAAAGCTTGGCTGCTATTTCCTCTGTCATACCTTCAAGCTCAAGCATTTCCTGGAATTTAGGATCCTGGCGACGCATGTACTGAGTCTCACTCATAACGTCTATACGCCAGCCAAGAAGCTTTGAAGCCAGGCGCACATTTTGCCCCTGCTTACCAATGGCCAGGGAAAGCTGATCGTCAGGAACGATGACCTCAAGGGTCTTGTTGTCTTCGTCAACAATAACTCTTGTGCATTCAGCTGGAGCCAACGCATTATAGACCAGACGAGCAGGGTCAGGGCTCCAGGGCACAATGTCAATCTTTTCGCCTTTAAGCTCCTGGACTACGGCTTGAACCCTTGACCCTTTAAGCCCCACACAGGCGCCCACCGGATCCACGTCAGGATCAGTGGAGGTGACCGTCATTTTAGCCCGGCTCCCTGGTTCTCTCGCTACCGAAATAATCTTTACAATGCCTTCCTGGATTTCTGGCACTTCAAGTTCAAAAAGTTTTTTTAGAAAATCAGGGTGAGTGCGCGAAAGCACTATCTGAGGCTCACGTCCGGACTTATTCACCTCAATAATCAGGGCCCTTATGCGATCACCACGTTTATACTTTTCATTTGGGATTTGCTCGGTAACCGGTAAAATAGCTTCGGCTCGACCAAGCTGCACGATGATGTTGCCGCGGTCAAAACGATGCACAAAACCACTTACAATCTGGCCCACTTTATCTTTAAATTCCTGATAAATAAGCTCCCTTTCTGCCCCGCGGACTTTTTGGGTAAGGATTTGTTTAGCAAGCTGGGCGGCAATACGGCCCATATCTCTAATATCTACCACTGTGCCCACTTCATCTCCTACTTGGACATTAGGGTCAAGCTTGCGGGCCTCTTCAAGGGATATCTGGGTTTCTGGGTTTTCTACCTTTTCCACCACCTCACGGAAGCGATAGACCTCTATTTCGCCAGTTTCTTCGTTGTATTGGGCATCAATGATAGCCTGCGAGCCAAACTTTTTACGGGCCGCAGCTTTCATGCCCTCTTCCAGGGCCTCTATGATAACCTCCCGTGGAATACCCTTTTCTTTACTAAATAGATCTATGAGTTTTCTTATTTCTCCAGCCATTTTTCTCCCCTCATCAAACATCAAACTCGTATTTGATGTTCGCCTTTTTTATCTTCCCGTAGGGAAGGCGCCAGACCTTGCCGTCTATTTCTACCAGGACATCCTCTCCCTCATAGCCACGTAAAAGCCCGGTAAAATTTCTCCGTCCCTCAATAGGTTCGGACATCTGTATTTTCACCTTATCTCCTGCAAAACGGGAAAAATCTTCTTTCTTTTTAAGTGGCCTATCAACTCCTGGTGATGACACCTCAAGATGATAGGCGTGATGAATAAAGTCTTTGGCATCAAGCAAATCGCTAAGAACTTCACTTACTCGCACACAATCACCCACGTTTACACCGCCTGGGCGATCAATATATAATCTTAAAACCCAGCCCTGACGCTCGCGCTGGAATTCCACGTCCACCAGCTCTAGACCAAGGCTGATAATTACAGGTTCTGCCAATTCCCAGACTTTTTTGATAATTTCTTCTCTCTCCATATCTCCATAACAAAAAAGTGGGCACTTAGGGCCCACTTTTTTGAAGAAACCCCTTATTTTAAAACCCTCAAAGGGTTAACTTCTGGAGCGGGCAACGGGATTCGAACCCGCGACCCTCAGCTTGGGAAGCTGATGCTCTACCAACTGAGCTATACCCGCTCCGTTTGCGTAATTTAATATTAGAAAGGCAAGTACCAAGTGTCAAGGCCAAGCTTTTATTAAAGGGACAGGCAAACTTTTTAAGCCCCGCCAAGGTTTAGCCGATCAAAATTAGGGACAGGCAAAATTTTAGAAATTTTAGAATGGAGGTTTCGTCATGCCACGTATCCCTCGTTTCTTTATGAATG
>NZ_LSFI01000027.1 GCF_001642325.1 Thermodesulfatator autotrophicus | reverse complement strand
GAAAGAAACAAGCGGATGAGGTGTGAGTCACTGTTAAATAAACTAAAATGGACAATATCATCCTTAACAAGGGATGGTTTTACTGAAGAAATAACAATGCTATATGAGCTAGAGGACACGATAAGAGAAAAAATAATAAAGGAATCTGGCTGCGGACGAGTTTTCTATGGTATAGATAGATATTTCGCCTGGAAGGCAAAATGTGATCTTTTTAGAGAGATGTACGCAACAAATAACTTTGATTGTTTAACCTGTTCAGGAAAGTTTAATTTTCAGGGTAAAGACGTGATCATGCAAAATGGGGAAATAATTAGATTAGATTTTTTTTCACAGGGGGTAAGGTATATATTAGACCAGCAATATTTTACAGTGCAAATAGGTGATTATGTAATCATAAGCGATTTCCAAGGCAACATAATAAGGATGAATGGACCTTTTTTAACATCTAAAGAATTCCTAAAAAAAGGGGAAAGGATCCAGGTGAGCCTTGACGTAATCTACATCAACCAAATTTGGCAAAAATTAAGAAAGTATTTCGTAACCCTAGGTGAATTCTTAAAGATATTAATAGAGAATCCCAAGTGGCTATTTCCTCAAAATGGGAACGAACTTCTTTCTAGGGTAAAGGAGATAAGATGTAATGAAGTAAAAAAATATCTAAAAGAAATTGAGGAGAACAAAGAATGTATACAATTGTTTCGTCCTCTTGAGCTTCGCCGCTATTATTTGCAATACAAGCAGGTTTGTTTAGAACGATGAAAAGTCTCCGTCGTGTGATCGACCGCGCACTTGATGCGGTCGAAAGAAAGGTCGTATCCACCGTCGACAGGGTGGCCGCCGAGGACCTCCGCAGGGGACTGGAGGAAAGACGCAGGATGTCCCCCGAGGAAATTGAAGAGGAAGACATTCTCTTTAGCCCCTTTTACGCTTATCATCCTATGAATATTTTTCATTCTGACTATGATGAAGACTAATTAAAGTGAAAGGGGCCCTTGAGGGCCCCTTTTTTTGTATTAGAAGGGAATCCTTACGACGGCCCCCCAGACGGGCCCGCCCCTGGTAGCGGTCTCGCAGAAGGCTTCGGCGAAGAGGAGGTGTTTGGCGTATTGTCCCGAGGCCCCGAGGCCCAGGTGGAGTGCGGGAGCGAGGAAGGAGGGATCACCTTCGGGATCCACGTAGCGCAGGCCGGCGTGAGCGTTAAGCCCCAGGACGAATCCCCGTTCCGAAAGCGTCGCTCCTTTGGTCCTGAAGGACACGTAGTCCGCGAGGTTCACGAAGAGCCCCTGGCCTAGGAAGCCCCCTTTGCCTTCGTTGGTGAACCAGGCGTCGATCCAAGTTCCCGGGACGATTTTACCGGATTCGACGGGCGCGAAGACGCCGAGGGCAAAGCTCGGCCCGGACTGCCCTTCGTATTTGGCGAGACCGACGCCCCATTCGATGAGCGGATCCGCCGCCCGGGAAACCATGGGGACCAGAAGCCAGGCGACCAGCAAGAAACATGACAGAACCTTTCTCATAGCAACCTCCTTTTTGAATTTTTCTAGGAGGGGACAACGAAACCTGAGAAGTCAGCTCGGAAGATTCCTCTCTGGAAGAGATATGGTAACATTGGAAATTGAGAAACAATCCGGAGGAATTTATGGAAACGATAGTTTTGAGGATAAAACCCGGAGCGAAACCTTATTTGGAGTGGCTTTTCAAGCATCTGAAGGATGAGATAGAAGTTTTGTCTCTGGAAGATTTGGAAAGCCTGGAAGATGCGGCACTGGCCAGGGCTATGGAAGAAGGGGACCGGGGAGACTTCGTAGCCGAGGAAGAGGTCATGCGCGCTCTGCGGGAGTGATTCGGTGCTCGTCGAATACGAAAGATCCTTTCTGCGCGACATCAAGGCTATCAAAGACCGTAATATAAAGAAAGACCTAGAAAACTTGATCCTTCATGTAAAGAAGGCCGATTCCTTACATGAGATCGGCCAGCTTAAAAAGATATCAGGTTACAAGGATTACTATCGTATAAGGATAAGAAACTACAGGATAGGAATTAAACTGAAAGGCGAAACATTGATCTTTATAAGAGTACTGCCTCGCAAGGACATATATAGATACTTCCCTTGACCTACTTCCCCTGAACGGAAGTTCCATCGAGATTTTCTGAATCCCCCTTTCCGGGGAGGGAATAAGATAACCCTACCGCGCCTGATGCGCGTCAAGGCTCTTCGCTCGCTTTGCTCGCTCCGACCCTACGGGCGGGCCTAACGGCCCGGCCTTGACACGCGGCGCGGAAGGGTAGGCTCTTTTTTGCCCCGGAAAGGGGGGAAAAGGTGGAACCTTTTTCTTTTTTTCAGGAGAGAGGGTCTTCGGGCTCAAGGCGCTCGACGGCTTCGCCTCTCGCGCCTTTCGGGTAAGGCCCTCAAAAAAACGAAAGGAGGTTCCACCATGAGGAAGCTTAGGAAGTTCAAGGCCGTGAAGATGGGGGAGAGGGGAGAGAGGTTTGAGCTTTGGGCCGCGGCTGACAACAAAAAGGACGCTCTTTTACTGGTATCCGTCCTGATGCGGAACGGTTATGACGTGGAGATCGGGCCCGAGCTTCCGGATCCGCCTTTTCGGTTCGAATCCTTCGTCATTGCTACTCCGGGGTGGGGCCCTGCGGTAGGCCTTAGCGGGTTGTTCAGAGTTTCTCTTTGAGAGGGATTCCTGAGGCGTCCACGGTGCCCGCAAGGGCGCCGTGGCATCGCCGAGCCCGTATGCGTCGCAAAAAGATGAGCCGTCCCCGAGGCGATTGCTACGGGCCCCGGATCCAGCAACTGGATTTTCTGCTTTTTCAAAGATATACTACTGCTTATATATGAGTTCTAAACTCCTATATCACCGGAAGTGGATACTGGGGGAAAACGAGCTGATAGAGGTCAAGGCCTGGAAGGTGCCCGTCTCCGATTATTATCCCGAAGGGATTAAATACTCGCTGGTTTATATCAGGAAAGGCCAAAGAGTTCTTGCGTATGACAATTATCTGGGACACGGACCTCACAGACACTATCTCGGAAGCACGTAACCGTATCGGTTCGTCGATTTGGAACGATTGATAAGAGACTTCTGGAAAGACTTCAAGGAGGTGAAAGGTCTTGAGGATAAAGAATTTGAAAATAGAAATAAGACCTCTGGATAGTTTCGTCGAGGAGACAATCCGGGCCTTTGAGGACGTTCAGGGCGGAAAGGGTATCGCACCGAGAGAGGCTCTGATCTTTCCGGATGTCAGGACTCTAAGAAAGGTTCTTTCGGAAAAGAGGCTTGAGCTTCTTAGAACTGTCAAAAACAAGAAGCCGGATTCGATTTACGAGCTGGCCAAACTTCTGGATCGCCCGTTAAGAGCGGTACAGCACGATGTGAAAGTCCTTTCCGAACTCGGCCTTATAGAGGTGGAGAGGACCAGAAGAAAGCCCCGAGACAAAGTCAGACCTTCGGTCCCTTATCGGAGAATAACCATAGAGATCGGCATTTGAATCGACCGCGGATCCGCCGGCCTCTTTCGTTGTTTCCTCCAAAAGCAAGGAGGCCGGCGGTCATGAAGATGAAGGTGGTCAAGGTAAGTCGTGGGGAGAAGAAGAGGCTCAAGGTGATCCTTGTTGCGCACAAGAAGACTACCCGCAAGGAGGAGACCAGGAGATGTCTCTCCTGTGGCCGGGTATTCAGATCCCGGGGCCCTTGGAACAGGCTTTGCCGATCCTGTCGTGAGAGGGTGGCGCAGGTGGCCGCTTCCGGGTTCGCGGTTCCCGTCAACGTAGGGAGGGCCTAAGGGAGGGCCGGGGAGTTCCCGGCCTTTCCATCCTTGCCAGAATGGTTCCGAAGTCCGTATCCGCGGAGATTATTATCCTGTTCTCTTTTTTTGGCCAGGTCGAAAATCTTTTCATCCGGGGCCTTGTGAAGGTCAAGATCTCTGACGTGTACGACATCCAATCCCGCTTCCGAAAGGTTTTGAGCGAAGACCTTCGAAAGAGGGTTGTCTACCAGGAATTTCATAAATTGGCCACCAGAGGGAGTTCTCGCTCCTTGACGGCCTCTGCCGCATAGAGCAAAGCTTCACGTACATCTTCTTCTTCCAGGTCGGGATAAAGGCGCAGGATTTCTTCCGTAGTCATACCGTCGGCGATCATGGCCACGACGGTGGCCACGGGAAGTCTGAGATCTCTGATACACGGAACACCACCCATTTTATTGGGATCTACGGTAATTCTTCGAAAACGCATCGCTAGGCCCCCTCTCAAGGATTTTAATTTCTATTATACATCGTTTTCACCTTTTCTTTTCAGGAATAGGTCGAAGCCCGCGGTCTCCCGAAATTTTAGGACTAGATCCAAGGCACTTTCTAGATCCTCTTGTCGGCCTTCCGAAAAGAAGAGAGTCACGCCTCGAAACTGGATGCGTCGATCTTTAGGCCATATCCCGTATTCTGAGTTACTCACACGAGGATCGAAAGGTTGTTCCGACGCATGGTGCATCAGAAGAAGTTCCTTCAGTTTTCCGTTGAAATGATAATCATTTCCGAAAGAGAGCGAAAAACTACTGCCCGAAACGAAAAGGTTTACGTAGCCCTGTTTGATGGAAAATCTTTCCGAGGCATGTTCCAAGTATGCGTCGTAATACTTTCCGGACCGTCGGAATCGAGGCCAAACGTGACGATTGAATGCTTCAAGAAGAAATCCAACGGAAAGATTTTGCAGAGTGTAGTCGGCGGTCGCTATCAAGGCCAGAAGAAGGATCTCAGCGAACTTTTCCGGAGAGATGGATTTCTGATCGGTCGTTTCGTTCTCCTTGATACGTTGAAGAAATTCCGAATAGGAGAGGGGCTCCATATGTCCTGAATAATCGGGATGTCTTGCCGCATACTCTAGAAAGTTCGATGGATCTTCTCCCTTTTTCAACATTTCGAGAAGCACTTCGGCCAGGTAGCGTTCGAAGGAAAGGTAAAGATATGGATCGACGCCCAAAAACGTCGGTTTGTAGCCCCAAGCCTTCTCCAAAAGACGATAACCTGCACCGTCTTCAACGTTGTAGATTCTTTCCGTTACCAGAAGAGCAAGAAACACGCTTGAAAGACTTTTCGCTTCTAGCCTGAACAGTCTCCCGAGCCTTGAAGCGCAAAGTTTTGGTTTTTCCATCACTTTGATGGCGTCGTGGTAAGCGGAGGGCATCTTCTCCGTTCTATACGCTCTGGGACGTGTCCGTTCTTCCGGAACATGACAACGAGGACAGACATTTAAGTATATAATTTCATGATGCTCACAGATTCGAGGAATCTTCTCGGACACTATTAGTGTCCAAAGTTCCTGACAGGCCTTTCTTATCAGACGAAAGGCGATCCCCATAGGACCTTCGTCCGTAAGTAGAGACTTCATTCGCTCCAGCTTCAAGTACTTGGAAGCTATAGTGGAAGAGTACCTCGGCTTGGAGAGAGGATCAGTGATTCTAAACTGTATTATGTCTTTTATTCTTTCGGCCAGTTCCCCAGGATCTTCAGGCGGTTTGGAATCTAGAAATTCTGTAGGGATGGCAGGCCACAAAAGTTCCATTTCGAATACTTCGGGATTGTAGAAGAGGCCGTAGGGATCTCTTTCGGTCCCGGAGAGTACGGCGAAAAGAAAGATACATTCCGGAGCGGGCTTTTCGAAGTCGGACGATGAGCCTTCTGAGAAACGATCGAGGTCCTTTACGAGATCCCGAACGAGCATTCCGTAAATGGAAATCTCTACGGATTCGAAAGGAACGTCTTGCCGTCTGTGAAGTCTAGACAGGACTTTGCAGGAAGAATCCGTCAGGTAGCTCAGAAGATCGATTTGGAGCTTTTGAAAGGTCGTTTCTTCGGAGGATCTGTAATCTACAAGGACGCGTTTGCAGAAGGTTTCGGTGTCGGGCTCGCGCCTGCCCAGGGTCTCTACGCAGAAGACGAGGTTGGGGAAATCATTGCGGAACCTCTCTTCCCTTTCGAGATCGGCGAGGTCGGACGTTTTTTTTTTATCCAGTATCGGCGGGCCTTCGCCCAGAAGGATGTAGTTGGGGTTGATACCTATCCTGGCAAGTTTGGCCAAGGCCTCGGCACCAGGCAACCTCTTTCCAGAAAGATATGATATCAAAGTAGCATATGGAATTTCCGCTTTTTCGCTAATTTCTTTAAAATTACCAACCATTTTTGCTATTTCTTTAAGTCTTTCGGCTATTATCTTTTGTTCTCTGCCCATTTCCCTACTCCACACCTATACTCCAATGACTTGACAATTGTATCAACCTTGGTTTAGACTATCGTATAAGATGATAACAACAAATGTGTTTAAAAATATAACAAAAACTGGCCAACCAGGCCACCCTTGGCTAGTCAAGCCCCGCCTTGAGCCCAGGGAGATAAAACTTCTTGCGAAGTTTTATCTCTCCATCCCCCGCCGGGATTGGGAATGGCTCCATGCGAAGGAGGCGGCCAAGCGACTTGAGGTTTGGGGATCCGTAAACGACATTTGTTTGTACGTCTCTCCTCTGGTGCGGGTGGGGGAGCACTATTACTTCCTTCCTTTCTTAGATCTCGATAGCAAGTCCTCTCCCTCCTGTGCTTGCTACGCTGCTTCCCTCCTCCTCAAAGAGGAGGAGCGCAGTCTGTTTGTACCAATCCTTAGCGGATTAAAAGGCGTTAAATTGGTTGCGCTGTTCCTCCTCCCCTGCCACCTTCACCAAGCCTTCCTTCAATGGGCCAGGCGGAGGGCAAGGGAGGCAGACCTGAAGGGAATGGGGGTGGACCTGGACCTGGGGCCTATCTTGGGCCGGCTTGATCCTGGGAATCCTCCACAACCCGTCCGGCTTTGGGGCTGGCGTGGCAAGAACCAGGTAGGCCACGGGGAGACTCCCCCCAACGTGGCCGCCAGACCAGTCTCCTGGGAAATCTTAGCCCGAATCGGCTTCGATGGTGATGAGGTCTACCGCCGTACCGTCTGCTGCCGGCCGTTTGCCCGAGAAATAGCGGAATGGACGCGACAGTGGGCCGTTTCGCTAAGTCCTGCCCCTAGCTGGCTGATTCAGGAGCTAAAGGGTTTGAAAGAAGAGCTGGAGCGGGAGGAAGCGCTTAAAGCTTGTGTGCCTCGCGTCTCCTTTCCCGCTTTTACCGCGAGCAAAACTACCAACTTTCTGGAGATTATCTCCGAGGTGGCCCAAGCCTTAGAAGGGCGGGGCTACCAGATAAGAATAAAAGACAATACAAAAATCGTTTTTCCCGGTCCCTGTCCTGTCTGTGGTCGAAGGCACCACGCCTGGATAGGGACATCAGGAAAACTATATTGTTTCTCTCCCTCCTGCCAGGCCCATCAAGCTCAGGGCGGCCTTTCTCCCTGGATTTGGCTTCCTCGCGTGGGTTTGGGAGATTTCCTCAAGGTACTTTTGCGGCGAGAAGAGCACTTTGAGGAGGTCTCCCGGAAGCTCTCCGAGGCAGAAGCGGAGAAGGTCATCCAGGAGGCTGTCTCTGCCTTCTTCGGGAATGGAGAAGGAGGAATCCTCGCCGCTGACCCGGGCCTGGGCAAAACCCACCACGCAATTGTAGCAGCTATAAAGGAGGCCCAGGAAGGGAAGGTTACAGTGTTTGCTGTATCCGATTACGCCAGAGCGACTGAACTGGAGCGTACCTGGTCAAAAGAGGCCCAGGCAAAGGGAATCCTGTTCTACGTCCTCCGGGGCCGGTGGCAGAAAGGGATGTGCCAAAAAATAAAGGAGGTTCAGACCGTTGAGTCCCTAGGCTTCCGCCCGGGGGAAGTTGTTTGTCTGGACTGCGAATATGCCTCGGAATGCAAATTCTTAAGGCAGTTCAAACGGATAGGAAAGGGAGGCGCTGTTTTTATTTGTACTCACGCCCTCCTCCCCGCTGTCCTAAATTACCTCAAGAAAGCCGGCTGGAAAAATATTTATACTGTAATAGACGATCCGGATGAAAACACTTTCTTAAAGAAGCGTTCCATCCCCCTTTCTCTTTTGGCGGCTTTTCTGGTGGCTTCCTCGAGGTTTTCGGCTGGTCGCGAGATAGTCCGGAGACTGGAAGAGGTTTCCAAGATCCTGGAGAGGCGGGCTCGCACGACTTTATTGCTCCGGGACAGATCTAGCAGAACCGGGGTCGCTCGGGCTTACCAGAGCCCTCCCGCAGCAGGCCCCTGGGCCGCCTCTCCCCGCCTGGAAGTCCTAACCGGGATACTTCCTCTTTCCACTTTGGCTAGAGAGATTGGAGAATTCCTGGAGCGGTACCCGTCCCCACGTGCGCGATATGGGTACTTCTCCACTCTTGGCGTCGGGAACGAGGAAGTTCTCGGCGCCTTGAGGGCTTTGGCCAGGGGCGTGGCTTGGATCGAGGCCCGGGCGCGGGGAAAGGCGGGGGTCTATTTGTGTTGGAATGAAATAATTAAAATCCCCGCCTCCCGAGTGCTTGTCCTTTCGGCCACGCCAGAGACCAGGGCCCTCTCAAAGATTTTCCCAGGCCTTAGGCAAGGACAAGGAAAGGTCTGGGAGGCTAGAGTCGAGGGAATGGAAAGGACGATTAGGATCCAGATCGCCCTGGCTTATGGGAAAGGCTCGTACCGAAAGGGCCTTTCCCGCTATGTCCCCGCCCTAGTTGTAGCCCTCAGGCGTCTCAAGGCCGCCTGGGGAAATAAAAGGCTGCGGTTTTTTGTGCTTGCGCATAAAAATGCAAAGCTTGCAGCCATGCACTCTGTCCGCGCAGCCGCGCGGCGAGCCAATGTGAAGGTGGAGGTCTTTGCCGATCTCCACCATTTTGCAAGTCGGGGCTCGAACTTGGCCCAAAACTGCGATGTTATGGTCCAGTTTGGAGCCCCGGTTCTCCATCCGAACCAGGCCTGGGACTTGGCTACGGCCTGGTTTGGCAATGACGGGGCGGAGGCGGCGCGCTACGCAGAAAATCTCACACGGCGTGAAGCCTTCCAAGAGGCCCACCGGCTCCGCTTCGTCCGGGCGGCCTGGGGAGCAAAGGCTCTCATTTTCCTGGGTAGGCAATGGCCGTACGAGATTGCCCCCGAGGTCGTGATAGACCAGATGGGGCGTCCGCGGAAAGGAACCAACTATTCCCCCCTCCGGGTGCACTTTCAGCGGACGGCATTTCCCGTCTTGGCCGCCCTGTTGAGGTGGAGAGAAAAACTCGCATCCTGTGCGCGTTTTCTTGCACTTCCTTCCTCTCCTGAAGAGAGAAGGAAGGAAACGCAAGAGAGCGTGCGCAAGAACGAGGCCCCCAGGGGACCGCCATTGAATTTAGTGGGAGGGGTAAGCGATGACCTTCGAGCTTTTGTCTGAGGTCAGACAGGCTTATTGCGTATTAAAACAGGGTGGACCGCCTAAAAAGATCGTGAAGACTTTGGCGGTCCTGATCGAAGGGGCGCTCACCCCTTGTTTCCTCTTGCTCCCAGGCGCCCATCAACAAATCGAGACAGAGCTTGAGTACCTATTAGAAAAACTCGGCGAAAGCCGAGTGCTCAAGCCCAGCTTCATCCTTGAACGTTTTCGTTGCCTTTTTCGTACACTTCGGCGAGATAAGCGTATCGTACCGCGGCTAGAAATAGACTTCTCGCTCCTACAGGAAGATGAAAACGCTCGCCTTTTTGAGGACAGGCTTTTGGGTTCTGCCCTGGCATGGGAGGACGTTGAGGTCGAGCTGCCTCGGCCTGCGCCCTACCAACCGCAAGAAAAGACACTTTTGAGAAAAATACGCCTCTATAGGCTGAAAAACTGGAAGGTCGGAGTTTTTCTCCAAGAGGGAGAGAAGAAACCCAAGAGATTGGTCCAAAGAGGCCTTTTTGACTCAAAAGATAGGAGGTAGCAACTTTGACTCCTGTCCTCTCCTCACCTATTCTCTCCGCAATCGAGGCCCTGGCAGCACTTGCGGCTGGAGAGCAGGGCGAGGAGAGACGTCGTGCCGTGAAAATCCGGACGAAAGAGAAGTGCCCAAAGTGTAAAAGGTCCTTCCAGGAAACGCCTCTCGGGCTTCTATGTCCGAAATGTTTCACGGTGCCGCGTCGTTTTTTTATCGACCTTTCCTGGAAAGGGAGAAGAATCCGCGTCTATTCCTTCAAGGATGGCCAGCCGCTTTCAAGCTGGGAGCTTGCGCAAAGGGCTCGTCAGTTGATTGAGCACGAACTTGAAAGTAAAACCTTCGATCCCACAAGATGGGTGAAAAGCGATGTCAAAAAGTTTTTGTTCGAGAACCTTGCGGTGCAATACCTTGCCGAACGCAAGAAGCAAATGAAGCCCTCCGGCTTTCAGGCGAAAGAGAGCTGGTTCAAGGGTCGGTTAATCCCCTACTTTGGCAAAGAGGATGTTCGGGAGATCCGGAGTTACCACTTGCATGAGTATCTGAACTCTCTCCTTGAAGAGGGGACTCTTTCCGCAAGCTCAATCAAGAAGGTTTTTGTTGAGCTACGAGCGTTTTTCAACTGGTGTAGGAAGCGGGAAATAATTTTTAACGTTCCTGCGATACCTGAGATCAAAAACGACGAAAGGCCTATACGCTGGCTTTCCCCTGAACAGCAGACAAAGATTCTTTCCTTCATTCCCAAAGAGCATCAGCCCATTTTTGAGTTTCTGTTCCTCACGGGAGCCAGAATCGGCGAGGCGAGGGCTATCATGTGGGATGCGGTCAACCTGGAAGAGGGCTACATCCTTATTTTCAGAGCTTTTTCTCTTGACCGCCTTGTAGAGACCCCAAAAGAGAAGAAGCCGAAGGTCATCCCACTTGTAGGCCGCATAGCTGAGATACTTCAAGAGCAGGCTAAAAAGAAAGAAGGACTTTTCGTCTTTTTTTACAAACACAAGAGCAAAGCTATTCCCTACCCGCACAAGAGACTCCTTGCGATCTTCCACCAGGCCCGCGAGAAGGCAGGCATAGGGGAGATTTCCCTCTATGAGGCGGTTAGACACTCATTCGCCATGCAGAGGCTCAAGGGAGGCTACAGTTACGAAGAAGTAGGCGCCGCTTTAGGCCACTCCTCTCCACAGACCACCAGGAAATATGCCCGCCTTCAGGCGGAGATGGTCAAGAACATCTTTGAAACACCGACAAAAGTGCTCTCCCTTGAAGAAGCCCGCAAGAAACGCTCTCTCCGTAATCGGGAATAATCGCCGAAAATCGGGATCGGATTCATCAAAAACCGCTTAATTGAGAATGTCTTGCAACATAAAACCTTTGCGGCTGTAGGATGTCCCCGGAATTGTCCCCAGAGCGTCTCCCTCAACTGATTCTCAATTCCGATTAAAGAGAAGCGTTTTCTAAGTGGGCTATCTATTGAGGATTTTGGTGGGCCGCCCAGGACTCGAACCTGGAACCTATGGATTAAGAGTCCATTGCTCTACCAAATTGAGCTAGCGGCCCAACCACTAAAAAGATTAGCACATCTTTTAGGCCTGTCAAATTTTAGAATTTTAAGAAGAACTAACCTTTACAGGAATCTTTAAAACCTGTCCCACTTGCAGACGATGAGTCTTCAAATTATTAGTTTTCATAATTTTTTTAGTGCTTGTTTTGAACTTACGAGCAATCCGCCATAAACTATCGCCTGGTTTTACTACATAGGTAACTATTTTTTGATTTTTGTTTTTATGAGAAGAGTAAGCTACGTATTTTTTCCCTACCGGAATTTTTAAACGCTGGCCAGCTCGTAAACGGCGAGGATTAGAAATACCATTGGCTCTCATAATAGCCACTACACTGGTTTTATAACGCCTGGCTAAATGAGAAAGTGTTTCTCCCCGTCTCAAGCGATGATATACATAATAAGTCTTTTTAGGCACCCAGGGCTTAATACTTCCCTTTTCTAAAAGAGCTACTAACTCAGGCCCTTTCCCTTTGGGAACTTTTAAATCATAGTTGGCCGGTGTTATTCTATAGCGCAATTCGGGGTTATAATCTGCCAAGAGCTTATCAGAAATTCCCAGGGCCTTGGCGATGGTTTTTAAACTGTACTGTTTGTCTACCTTTACGGTTTCATACTCTAAGGGCGGATCAGGCGTAGGAAGTTTATCAAAACCGTATTTCGCTGGATCGTTCAATATGTGCAATACTGCTAAAAATCGCGGTACGTATCTTGCTGTTTCACGAGGTAGCCGTTCATATAGATCCCAAAAATTATCAAGATAATTAATTTTCTGACGCTTAATTACCCTTAGAACTCTGGCTTCTCCACAATTATATGCGGCTAGAACCGTGGTCCAATCACCAAAAATTTTGTGTAGTTCCGTAAGATAAGCAATGGCTGCTTCAGTTGATTTTTCCGGATCCATGCGTTCGTCTATCCAGTAATTACGTTTTAAACCAAATTTATAACCAGTTGACGGAATGAATTGCCACAAGCCTAAAGCCCTGGCAGGCGACAAAGCATTTACTTTAAAACCGCTTTCTATTAGTGGAAGCCAGGAAAGCTCCTCGGGAAGCCCTGCCTCTTTCAGCTTGGCTAAAATCATCGGACGATATCGACCAGAACGTTTATATGCATTGAGAAAAAAACTTCTTTCACAGGTTTGGAACCTCTTGATTTCAGCCTCAACGTAGCGGTTCAACACCAAGGGTATTTCTGAATAGAGACCATTGGTTGCGGTATATCTTGAGGCGTATATTTCAAGAATGCGCTTGGCTATCACAAAACGTAAGTTTTCTTTCGATTGGGCCAACTCAGAATCTTCGTCAATTTGAAGGAGAAGTTCGTAGGCTTGATCTAAAGCCTCAAGAGCCTCTTCAGCTTTTCCCTGATTCCAAAGGTCTTGAGAAAGATTATAATATTCTAAAGCAGAATCAACGATATTTTGTAGCTCTCTATCTTCCTCAGAAATTTTTTTATTTTTAGAGACTTTTTTCTTAGTAACATTGCAAGAAATAGAGGAACTATTCTTAATAATGGGATTACTTTTTGGAACTTTATAAGAGTCATATTTTTGAAGCTGAGAAGCTCTTTGAGAAGAATAATTAGAATTCAAAGTATTTTCGGTAACCTTTGAAGTTTGGGTGGAACTACATGCTACTAGGGCTATAAAAAACAGGAAAACCAGGATACCCTTTATTTTCTTCATAACCTTATCCTCAAAACTTTTAAGCCGAGTCTAGTGTTATTTATCGGCTGTGAAACACAAGTGTTTGAATACTTTATTTTTAAAAGCCTAGTAATATCTAATATTGTGTCAAGCCTTTATTTCTTATCGTTTTTGCTTTCTTCTTTTAAAAACTTTGAAAGAGTTTCATAATCTCTTATTTTGGGAACAACTTTTCCATTTATGTTTATAATGAAAAGACGACCGTATCCCTGGCCGCATTGATTGGCAAAATCATATAAAGCCCCAAGGACCAAAAGCTCTCCTTTATCTATTTTCTCTGAATACATTTCAAGGGCTATTTCCACTTGAGAGTGGATGTTTTTTTCTATGTAAAAAAGCAAAGAATTTTCTTTAGATTCTTTTGGTGAAAGAGAGAGGTGTAAGTGGTTAAGTTCAGCACAAATATTTAAATTAGTATGACTATATCCAGACATGAAAGCCTTTATAGCTCCACAGTCAACATGCCCCAAAATCATCAAAATAGGAGTATTTAAACAAAGGACTCCATAATCAACAGAACCTCTATTGGTTAAGATTTGATTGCCTATATTTCTCACTACAAAAACTTTATTAATGGATTCAGGGAAAAAGGCCTCTAATTGCACGCGAGAGTCTGAACAGGTAAGTAAAGTAATACAAGGATCCTGTTTAGGAATATAAGGCTCAAAATCTTTATGAGAGTGGGACTTAACAAAGGAATCGTTATGAAGAATAACTTCTTTTAAAAGATTAGCTTGATCCATAAGATTAGCTTGATCCATAGGTTTCTTTGAAACTTTTTTTAGAAGAAAAGAACATAATTGATACGGTTGCCAAAATCAAGTAAATAATCTTTAAATATCTCTATGGAAAGAATCCTTGAACCTGAATTAATGCTTGATGACGAACAGGCAAAGGCCTATGCTTCAGCCGATTTTTCGGCCCCCCATCAAATGTTCGTTGACCTCTTCCAAAAAATCTTTGGCCCAGATATAAAAGGAGTAGTTCTAGATCTTGGCTGTGGCCCAGCAGACATCTCTGTCCGTTTTGCCAAGGCTTACCCTGATTGCCTTATCCATGGAGTAGATGGCTCACCAGCTATGCTTAAGTATGGCCAACAGCGAATTGAACAGGAAAAACTAACCTCTCGCATCAAGTTGATACTCGGAAAAATTCCAGAAGTAGAACTACCTCAAAGCTTTTACGACGCTGTTATTGTCAATTCTCTTCTCCATCATTTGCCTGACCCCCTTTTAATGTGGGAAACTATTAAAGAAGTGGCTAAACCACAGTCTCCAATTCTAGTTATGGATCTTTTGCGCCCTGAATCTCCAGAAAAGGCCAGAAAGCTTGTAGAAAAATACGCGGCAAATGAGCCAGAGGTTTTAAAAAAAGACTTTTATCACTCCCTTCTAGCGGGCTTTACTCCTGAAGAAATAAACAAACAACTTAAAGCCCAAGACCTATCCCACTTCAAAGTAGAAGTTATCACTGACCGTCATTTTATTGTTTACGGTTACCTTTAAGCTATTTAACAAAATATTCCACAATAGCCTTAACCAGACCTGGAATAGTATATTTTTTAGCTTCTATCTGAGGTGGAAAACCAGATTTTCTTAGAGTTTCACTAGTGATAGGGCCAATGGAGGCCAAAGTTACCCCAGAAAGTAACTCTTGAGCATCACTACCAAGCATCTTCAACAAGTTCTTAGCTGTGGAGGAGCTGGTAAAAGTTATCAGGTCAACACCTTGCGCAAGCTCTTTTCTAAGGCGAGCGGCCTCTTCTTCAGGAAGCACAGTCTGGTAAGCAGGGACTACTTCTACTTTTGCTCCAGCTTCTCGCAACTTTTCAGGAAGAATTTCTCTGGCCTCAAGGGCTCTGGGAATAAGAACTTTTTTACCGGAAAAGTCTTCTTTCAAAAGGGCCTCAAGAAGACCTTCAGCCCTGAATTCTTCAGGTAAAAGATCAACTGCAATACCATATTTTTTTATCAGGTCAGCGGTGGCTACCCCAATGGCAGCCACTTTGGCACGGGCCAAAGAACGGGCGTCTTTCCCTTTTCCAAAAAGCCTTTCAAAAAATACATTAACTCCGTTTACCGAAGTAAAAATAAGCCAATCGTAAGTTTCTATTTGTTCAATGGCCCTGTCCAATGGTTCAAAAGTATCTGGTGGAACAATTTTTATAGTAGGAATTTCTATGCATTCTGCTCCATATTCTTCCAGACTTTCCACCAACTGGCTGGCCTGAGCCCTGGTGCGGGTAACGACGATACGCTTGCCAAAAAGGGGTTTGCTTTCAAACCAGTTAAGTTTTTCTCGGAGCTTTACCACTTCACCCACCAGGATTATAGCTGGCGGGCCAAGCCTGGCCTCTTCCACTTTAGCGACGATATTCCCAAGATTACCAACTACTACCCTTTGACGCGGAGTGGTGCCCCAGCGCACCACTGCCACCGGTGTGTCCTCTGACTTTCCATGGCGGAGTAAATTTTCACAAATCCGGGGAAGGTTTTTCATGCCCATGAGAAAGGCGATGGTGCCTATGCGAGCAAGGGCCTCCCAATCAATGGCTGAGTCTTCTTTGGTTGGGTCTTCATGGCCAGTAACCATGGTAAAAGTAGAGGTATGTTCCCGATGGGTAACCGGGATTCCGGCATAAGCTGGCGCGGCAATAGCTGAAGTAACTCCTGGCACCACTTCAAACGGAATGCCGTGGGCTACCAGAACTTCGGCCTCTTCGCCACCGCGGCCGAAGAGAAACGGGTCTCCTCCTTTCAGGCGGGCTACAATTTTCCCCTCTTTGGCCTTATCCACCAGCAGCTGATTTATGCCTTCCTGAGAAAGAGTATGGTCTCCACCCTTTTTGCCAACATAAATTTTTTCGGCGTCATCTCGGGCCAGAGCCAAAAAACGAGGATTGGCCAGGTAGTCGTAAACAATAACATCAGCCTTGCTGATAACGCGCCTTCCTTTTTCAGTGATAAGCCCCGGGTCTCCCGGGCCTGCTCCTATGAGATAAACCTTTCCCCGCATTATGCTCCCCCGTAAACTTCGTCAAGAATTTTTCGGCCACCGCGGCCAAGTAGAATTTCCGCAAGTCTTTGGCCAAGCTCCCGGGCTTTTTCTTTCGGGCCCTGAAGTTTATCTTTAAGAATTGTTTCTCCAGAAGGATCAGCTATTAAGCCTTCAACGAATAAAGTGTTCCCTGAAAGCCTGGCAAAGGCTGCCAGTGGCACCTGACAGCCGCCTTCAAGAGTGGCCAGAAAAGCCCGCTCAGCTGCTACACAAATGGCTGTTTCTTCGTGGTGTAAAAAGGCAAGGCCTTCTTTTAAGTCCTGGTCACTCTCTCTCACCTCTATAGCCAGGGCTCCCTGCCCTATGGCTGGAAGCATCACTTCTTTAGAGATGGGCCTGGCCCGTTCTTCTTTTATACCAAGCCTTATGAGACCAGCCTGAGCCACAATGATGGCGTCATAAAGGCCTTCATTTAGTTTTCGCAGGCGAGTGTCAAGGTTTCCTCTTAAATTTTCAATTTTTAAGTCTGGCCGAAAAGCCTTTAACTGGGCTCCACGGCGCAGGCTACTGGTGCCAACCGTGGCCCCTTCTGGTATTTCATCAATAGACTCACCACCCTGGGCAATAACCACATCATAAGGGCTTTCCCTTTTAGGAATTATGGCTATCTCCAGGCCTGCTGGTAGCTCTGTGGGAACATCTTTCATGCTGTGGACGGCCAAATCTATCTCTTCTCGCAAGAGGGCTTCTTCTATTTCCTTTACAAAGAGGCCTTTCCCCCCAACTTTGGCCAGGGGAACATCTAAGATTTTGTCACCTTTGGTTTTGATAATAACGGTTTCTACCTGAACTTCAGGGTAACGTACTTTTATCTGGCTAATAACCCAATTAGTTTGGGCAAGGGCAAGCTTTGAACCCCGTGTGCCCACTTTAATAAGCTTTCTCAAAGGCCCACTCCTTTTATTCGTTAACTCGTTTTAGTAAGTCTTTGAATCTCTAAAGGCTTTTAACTTTTACCGCTGCCCGGTGAAGGCTTTTTAATGTTTCTACACTGCTTACCGCGTTCACCTAAGAAATCAGCGAAGCAGGTAAAAAAGCATTTCTAAAATAGCTTCTTTTAATCCTTGCTGAAGACCTTCCCTTAATCATTCTTCATAGCCTTCTTTTTTATTATTCCGTAAGCAGCACTTTCTATCATTATGTCTCGCCTCCACTGGACCAATTTTAACGGGATTTCAGGAGAAATTAAGCCTCCCAAAATGGCCATTCCCGTTAAAAGATCTACCAGGACTAAAACTGCTTCGTCATTTTCTGGAGTTGTGACAGTTACTAGGCACACAAACTATCGAGACTTAACCGTCCAAAATTTTACACCAATAAGCTTAAAAAGCGAAACACATCTATAATAAAAATTCCAGGACGTACCTGTTTTAACATCTCCTTTTCAAGCACTACCTGAAAGGCAAATTTAGGTTTAAGCCGTTCCCAAAAGTAAAAAAGTGAGGGGTCAGGATTAGTCTCTCTATTTTTGACCTCAATTAACATGAATGGATTTCCGTTTTTAATAATAAGAAAATCTATCTCCTTTCCATCTCTTGTGCGAACATAGTAAAGAAAAAAACTGCCTAATCCCCACTCATTCCAGGCAGAGATAGAGCGCATAAGCTGAACCGCTAAAAAATTTTCAAACTTCTTTCCTGTATCTTCAAGAATTCCCCAATCCCAAAAATAATACTTTTTTTCTTTTTTAATTGTACGAGAAAGTCTTCCGCTGTATGGAGGAATAAAGAATATGAGATAAACTTTTTCTAGAGCAGAAAGCCAGAGTTTTACTGTATTATAAGAGGTTTGCAGAGTTTGAGAAAGATTGTTTAAGCTTAAAGGTGAGCCTATTCTTTCAGGAAGTAAAAATACAAGCTGCTGAAGCCTTACAATGTCAGAAATTCGTGAGAGGTCTCTAATTTCTTCTGTGGTAAGAAGACTTAAGTGAGCCTCTTTCCACCTGAGATAAAAGCTTTTTTCTCCTTGAAGAAAAGGCTCAGGGAAACCAGAAATTTCGTAGAGCTGACAAACTGCTTCCTTCCATTCAAGAGAGGGAGGAGAAAAAGATAAAGAATTTTCAGTATTCCAGGCTTTTTGAAAATTAAAAGATTTTCCGAAAATCACATCATTTGGGCTTAAAGGAAACATTTTAAAGAGAAAGTATCTTCCAATGAGGCTTTCTCCAGTTTGGCGATATAAATCAAGCCTTGCACTTCCACACACTACAAAACGAATAAAATGTCCAAGCTCATCGTAATAGCCTTTAAGAAGTTCTTTCCACTTAGGATGCTTGTGAAACTCATCAAAAACTGTCCAATACTTAGGAAAATGATTTTCTGATTGAGTTTCTGAGGGAACCTCCGGAATGTTTTCCAGAAAAAAGTAAGGATTTCTGGTAAAAGCTTGCCTCACTGAAAGAGTATCCCAGTTGTAATAGTTATTTTGTTGGTTTAATTCTTTAAGTTTTAAGCGTGAGAGTGTAGTTTTCCCGATTTGGCGGGGACCAGCAAGAAAAATCATCCTTTTCCCAACAAATTTTTCCTCAAATGCCCAGGTACCTACTATTTGATAAATCTTCATGTTTGACATTTTTATATGTAACTGAAACTTTGTCAAGACAATTTTGCAGGTATCTATAAATATGCCGAAAAAATTGAGACCAAAAGTCTATAAGCCCTTCTCACCAAAGGGATCACATAAAAATACGGTTCTTCCGCCTCTCAGGATTGTAAATTTGCTTATTAACTGTGTAAAACTCCGTATTTTCAAATACAAAGTCAGCCCGCCTTAAAGAAGTAGTTTCCTGAGGACGTTCTTCGAGGAGATAAGCGTTTTTTACAGATAATCCACAAAAGAAAAGGCTCCTTGCAGCGGGAAAGAATAATCTTTGAGGCAATATCGTAATACATGTTAGGCTTTTATTTCCCGCTGCATCCACTACAGCTGGTAGCGGTGCACCCGCTACACGAGGCACTCCCAGAGGCGCTTACAAACTTGGCTCCACTTTTAAAGGCGCAGGCTGACATAATTTTTTCTACCTTTTCGCTGCCACACTTGGGGCATTTTAGGCCCTCACAATTTCCGCCAAGAATAAGTTCTTCAAAGGTCTCACCGCAATCAGCACAGGTAAATTCGTATATGGGCATGGATTTCACCTCCTAAGCTTTTTCTACCTTAACTTCTAATCCTTCTGGCACGCGCTTCAAGTCTTCAAGGGGGCTTATTACTTTACCTACAATATTTACTGCACTGGCTGGCCTGATTTCCCCTGGGGAACTGATAGGCGTTGGCCCGAAAAAGAGGCAAAGGGCCTTACCATCCGGCCAGTAGCCGACATCTCCTAACTCCACCACCTCTTTGGCCGTTTCATCTAGCTCAAAAGCCACCGGCGTGGCAAAGTAAATTTCATCTCCCCAGAGATTAACGCGCGAGGTAAAAGGGGCGGCCTCAAAAATGGCCTTAGCACAAGGAGTATCAGCTAATTCTATTTCGGCTACGACTTCGTCAAAAATAAGTCTAAGTTTCATGGCTCATCTCCTCAAGTAAGGCTCCTGCAAGAAGCGGAATTAAAATTTCGTGATGCCCGGTAATATGATAACCCTTTCCGCCGGTCATGGTAGGCCGATTAACCACATTGGTAAGCGGCCGATATTGCCTTATAAAGTCAAAGTTAACCGTGGTAAACCTCTCCACCTGATAACCTAGATTCCTCACCACAGTTAAGGCCTTTAGAAATACTTCCGGGAGCAACACCGCCGACCCAGCCAGAAAAAACACTCCGCCTTCAAGGTCTGCTACCAGACGGCAGAAGAGCCTGAAGTCATAAAAAGAGGCCTCGCCAATAGCGGCACCGTCTGCCGAAGGGTGCATGTGAACAATATCAGTACCTATGGCCACGTGCACCGTAAGCGGCACACCGAGTTCGTAAGCCGAGGCGAAAAGACTTAAGTTTTTATAAGGATAATCGCCTTCTGCTAGCAGTTTCCCAAGGGCAAAACCAAGACCTTTGTCCCGCCCTTCTTTAGCGGCCAGGTTTAGCAGTTCGCCTGTTTCTCTAGCTGCGCCAAAGCTTCCGTCTTTTAAGGCCTGGGCCACGTCTTCAGAGGTTGTGCCTGCCATGGCAAGCTCAGCGTCATGCACCATACAGGCCCCGTTTACCATCACTGCCGATATAAAACCCCGCCTCATAAGGTCAATGATAACGGGAGTAAGCCCCACTTTTATCACATGGGCTCCAAAACCCCAGATAACCGAGCGCTTTTGGCGAAGTGCACCTGCCATGGCCTTTGCAATTTCTAAAAGGTCCCGCGCGGCAAGTTCTTTGGGTAAACAGGCAAGAAACTTTTTAAAACTAAGGCCTGAAGACAAAGGCTTTGCCAGAGCTTCCACCGAAACTTTGCTCGGCCGCTCAAAGAGGCTATAAGTTTTAAGGCCTGAAAAATCAAGGGGTTTAGGACGCAAAGTATGCCTCCTCTACCAGTTCACAAACAAGATGAATATAAAAAATATGAGCCTCTTGAATACGCGGTGTCTCTCTTGAAGGAACAGTTATCACTAGGTCAGCATAAGAAGGCATTTTGCCGCCGTCACCACCGGTAAGCCCTATGGTAAAAAGCCCTAACTCTCTGGCTGTGGCAAGCCCCTGCAATACGTTTTCAGAGTTACCGCTGGTACTAATGCCTAAAGCCACATCGCCAGGATGACCGAGGGCCTTAACCTGTTTGGAAAAAACCTGGGAAAAATCGTAATCGTTGGCAATGGCCGTAAGGATAGAAGTGTCCGTGGTGAGGGCAATGGCTGGAAGAGGTAGCCTTTCCAGACGAAAACGATTTACAAACTCTGCCGCCATGTGCTGGGCGTCAGCGGCACTTCCGCCATTTCCAAAAATTAGAAGCTTCCCTCCAGCTTTTAAGGCACGCAAAATCTCTTCAGCAGACCTTAAAATGTTTCCCTTCTGTTTTTCCCAGAAAGCTTTTTTTACGGCCAGCGATTCTTCTAAAATCTTTTGAGCTTGTTTTTGCCAGTTCTCCATGCTTAAGGAATGTGCTCTAAAAGCTTGTAAAAAGCAAGCCCCAGATATTCATGAACAGCAAGGTCACTATAAAAAAGGTTTATAGGCCTGGGCCAAAAATCAGTAATACCAAAAGATTTTTCTGCCCTGGAAATATAATAAGCCGGGTAAGGGACAGGCTTAAGGCCTTCACGCTCAAATAAAAATACCGACCTTGGCATGTGATAAGCCGCCGTTACCAGGATAAACTTTTTTCCTGCAAGACGTTTCTTGAGCGCCCGCGCACTTGAAGCCGTATCATTGGGCTGGTCATAAACTTCTATATTTTTAACTCCCATTTTTCTGGCTATCTCTGCCAGATAACTTGCACCTTTACCCATTTCCACACCGCAGCTCCCAGCCCCCACGATTATAAGCGTTTTTTCAGGGTATTTTCTGGCCAAAGAAACAGCGGCTAAAAGCCTTTTGGCTGTTTCTCCCCCAATGCGGTCAAAAAGCCCCAGGCCTGGGCGGTCAGAAATATAAGCTGGCAGCAAGACAATAGCTTCTGCTTCTTTTAAAATGGCTTCTTCTGGTTGTGCGTAACGAGATTCAAGAGGACGCAGCAAAAAATAAGGTAAAACCGTAGAAGATAAAAAGAAAACGAGAAAACCCAGTGAAAGAAAAACTTTCACCTGACTTTTACGGTAACGGGAAAAAGCAGCTAAAAAAGCCAATAACAAAAAAAGAAAAGAAAGGCCTGAAGGCAACAGAAGATTACCGACTATTTTTTTAAAAATAAATGGCAGGTCCATAGGGTAGTAAACTGGCGGGGCTGACGGGACTTGAACCCGCGACCTCCGGCGTGACAGGCCGGCGTTCTAACCGTGCTGAACTACAGCCCCGCACATCTTCTTGTTATGGTGGGCGGAACAGGATTTGAACCTGTGACCCCCGGCTTGTAAGGCCGATGCTCTCCCGCTGAGCTATCCGCCCTAACCAGGGGTAAAATTAACAAGCCCATTTCTACATGTCAAGCCTAATGCGCTCTAATCTCGCTTCCTTCTTTAGGATCTCCAAAAAGCGTATATGGTGGAACGTCCCTAAAGAGTTTTTCGGGATCTTCAAGATCAAGGGCTATTTTTAAGACCTCGTCCATATGTTCTACCAGGACAATGTCTAAATCTTTGCGCACTTTAGCCGGGATCTCTTTGAGGTCTTTTTCATTTTCTTTAGGTATAAGAACCGTTTCAATATGGCCACGTCGTGCGGCTAAAAGCTTCTCTTTAAGCCCACCGATAGGCAAGACCCGACCTCTTAGAGTGATTTCCCCTGTCATAGCTACCGTACGTTTAACCGGGATCTTTAAAAGAGCCGAAACAATAGCCGTAGCAATGGTAATACCAGCACTTGGCCCATCTTTGGGAATAGCCCCTTCTGGCACATGCACGTGAATATCTATGCGCTGATAGAAGTCAGGTGGGAGCCCTAACTGATGCGCCCGAGAACGCACGTAACTCATGGCCGCCTGCACGGACTCCTGCATGACATCGCCAAGCTTTCCAGTAATAAGCAGCTTTCCTTTACCAGGCATAATCACCGCCTCTATCTGGAGAAGAGCACCACCTGTCTCCGTCCAGGCAAGGCCTGTGGCCATACCCACTTCGTTTTTCTCTTCTGCCATGCCGTAACGATAACGCGGCACACCAAGGTACTTGTGAACCTTGCTAACTAAAACCTTGGTAGGCTTAAAAGCCTTGGGATCTTTGGCTACCTCTTTGGCAATCTTACGACAAATAGCCGCTATCTCGCGCTCAAGGTTTCTAACGCCCGCTTCTTTGGTATAACGCCTGATTATTTCCAAAATGGCCCGATCAGAAAACTGGACCATTTCAGGTGATAGGCCATGGGCTTCTAACTGCCGCGGAATCAAATATCCCTTGGCAATTTCAAGTTTTTCTTCTTCGGTATAGCCGGGGATCTCTATAATCTCCATACGATCAAGCAAAGGAGTTGGAATCGTATGCAAGGCGTTAGCCGTGGTAATAAACAGCACGTTTGAAAGGTCATAACCAACTTCCAGGTAATGGTCCTGAAAAGAGAAATTCTGCTCAGGGTCAAGCACTTCAAGAAGGGCCGCGGCAGGATCCCCTCTGAAATCCGTACCTATTTTATCTACTTCGTCAAGGCAAAAGACCGGGTTTATGGTGCCAGCCTTTTTCATGCCCTGAATAATCTTGCCAGGCAAAGCACCTATATAAGTGCGGCGATGTCCTCGTATTTCAGCCTCATCGCGCACGCCACCAAGAGATATGCGCACAAAGTTACGCCCCATGGCCCGGGCCACAGATCTCGCCAGGGAGGTCTTCCCCACTCCCGGTGGCCCTACGAGACATAGAATTGGCCCTTTTATTTTCTTAACCAGCTTTTGTACGGCCAGGTGTTCAAGAATACGCTGTTTGGGTTTTTCAAGGCCGTAGTGGTCAGCGTCAAGGATTTTTTCCGCTTCGTCTATGTCTATTTTGTCTTTAGTGCGCTCGTACCATGGGATGCTGATTAGCCAGTCAATATAATTGCGCACCACCGTGGCCTCAGCGGACATGGGCGACATCATCTGGAGCTTTTTAAACTCCTGGCGCACTTTGGCAGCCACTTCTTTAGGCAAACGTTTACGTTTAATGCGCTTTTCAAGCTCAGCCAGGTCGCCACGGCCGTCTTCGCGCTCTCCCATTTCCTTCTGTATGGCCCGCATCTGCTCGTTGAGATAGTAGTCCCGCTGGGTCTTTTCCATCTGCTTTTTCACGCGCTCTTTAATGCGCTGCTCAAGGCGGATAACCTCCATCTCGCCTCGGAGATATCCAAGGACCATCTCAAGCCGCTTTTTAACGTTGGTTATCTCAAGTAGCCGCTGTTTCTGGGAGAGCTTAAGGTTTAAGACGGCAGCGATATGGTCAGCCAGACGTGAAGGGTCTTTAAGCCCCAGAATAGAAGAAACAACTTCTGGCGGAATCTTTTTGTTCACTTTGGTATATTCTTCAAAGGCTTCGTGGCAAAGCCTGATGAGGGCTTCAACCTCTGGGCCAGCCTCAATGACCTCGCTCTTAGGCTCAACTTCCACCATAAAAAAGGAATGCCCAGGCAAGAAGCGATTAATCTTGGCCCGCTGTTTGCCCTCAATAAGGGCTTTTACCGTGCCATCAGGCAAGCGTAAAATCTGGATTATCGTGCCAATAGTGCCAATACGATAAATGTCTTTTTCTTCGGGCTCGTCTAGCTGAGCGTCTTTCTGGGCGGAAAGAAAAATTTCCTTGTCACCGGCCATGGCGTGCTCAATGGCCATAATGCTCTTTTCACGCCCGATAAAAAGGGGCACTAAACGCCCCGGGTAAAGGACAATATCTCTCAAAGGCAGCAAAGGTAATGTTATGGTTTGTTGTTCTTGTTTCGTATCCATAATCCCTCTTAGGCCTGCTGGGCCTGTGACTCGTAAATTATTATTGGTTTGTCTCTCTTGGTGATGACTTCTTCTGTCACCACCACTTCTTTAACCCCTTCCATTGAAGGAAGTTCATACATTATTTCAAACATAGCTTCTTCCATAATGGCCCTCAAACCACGCGCACCACACTTGCGCCTGATAGCCTCTTTGGCGATAGCTTGAAGAGCCCCTTCTGTAAATCTAAGCTTTACACCGTCCATTTCAAATAGTTTTTCATATTGTTTGACCAGGGCGTTTTTAGGCTCTGTAAGAATTTTGATAAGCTCTTTTTCGGTAAGTTCATCCAGGGTGGCCACGATAGGCACACGGCCTACAAACTCCGGGATCATACCAAACTTTATTAAATCTTCAGGCTCTACATGGGCAAGAATTTCGCCAATACTCATGTCTTTAGCACTTTTTATGTCTGCCCCAAAGCCAATGGAGCGTTGACCAAGGCGCTCTTTAATAATACGTTCAAGGCCAACAAAAGCCCCTCCACAGATGAAAAGGATATTGGTGGTATCAACTTTGATGAACTCCTGCTGCGGGTGCTTACGCCCGCCTTTTGGGGGCACATTAGCTATCGTGCCTTCAAGTATTTTTAAAAGGGCCTGTTGCACACCCTCCCCTGAAACATCTCGGGTAATGGAAGGACTGTCTGTCTTTTTGGCAATTTTGTCTATTTCGTCAATATAGACGATGCCTCTCTGAGCAAGCTCTACATCGTAATCAGCCGCCTGTAAGAGATTAAGAATGATATTTTCCACGTCTTCTCCCACATAGCCTGCTTCGGTAAGGGTGGTGGCGTCAGCGATGGTAAAAGGCACATTCAAGAACTTGGCTAAAGTTTGGGCAAGCAAGGTCTTACCGCTCCCTGTGGGACCAATAAGCATAATATTGCTTTTTTGGAGTTCCACCCCGTTAAGGCTTACCCTACTTTCAATACGCTTGTAGTGGTTATGCACCGCTACAGAGAGAATCTTTTTAGCTTTTTCCTGACCTACAACGTACTGGTCAAGAAAGGCTTTTATCTCTGAAGGTTTAGGAATTGTTGGCGACTCTTTCTCAAACTCTTCGCCGTCAGAATCTTCGGCAATTATGTCATTACAAAGCTCAATACATTCATCGCAAATATAGACGGCTGGCCCGGCAATTAATTTGCGGACCTCGTGCTGGCTTTTCCCGCAAAAAGAGCAATGCAAATCGCCTTTATTTTTCTTAGGCATTGTTACTTTCCTCCTTCTTTGAAGGGCGCTTTACCAATATTTTATCAATAATTCCATATTTTTGCGCCTCTTCACTTGACATATAAAAGTCGCGCTCGGTGTCTTTCTGGATTTGTTCTATGGGCTGGCCAGTATGGCTAGCAAGAATTTCATTTAACATCGCTCGCAAACGAAGTATCTCTCGCGCCTGAATATCAACATCAGTGGCCTGCCCCTGAAAGCTACCAATGGGTTGATGTAGCATGATACGAGAATGGGGAAGGGCATAACGCTTACCCTTCGCCCCGCCAGCCAGAAGCACCGCGGCCATACTGGCAGCCTGCCCCAGGCAAAGGGTGCAGACATCGGGCTTTATGTATTGCATGGTGTCATAAATAGCGAGCCCCGAAGTTACAATACCACCTGGCGAATTTATATACAGGGTGATATCCCGATCCGGGTCTTCTGCTTCTAAGAAAAGAAGCTGGGCAATCACCAGGTTGGCCAGATGGTCGTCAATGGGAGCCCCTATAAAGACTATCCTTTCCCGTAAAAGACGGGAATAGATATCATAAGCCCTTTCACCACGAGCAGTTTGTTCAATGACAATAGGCACATACATGGCTAACCCTCACTCTCTTTGACCTCTTCCTGCTTTTCGGCTGGAGAAGTATCCTGAGTCTTTTCTTTTTCTTGATTTTCTTTAATTTTAGCCTGAGAGACCAGAAATTGCAAAGTCTTGTCAGCTATGATGCGCGGCACCATAGAGGTAGCCAGAATAGCTCTTGCTTCTTCAAGGCTTGCTTTGGTAGCTTCTGCAAGCATCTTGGCTTTTTCCTCTAATTCTTCTCCGCTTACACTTATATTTTCGATCTCTGCAATCTTTTCTAAAATCAAGTCTTCTCTGGCTTGCTGTTCAGCCATAGGGCGCAAACGCTCTTTAAGCTTGGGCACAGAGATTCCTGCAGACTCAAAAGTATGCCCTTTTTCTTCAAGGTTCTGTTGCATCTGTTCAATTAAGCGAGCAAGCTTATACTCTACGTATCTTTCCGGCACTTCAAACTGGATCTTTTCTCGCAGCTTTTGAAGGATCTGTTCCTTCAAGAATTCTTCAGCTTTTTTCTTCTTCTCTTCCTCAAGGCGGGCCTTAATCCTTTCACGCAGTTGTTCTACAGACTCAAAACCCAAGTTCATCTTTTTGATGAACTCATCATCAAGGGGTTTTAAGTCACGCACATAAACCTCTCTTATCTGGACCTTATAATGCACTGTCTGGCCAGCTAACTGGGCGTTTAAGGCGTCTTCAGGGTAGGTTACATCTACTTCTACGGTGTCTCCGGCTTTTTTACCTATAAGGGCCTGTTCTATAGTTTCATTAAATTCTCCCGTACCTACGTCAACGTAAAGGGCTTCGGCCTCATGCCCTGGTACCGGTTCACCGTTAATGTAAGCCTTAAAAGATAAGATGGCTATGTCATTCAATTGTATTTCGTGGCCTTCTTCAGCGGGCTTTAAGTCAGCAAAGGTCATCTGAATGGCCTTGAGATGATTTTCCAGTTCTTCTTCGGTTACCTCGGTGGGAAGGGTTTCTATCTCTAAACCTTTATAGTCTTCGGGCTTTATATCTATTTCAGGCCTGATATCCACCACCGCGGTGTAAGAAAAGCCCGTTTTTTCGTCTAACTGGTCATAAGATTCAATTAAAGGCCTTACAATAGGCGCTAATTTTGATTCCTCTATGGCCTTGGGAAGAGTTTCCTGAATAAGGTTTTCCACTACGCGCTCTTCAATATGTTCTCTAAAAAGACGTTTTACTACAGCCTTTGGAACTTTACCCTTGCGAAAGCCTTTTACCGAAACCTCTTTGCTAAGCTTCTGGCAAGCTCGGTCAATCTCTTTAGCCACCACCTCTGGGGGCAACTCTACTTTGAGCTTTTTCTGAACTGAAGTGATGTCTTCCACGTTTACTTTCATAAACAATCTCCCTGTCAAAGATTTTTCAAAATTTTGTCTTAAAGCTACAAAGTTTTATAAGCGGCGGCAAGGGCTTGACCCTTTTCAAAAATCCATAATTTCATCGTCTTCTTCACTGGAAGTTATTTCTTTTTGCCTTAGCCCTTGATTAAGCCATAGTTCCCTCTCTCTAAACAACTGACAAATCAAGGCTAACGCGGCTCCAGCAAAGACACCTGCCAGGCCAGCCATTAACCAGAATCTCTGCTTATTAATTCGCACCGCCTTTCCACAATAAGGACAGAAAGAAACGCCTTCAGGAATATTTCCATTACAGGCTGGACAATTCATAATTTTTCTCCTGAAATCTCTTAAAGTTAGCCAAAATATTTTCTTCTTCAATCCACTTAGCCAGGTCTTTTAAGGCCCTTTCTGCCATAAGCCTATATCTTTCGCGTTTGGGAAGTTTCTTGCGCTTTTTGACAGGCATATCAAGCGGCGGGAAAAGCCCCCAATTTATATTCATGGGCTGAAAATGTTTGGGATCTGCCTCGGTAATATAATGGACAAGGGCTCCGTGAGCCGTAGTGCGAGGTGGCACTACTAGCTTTTCCTGCCTGGCCAGCCGACTGGCGTTAAGGCCGGCCAGAAGCCCCATGGCCGTTGACTCTACATAGCCCTCCACTCCACTTAACTGGCCTGCCAGAAAAATTCTTGGTTCCTTTTTGAGTTGTAAAGTTTTGGTGAGCACTTTAGGCGCACAAACAAAGCTGTTACGGTGTATGGAGCCAAAACGGGCAAACTCTGCCTGCTCAAGCCCGGGAATCATGCGAAAGACCTTTTCCTGCTCTTTGTATTTCAATTTAGTTTGAAATCCCACCAGGTTATATAGAGTTCCTTCTTTGTTTTCAGCCCGAAGCTGAACCACGGCGTAAGGCTCCTTCCCGGTGCGTGGGTCTTTTAAGCCTACCGGTTTCATGGGGCCAAAACGCAAAGTGTCTCGGCCCCTTTCAGCCATTACCTCTATGGGAAGGCAACCCTCAAAATACTTGGGCTTTTCAAACTCTTTAAAGGGTACTTTTTCTGCCAAAAGCAGGGCGTCTATAAAACGCTCATATTCTTCTTTGGTCATAGGGCAGTTTACATAGGCCCCTTCACCTTCACTGTAGCGGTCAGCCTTAAAGACCTTATCCCAGTTTATGGAATCAGCGTAAACAATAGGGGCAATGGCGTCATAGAAATGAAAAAACTCCTCACCAGTATAGCGTTTCAGGTCTTTAGCCAGAGAGTCTGAAGTCAAAGGGCCAGTGGCAATGATAACAATCCCTTCTTCAGGAATGACTGTTACCTCTTCGTTGATAATTTCTATTAAAGGGTGCGCTGAGATCTTTTCGGTTATGTAAGAGGCAAAAAGCTCCCGGTCAACGGCTAGCGCCTTTCCAGCAGGCACTTCACTGGCAAGAGCCGCTTCCATGATGAGGGACCAAAGTCGCCTGAGTTCTTCCTTTAAAAGCCCCACCGCGCTTGTTATTTCTTTTGAACGCAAGGAGTTTGAACAGACCAGCTCAGCGAGCTTTCCGGTTTTATGAGCAGGAGTTAGTTTTTTAGGACGCATCTCGTAAAGTTTTACCGGCACTCCTCGGCAGGCCAGTTGCCAGGCGGCTTCTGAACCTGCAAGGCCTCCGCCAATTATGGTAACCAGAAAGTCTTTACTCATGCCGCAAGCCTCGTGGCCAACTGCCCGCAAGCAGCTGAAATGTCTCTCCCTTTACTTTTACGGATAGTGCCCACATAACCATGAGAAAGTAATATTTCTTGAAAACGCAAGATGGCACTTTCACTTGAACACTTAAAAGGCAACGCAGGGTGTTCATTAAAAGGGATAAGATTTATTTTGGCTGGTATCCCCTTTAAAAGTTTGGCCAATTTATGGGCGTCTTTAGGAGAATCATTCACTCCCTTAAGCATAAGATACTCAAAGGTAATGCGCCAGCCCTTGGGCAAAAGATAACGACGGCAAGCGGGTATTAGCTCTTTTAAAGGGTAACGTTTGTTAATGGGCATAAGTTGGGAGCGCTTTTCTTCGTCTGCAGCGTGTAAAGAAATAGCAAGCTTAACCGTAATATCTCTTCCGAGTTTTTCCATCTGAGGTATCAGCCCCACAGTGGAAACAGTGACACGGCGTCTTGAAAAATTAAATCCTCTTTGGTCAAGAAGAATATGAAGCGAGGTGAGAACATTATCATAATTGGCCAGGGGCTCTCCCATACCCATAAAAACAATATTGCGCAGTTTTTTTTCTTCAGAAAGCCCCTCTCTTATAAGAACCTCCCTGGCCCTTAACACCTGAGCGGTTATTTCATGGGGCTTTAAGTTGCGCCTTAAGCCCATTCTGGCAGTAAGGCAAAAGGTGCAACCCATGGCACAGCCCACCTGAGAAGACACACAAAGGGTAAAATGATCTGCCTCGGGGATGATAACGCTTTCTATCAGTTCTTTATCTTCAAGACGCAAAACAAGTTTTCGCGTGCCATCAGAAGAGACCTCTTCCTTTACAATTTCAGGAAGAAAGATACTAAATTCTTCGCCAAGCTCCTGGCGCAGAGCCTTGGGAAGGTCTGTCATCTGGTCAAAAGAATAAATTCCAGGTTGTGCTAACCATTTGAAGACCTGACGCCCCCTATAGGTTTGAAGCCCCCTTTGTTTAAAGAGGGCTTCAAGCTCTTCGCAGGTAAGATCTCTAAGATTTTTTGAGTTCTTCAAGAAGCTTTTGGGCCTCCTCTTTTTCAGGAAAGTTAAGAGGAGATTTTACTATCTTTTTAAGTTCTTCCATAGCCTTATCTTTTTTACCCATAGCTATAAAGGTTTTAGCCAGATGCAGGCGGGTAGGCAAAAAGTCAGGATTTTTTTCCAGTACATCTTGAAAGGTAGAAACGGCCAGTTCGTAGGAGCCGCGTTTGTAAAGCACCCAACCGAAAGTGTCAAGGATATATGGATTTTCAGGAGCAAGTTCCCTGGCCTTTTGAGCCAGAATAAAAGCTTCTTCAAGCTCGCCTTTTTCGGCAAGCATCCAGGCCAGGTTGTTTAAGGCCGGGAAGTAATCAGGCTTTAACTCAATAATTTGACGATAAATCTTTTCAGCTTCGTCGTTTTTATTTTGGGCCATAAGAATGGCGGCCTTGATCATTAAAAGAGCAATGTTTTTCGGCGTTTTTTCAAGGGCCTTTTCACATTCAGCCAGGGCTTCACTAAGTTTGCCCTCTCTGGCATAAAGGGCAATAAGCAGGTTATAGGCTGGGAGGAATTTATCATTTTCTTTAACGGCAAGCTTAAGTTCTTTTTCTGCTGACTTTAAGTCATTCTTGGCCAGATAAACCTGAGCTTTCAAAAAGTAAAGAGGAGCTTTATCTTTGAAATTAGCTAGATGCTTATCAATAAGGGCCATGGCCTTATCAGGTTCTTTTTTGGCCAGGTAGAATCTAACGAGACGGGTAAGGGCTGGTAAATGATTGGGGGCCAATTCCAGAGTCTTTAAGTCTTCTGCTACGCCTTCTTCAATTCTTTTCTGGGCATAAAGGCAGGTAGCGTAAGCGAAGTGAACCGTAGAATCTTTGGGGAATATTTCTGCCATACGCTTGTAAATCTTTTCTGCCTCGGCAAACTTCTTTTCAGCCATGTAAGAAAGGGCAAGAAGCAAACCGGCTTCTTTATTCCGTGGCATAAGGCGAAGGACTTTTATAACTTCTTCACGCGCTTTTTCAGGTTCCCCCTGGGCAAGAAGTAAACGGGCGTAAATCAGCCTAGTTTTCCAGGCAAGAGGATTTAATTCAATAGCCTTTTCAAGGGCCTTTCTGGCCTCAGAGGGTTTCCCCTGAAGCAGGTTAACCACACCAATAAAGTGATAAGCCTCAGCCAGGCGCGGCCGACCTTTAGTAGTAACCTGAAAGTCTTCCAGAGCTTCAGCTAGGAGACCTTTGGCCAGGCGAATTTTCCCTCTTACCAGATGGGCAATAGGGTGATTGGGATTTTTAGCCAGAACTTCATCAACAAGCTTCTGGGCTTCGTCAAGCTTATTTTTTTGAACTAAAAGATACGCTAACTGGGCTTTTAAATCTAAAGAGTCAGGCCATTTTTTAAGGCTTTCTTCGGCAAGCTCTATAGCTTTATCTGTCTGGCCAAGCTGGCGATAAAGGTCTATCAAAAGAAGGCGGCCAAAGACTTCGTCAGGATGTTTTTCATTCCAGGCAAGCAAGAATTTTTCAGCTTCTTTAAACTTGCCCTGAGCTATGTAAAGAGAGATAAGCTCGCGGACAAAGCGATTTTGTTGGGGAAATTTTTGGGTTAGTTCTTTAAGAAGGGCCTCAGCTTCTTTTACTTTTCCGCTTTCAAGATACTGGCGAAGTAAAAGCTCATAGAGGAAAGGATTGTCAGGAGATTTAGCTATGGCCTCTTTCAACTTAGCAAGAGCTTTACCCTTTTCTCCTCTGGCATTGTAAACGCGAGAGATAATTACCAGGGCTTCGGTATTGCCAGGGTCTTTAGCCAGTACCTCTTCGGCTAGTTTTTCGGCGTTCTGGTAGTCTTTCTGGCGGAGACGCAAAGTAGCCAAAAGATTTAAAGCCTTTGTGTTTTCGGGCTCTTTTTGAAGGACATATTGTAAGTGCTTTTCAGCCTCTTCCAGTTCACCTGCGGCAATAAGGAGAGAAGAAAGCTTAACTCGCGCTTCTAGATTATCCGGGTCAACATCAACGGCCTTACGATATTGGGAAAGGGCTCGCCTCAAATTGCCAGTTTTAAAATATATCTCAGCAAGTTCGTAATTGGCTCTGGGGTGTTTGGGATCAAGCTGAAGCACGTTTTGAAACTCAATGGCCGCCTCACGAAGTTTCCCCTCTTTGGCAAAGGCTATGCCTCTTTCCATGTGCTTGGAAATTTTTTCTTCTGGAGAACTACAACCTAAAAAAGCCAATACCAGTAAAAAAACTACTAAAATACGCCATCTACCCACCATAGAAGACTCCTTTATAGGGGAAATTTGTCTTTTTTATAACCAACTAATCGGAATAAACCAAGTTCAAATTAAGGCCTTTTTCAGTACTCTAGAAAAAACATTCGGCTTTCGGAGCCCCTAGAAAATATCAACTGGAGATTACTTCGGCTCGCAAAATATCGTAAAGAGATTTTGCAAAAATTCTGAGACAGGTTGAAATCACTGGTGACTGTGTCGCCTCGCGACAAGGATGGCTTCGCTTTACTCGTAAAGACGAAAAAAAGAATCTCACATAGCGAAGAGGAAAGATACTTCACAACATTTTATTATTGAAAGGAGCCATTTCTTATTATCAGTGTGCGAGGAGATCCCTCGCTTCGCTCGGGACAGGCGAAGCTGTCTCAGAGATAAATGGAAAATCAAAAATATTTGCAAAGATCTCTTAATAGTGGCTCTTACGAGGCTCACAGCAACAAGGAAATCCGCCAAAAAGAAAGGGGAAACAAACCTCCCCTTTCTTTTTGCCTAGATATACATCTTAGCTACTTTTTCTACAATCTTTTCTGCTTCAAGCCAGTCATCAAGGGCTTTACCTGGTTCCTTTCCCCGTTTGAGATAAAGGTCATAAGCAATTTTTTCAATTAATTCTTTTTTCATCCTTTGGGCTTCTTCTGGAGGACCAATAAATTCAACAACCAGATTGTCCTCCTTGGCTGACTGGACTTCGATTCCTTTAACTTCACCGTTTTCTTTCAAAACATATATTGCCCGGGGAGAACGCAAAGTATGAACTAAATGCTCGGTATGTTCAGCATCAATTCCCCCAACAATGACTTCTACGTCTTTCTTCTTGGCTTCATATACTAATCCCAAAAAGGGCATGTCCCGGCATACTTCGTGGCCACCCACCAGCACGCAAACCGGCCTAAACTGATGTTCAGCGTTAAACTGTTTTAAAAAGATAGGCCAATCTTTCTTAAGAATTCTTTCTTTTTTCATTTTGGGTCCCCCTTAGCGTTATTTGAACTTTACTTCTCTACAAAAAATATAAACACTATTAAGAAATTGTTGAGCAAATTATACCAAAATAAACATTTTATTTGTTAAAAATTTTTAGGAGGTAAAAACATGAAAGAAAAAATTGTAGTAATCGGGGCAGTAGCAGCTGGCCCGCGGGCAGCTTGCCGGGTAAAACGCTTAAATCCCGAAGCAGAAGTAATAATGATTGACAAAGATGACCTTATTTCCTATGGAGGCTGCGGGATTCCCTATTACGTTTCTGGGGATATTCCCGACGAAAAAGAACTCCGCCTTACAGCTTTTAAGATGTTGCGAGACGAAAAATTTTTTGAAAACGCCAAAGGGGTTCACACTCTAACAAAGACTTTGGCTACCAAAATAGACCGAGATAAAAAATTGGTACATGTCAAATACCTTGATACCGGAAAAGAAGAAACCTTACCTTATGACAAGTTAGTTTTAGCTACGGGTGCTTCACCCTTTCTTTTACCTCTTCCAGGGAAAGACCTTGATGGTGTTTTTGCCGTTTCAAATCTTCATTCTGCTATTGAAATAAAAAATCGTTTATCCAGAGGCGAAGTAGGTAAAGTAGTCATTATAGGAGCTGGGGCCATTGGCCTTGAAATGGCAGAGGCCTTTAGAGACTTGTGGGGAGTAGAGGTCACGGTTTTAGAGTATTTTTCCCAGCCTCTTCCCCGTTTACTTGACCCACCTATGGCTCGCATAGTAGCCCAGCATCTAAAAGAAAAAGGCGTAAAACTAGTGGTTAACGCCCGCACCAAAGAAATTGAAGGGAAAGACGGAAAAGTAGTGGCGGTAATTACTGAAGATGGTCGTTACGAATGTGACCTGGTAATTATGGCTACCGGTGTACGCCCCAACTCCCAGCTGGCCCGTGATGCAGGGCTTGCTGTTTCACCTCTTACCGGAGGTATAATCGTTAATGAACGTTTGCAAACTTCAGACCCTGATATTTACGCCGGTGGCGACTGTGTAGAAATAACTCACCTGATTTCTGGTAAAAAAATGGTCCTTCCCTCTGGTGCTCTTGCCAACCGCCACGGCCGCATAATTGGTACCAATTTAGCTGGAGGAACAGAAACATTCCGGGGAGCAGTCGGTGCTTTTGTAATGAAATGTTTTGATCTAGCTATTGCTAGCTGTGGCCTTTCTTACGAAGTGGCTAAATGGGAAAACTTTAAGGCCTTTTACGCTTTACACAACCAAACGGAAAGAGCCCACTACTATCCAGGTGCAGGTCTCATTTTTGTAGAAATAGTTGCTGACGAAAGAGACCGCCGCGTTCTTGGTTTTCAAGCCGTTGGTCCTATGACAGATGGCGCCATGGCCCGTATTAACGCTATTGCTAAACTGCTTGAGTTTAAGCCTCGCCTAGAAGATACGGCTTATATGGAACTGGCCTACGCTCCACCCTTTAACTCTGCCCTTGACCCCATAAATGTGGTTTCCATGGTGGCCAATAACATGGCTGATGGACTTTTTAAGCCTATTGAGCTTGATGAAATATTTAAAAGGCTAAAAGAAAATTACCCAAATACAGTTTTTGTTGATGTACGAAGTGAACGCGAAGCCGCTCCCTTTATAGAAAAATATCCTGGACGCTGGATTTGTATCCCTTATAACCAGGTAAGACATAATGTTGATAAAATTCCAAAAGACAAAGAAGTCATTTTAATTTGTAATTCTTCTATGAGAGCTTATGAGGCCGCGCGAGTGCTTTATGCTGCAGGCTATGAAAAAGTTTATGTGCCACTTGGAGGGATGAACTTTGCACGCCGTTGGGGCTGGATTACTTAAAAATTCTGGTGGAGGCGGCGGGAATCGAACCCGCGTCCGGAGGTGTTTCAGACTGAACTTCTACGTGCGTAGCCTGGGCCGTGACTTTCGGCTGGGGAGACTCCCCAGGCTGGCCTCCACCAGCCTAGCCTGCAGAAATCTCGCCTAGAAGGTGGCAGGCGCACCTTCTAGGCCAGCCCGCTAGCTGACGCCCTGAACCGCCCGCGGGCAGAGGCAGGATTCAGGGCGGGCTGCTTTTCTATTAAGCAGCCATGGCGTAGCTGTATTCGTCGGCACTTGTGTTTGCCCCACCTTTTTTACGAGGCGGTGGGCACCTCGGCACGCTGTTCAGCCCTACGCACCTCCGTCGAACCCATTTCGCCCCCTCAAAGCTTTTGGGCCAACGAAAGCAGGGCTTTTAGCCCAATTTTAAAAGAACTATTTTATGCGCCCTTTGTAACGGCGCCTGAGCTCTCGCTCAACATCACGGCGGCGTATAGTTTCCCGCCGGTCATAAACCTTTTTACCTTTAGCCAAGGCTAACTCCACCTTGGCCTTGCCATCCCGAAAATAAATTCTCAAAGGTATTAAAGTATAACCTTTTTGCTGTACCTTGCCAAGGAGCCGCCTTATCTCCTGCTTTTTTAAAAGAAGCTTGCGCGTACGCGTTGGGTCAATTAACTGCGCCTCACGACTAAAAGGATAAGGACTGATGTGAACGTTGTAAAGATATACCTCACCGTCTTTAATGCGAGCAAAGCTATCAACCAGATTAGCCCTTCCAAGCCTTAAGGACTTTACCTCTGGCCCAAGAAGGACCATCCCCGCTTCAAGCGTTTCTTCAATGTCATAAAGATGCCGAGCTTTTTTATTGGTGCAAACCGTCTTTTCCATAACAAGTTAATGGTAAAACCAATTTAAGCTGGCGTCTAGGTGTGAATTTCTCGGTAGCCTTCAGGAGTCTTTTCCTGACAGGAAGAAGGCCTAAGGTTAGCCAAAGCAAGTTTTTTTAAAACCAGGGCCAGGGCTTCTTTTTCTATTTCCAAGGCCATACCACAATCACTGCTTACTTCTTTGGGGACAGGCACCAAATCAAGTTTCAGGCCCTCTTTTTTGAGAACTTTTTCTGCTTTTAAGACATAATGAATGGAAGGGAAGAGTAAAATAACCTTCATGCTGCTATTTTTAATAGGGCTTCAGCAGCTAATTCAACTTCTTTTATGCGGTTAAAATAGCCAAAAGAAAACCTTACTGTTCCCTGCGGGAAGGTGCCTATGGCCTTATGAGCCAGAGGAGCACAATGAAGACCAGGGCGCACGGCAATCTGAAATTCTTTATCAAGAACCCTTGCCACCTCAGAAGGCGAAAGACCTTCTATATTTACGGAAACAATGGGAATAGCCTTGATTCTTTCTTTCGGCCCATAAAATTTAAGCCGAGGATGCCCCTTAATTTTCTCAACAAAAAGGTCAGCCAGAGCTGTAGTATGCCGATGAATTTTCATAAGGCCTGTTTTTTCAATAAAGTCAATACCTGCGGCAAGCCCGGCGATACCGCATAAATTAGGAGTACCGGGTTCAAAGCGATCTGGCAGGAACTTAGGGGCTTCAAGAGATTCTGAACGACTCCCGGTGCCCCCAAGCTTGATGGGAGAAAGTTCATTTTCACGCCCTGGCTTGATATAAAGCACTCCCACTCCAGGAGGGCCGAAAACACCTTTGTGCCCTGAAAAAACTAAAAAATCTATATCCCCTTTAGAAACATCTATAGGAATATGCCCTACCGCCTGGGCAGCATCAATAAGAAGCAAACTTTCGCCTTTAATTTCTAATATTTCAGCTAGGGGCTGGATGGTTCCAGTTACATTTGAAACCAGATTTAAACAAATTAGCCGTGGCTTATGTGTTTCTACTAGGCTGGCGAAAGCATCAAGATCAAGGAACCCTTCCTCATTACACGGAGCAAAAATTACTTTTACATTTCTTTTTTGGCGGAGGTATTCAAGAGGTCTAGCCACAGAATTATGTTCCATATGGGTAGCTATTACACAGTCGTTAGGTTTAAGTAGCCCCATAATCACCATATTGAGACTTTCAGTAGAGCCAGAAGTAAAAATTATCTGGCTAGAATCTTCAGCGCCGATGAAAGCGGCTACCTTTTCGCGGGCTTCGAAGATGATATGGCTTGCCGCCAAAGCCCCTTGATGGGCCGAGCGCCCGGGACTTCCCGGAATATTTCTCAAGATATGCCCTACCGCCTCAATAACCTCAAAAGGTTTTGGAAAAGAAGTAGCTGCCTGGTCCAGATAAATCACGGCTTTATAACCTTTGAGGACACCAGTTTTTGTAAGATATCAAACATGTTTGATATCTTACCCACGGCTAGTTTATCTTTCACCTGGTAATAATCTAAACAGGTTCCACAAACAAGAATTTCTATATCGCTTTTTTCCAGTTCTTTGAGATCAGTTAATAGCTCAGAATCTTCTAAGGTCAAAAATACCCCTTCATTGTAAAAAACAATGGTGTTAGGCTTAGGATTAACTTCTTTCAAAGTTTTTACAAAAGACCTTAATAGAATCTTGCCTAAAGTTTCATCTCCCTGGCCCATAGTCTTTGAAGCTAAAACTACACAAATGTTTTCTTGGGTTTCACAAGATATTGCCGGAGTTTGAGAAGTGGTTGAAGATCCTTTAGTAACTATTAGCTCCCAGAAGCCTTCTTTTTCGGAAACTTTTACCGAATGCCCCTGGGCCTCAGCAAAACGGGAAACATTTTTCACCGCCGCTTCGTTATCAACCAGTACCAAGACATCTTCACCTTCTTCAATTTCGTCAAGGATATTCTTAGTTTTTATAACTGGCTGAGGGCAAGGAAGCCCGCGACAATCAATTTGTTTCATAAAATTACCTCCTGTACAATGTCTAGCATTTTGCTAGTTTAACGAAAACTTTACAAAAATTAAGAGACTTTTGCAAAAATTTAGAGATAGGTTGAGATCGCCACGGCGACTGCTTCGCCTCGCGAAGAGATTGCGAGCCCTGGCCGAAAGACGTGAAGGATCTTTTTCTCGCCTCTTCCATTCATAGTAGGTTGACGGAGCAATCGGCAAAACCTTGCAGATCGGCTCGACTCCGTAACTCTTTCGGTATCTGTCAAT